>CAZMRZ010000092.1:0-8794 GCA_964568835.1 uncultured Woeseiaceae bacterium | reverse complement strand
CCGGAGTGCTCGATCGGCGTGCCTGCCGGTTACGTTCCCACGGCCTTCGGCGGCCAATGCGACGCGCTTGCCGTGCGCGGCGAAACAGCAAAGCATGATAAGACAACAGTTTATGTGGGCAGCCAGATTCCGTACGGCGACCGCGACCAGACCGCTGCTGCTTTGGGTGTGGCACCCGAAGAAGTCCGGGTCGTTGCCACGCTGATGGGCGGCGGCTTCGGCGGCAAAGAAGATATCGTTGGCCAGATTCATTCCGCCCTTCTCGCTGAAGCCACGCAACGCCCCGTGAAAATGCTGTACTCGCGCCAGGAGAGTTTGCTGGTTCACCCCAAGCGGCATGCCACCATTATTCGCATCCGAACCGGAGCGACTCAAGACGGCAAACTCACCGCTGTGGAAGCAACTCTCTACGGAGATGGCGGCGCCTACGCCAGCCTCAGCGAAAAAGTACTCACGCGAGCAACGACCCATGCCACGGGTCCTTACGATGTGCCGAATGTAAAGGTCGACTGCTTTGCCTTGTACACCAACAATGTTCCTTGTGGCGCCTTCCGTGGATTTGGCGTAACTCAGAGTTGTTTTGCGGTTGAAAGCAACATGGACATGCTCGCTGAAAAACTGGGCCTTGATACGGTTGAGTTTCGTCGTATGAACGCCCTGGATGTCGGCTCAGAGACATCGACCGGACAAGTGCTGCGGGAAAGCGTTGGCCTGAACGAGTGCATCGACAAGGTCGAGCACGACATGCGCCGTGATGATTTTCGCTGGACCTGGGACGAGGGCCATCGGCGATTCGCCTGGGGCATTGCTGTGGGCTACAAGAACACGGGGCTGGGTGGCGGTGCGCCAGACAAGGCGACGGCTGAAGTCGAAGCGTGGCAGGATCCTGACAAGGGACTGATGGCCGAAGTCCGAATCTCTTCTGCAGAAATGGGCCAGGGCCTCCCCGCCGTCCTCGCCGCGTGTGCGGCCGAAGAGTTGGGCATTCCTGCAACACGCGTGAGCGTCCTGCTTGGCGACACCGATTATTGCCCCGACGGCGGGCCAACGACCGCCAGCCGGCAGTCGTATGTCAGCGGCAATGCGGCACGCCTGGCAGCCAAAGACGTGGCCCGGCAACTTGCGGCTGCTACACCTGCGACAAGAGTCAAAGTACAGTATGAATACTGGGCACCAAAGACCCGTCCATTGGGGACCGGCGGCGACATGCACGTTGCCTTCGGTTTCTGCGCACAAGCCGCCTTGTGTGAAATCGACATGCGTAGCGGTGAAGTTAATGTTCGAAAGGTCGTTGCCGCACACGATGTCGGTCGTGCCATCAACCCGCTGACACTGGAAGGACAAATCGAGGGCGGCATTGTTATGTGCATCGGCTACACGCTGACCGAGCACTACATCCAGGAAGACGGCAAGCCCTGGACGAATGTTATGGCGCGTTACAAGACGCCGAACATCACGCACGCGCCGAAAATTATTTCCCACATTGTGGAGCACAACACCGCAGCAGGCCCCTTCGGGGCAAAAGGTGTGGGCGAATTGCCGAGCATTCCCACGAGCCCGGCCATCACCAATGCCATCTATCGCGCCACCGGAGTGCGCGTGCGCAGCCTGCCTGTCGATCAGGACGAGCTGCTGCGCGCGATACGTTCCGGGGCAACTGAAGTAGAACTCGCATGGGGCGACGTTAAGCCGATCCCCGTTATCAATTTCGGAGGGGAACAGTGAACCTGATACCTGAAATTCGTGCAGATGTGCTGCAGAAGAGCATCGCCCGCGCCCACGCGCAGAATATTCTCCTGCCCACCTTCGCTCAACAAAAAAACCCGACGCTCGCGCCTGACTCGATCAAAGCCAGACTTAAAGACGTTGGCTTGTGGGACCTCGACCCGGCGAACCTGTTTCGGATCACCTGGAAGAACGAGCCCGTCGAGCACGGCGGCGGATTCGGTGAAGGTAACTGGATCGAGTTTCCGCCCGCGTTAACGGGTGTCGACGCAACCATCGTCGGTATTCTCGGCAAGTGGTTTCCAACCGGAGCCCACAAGGTCGGCGCGGCTTACGGGTGCCTGGTCCCGCGCCTGGTCACCGGCGCATTCGATCCGGATACGCAGAAAGCCGTGTGGCCGTCCACGGGCAATTACTGTCGCGGCGGCGCTTACGACTGCGCCCTGCTGGACTGCCCTGCCGTCGCAATCCTGCCCGAGGGCATGAGCCGCGAGCGCTTCGAGTGGCTCCGGGAGATCGGCACGGATGAGATCATCGCCACCCCCGGCACGGAATCAAACGTCAAAGAGATCTATGACAAGTGCTGGGCGCTGCGCGAAGAACGCGGCGACGACATCGTCGTCTTCAACCAGTTCGAGGAGTTCGGCAATGCCATCTGGCACTACCAGATGACCGGGTCGATTATCGAAGAGATTTATCGCAATCACTACCAGGACGGTCGCCGCCTGTCCGCCTACGTCAGCGCCACCGGCTCCGCAGGCACCATTGCCGCGGGCGACTATCTGCGCACTCAACATCCGGGTATGCGCGTCGTGGCCACGGAAGCATTGCAATGTCCTACCCTGCTGCAATTCGGCTTCGGTGAGCATCGCATCGAAGGTATCGGCGACAAGCACATTCCGTGGATTCATAACGTACGCAATACGAATCTCATTGCCGCCGTTGATGATGAACAGACCATGCAACTCATGCGCCTGTTTAACGAAGACGAGGGTCGCGCATGCCTGCGGCGTGAGGGAGTCGCTGAAGACACGATCGAAGCCCTCGGTGATATCGGCATCTCGGGACTGTGCAACCTCGTGGCCAGTATCAAGGCTGCGCGTTACTACGACATGGATGGGCGCGACGTAATCTTCACGCCACTCACGGATTCCATGGAGCTGTATTCATCGCGCATGGAGGAAATGCAGGAATCGCATGGGCCGTACACCACACACCTGGCCGATCAGCACTACGGGCGTTACCTGCAAGGCACAACGCCCGATCATGTGCGTGAGTTGAGCTATGCCGATCAGAAAGCACTGCACAACTTCAAGTACTTCACCTGGGTGGAACAACAGGGGCGAACCTCGGACGAATTGCGACAGCTTTGGGACGAAGACTTCTGGCGAGAGATCTTCTCGCAGGATGTCGTGGACGAATGGGATCGACTGATCGATGCCTTTAATAATGACGGAGACAGAAAATGAGCAGCACCTATTACGCGGACGCGATGGAAATCAAAGCCGACCTCGTAAAATTCATGCAGGACATTATTCGCATCCCGTCGCTGAGCTCTGAAGAAGGCGCGGTCATCGAACGGGCCCGCCAGGAGATGCTGCGAATTGGCTACGACGAAGTCACCGTTGACCCCATGGGCAACCTCCTCGGTCGCATTGGTAACGGACCTCGTGTTATCGCATTCGATGGCCATATAGATACGGTCGATGTCGGTGACCCGGAGTTGTGGGATCGTGACCCGCATTCAGGCGACATAGAGGACGGCATTCTGTACGGCCGCGGCACGAGTGACATGAAAGGCGGCGTCGCCTCGAGTATTTATGCGGGCGCAATATTGAAGAAGCGCGGTATCCCCGAGAACGTGACCTTTTACGCGACCGCAACCGTGCAGGAAGAAGACTGCGACGGTTTGTGTTGGCAGTACATTATCAACGAAGACGACCTTCGCCCCGACCTCGTCGTGATTACCGAACCAACCAGTCTGCGCATCTATCGCGGGCACCGCGGTCGAATGGAACTGGAAGTGCACACATCCGGTGTTTCCTGTCATGGATCGGCGCCCGAACGTGGGGACAACGCGGTTTACAAGATGGCCGGTATCATCGCGGACATAGAGAAGCTAAACGAGGAACTACAGCCACGTGAGCCGCTGGGCAAAGGTACGGTCACAATCAGCGAAATCCGCTCCACCTCACCCAGTCTCTGTGCAGTAGCCGATGGTTGCACGATACATCTTGATCGCCGTTTAACCATTGATGAGACGGAAGAGACCTCCGTAGCAGAAATTCTCGCGTTGCCATCGGTGCAGAAAGCGAAAGCCACAGTCACCGTCCTCGACTACGCGGTGCCCAGCTATACCGGGCTAACTTACCCCACGCGAAAGTACTACCCCACGTGGGAGATGGCCGAAAGCGAACCGGAAGTACAAGCTGCAATAACCGCTTACTCCGATGCGTTCGACAAGGAACCCGAAGTCGGACACTGGACTTTCAGCACCAACGGCGTCGCCACAGCCGGTATGCATCATATTCCGACCGTCGGCTTCGGACCCGGCCATGAGCATTTTGCGCACGCGCCCAACGAGCAGACCGAGGTCGAACACCTCGTGTGCTGCGCCGCCTTTTACTCCGCCCTCGTCGATCAATTCGCGAAGGGATAACCCAGGGAGATTTTTCACGATGACTCGCACAGCAAAACCAATTCCAGACCATATGAAAGGCCGCGACTGGCTGATGACACAAGACTGGTCGGACGAAGAAATCGAACTCGCTCTGGATACAGCAGATCAGCTGAAAGACGAGTTCAGAAATGGTGTGCCAACATTGCACCTGGCACACAAAACAGCGTTCCTTATTTTCTTCGACAAGTCCACGCGCACGCGCAACTCGTTCGAAGCGGGCATGACGCAGCTCGGTGGGCACGCTCACTTTATTGACTCGGAGACCTCGCAGATCGCACATGGTGAAAGCCCCAAGGACATGGGCACGATACTTTCCGGTTACGGGCATGGCATCATGATTCGCCATGACCTGGTGCCCGGCGAGGGACAGACGTATATGCGCGATGTCGCGGAACACGCGTCGGTGCCGGTCATCAACATGCAGTGCGACGTTGACCACCCTTGCCAGAACCTGGCCGACCTGATGACCATTCGCGAAGAATTCGGCAAAGATTTCAAGGACCTCAAAATCGCTGTGTCCTGGGCGTATGCACCAAGCTATGTGAAACCGATGTCCGTGCCACAGGGGCTGATCATGCTAATGACCCGCTTTGGCATGAACGTGACACTGGCCCACCCGCCCGAGTACAAATTGATGGACGAACCTATGAGGCTGGCGCGTGAGAACGCCGCACGCTCCGGAGGCTCTTTCGAGGTCGTGGACAACATGGAAGAGGCATTCGCCGATGCCGACATCGTTTATCCCAAGAGCTGGGGCGTGGAGTCGCTGTTCAGCAAACCTGACGAAGCAATGCGGGTCGCGCAGCAATACAAAGACTGGATTTGTGACGAAGCGATGATGGCGCGTGCCAGGGAGCAGGCAATCTACATGCACTGCCTGCCTGCGGATCGGGGCTCTGAAGTGACCGATGCGGTTATCGACGGCGCACAATCGCGCGTTTATCCTGAGGCTGAGAACCGACTGCACACGGCCAAGGCCCTTATGGCACTCACAATGTAGGAAACGGCAATTCAAGTGACGAATCCCATACAAGACAACAACACCGATACCCCGCTGGTCGTCATTGCCATCGGTGGCAATTCGCTGATCAAGGACCCCGAGCACATGGGCGTTGTGGATCAATACCGTGTTGCTGGTGAGACGAGTCGTTACATCGTGCCAATCGTCAAGCAGGGTTATCGGGTGTTGATTACGCACGGTAATGGACCGCAGGTTGGCTTTATCCTGTTGCGCTCAGAGCTGGCGAGAGACGTCATCCACGAGGTCCCGCTAGCCAATTGCGTGGCGGATACACAGGGATCGATCGGAATGCAGATTGCCCAGAGCCTGCAGAACGAATTTCTTCAACAGAATCTGGAACAGCAGGTCATCGCGCTCGTCACACAGGTTGTGGTCGACGAACAGGACCCGAGTTTCAGCAATCCGAGCAAGCCGATCGGCCCATTCATGAGCGAAGTAGAAGCGCGTCAACGTGAGAACGAGAACGACTGGGTCGTTGGCGAAGATGCGGGCCGCGGCTGGCGTCGTCTGGTGCCATCGCCGACCCCTCTCAAGATCATCGAGTTGCCGGCCATTCGAACTTTGCTCGACAACGGTACGCTGGTCATCGCCGGCGGCGGTGGCGGCATCCCGGTAGTGTACAGACCGGACGGCACGCTGCGACCTCGCCCGGCCGTTATCGACAAGGATGCGACTTCCTGCCTGTTAGCCTCAGAGCTTGGCGCCTCGATATTTATTATTTCCACTGACGTCGACAAGGTGTCATTGAATTTCGGCACACGGGAGCAAGTTGAGATCGACCGCATGACTGTAAAGGAATGTCGGCAACACCTGGCTGCAGGACACTTCGCAGCCGGCAGCATGCAGCCGAAGATCGAAAGCGCCATTACGTTTCTCGAGCAAGGCGGTAAGGAAGTGATTATTGCTCAACCACACAATCTGCAGGCAGACCTGCACAAGATTTGTGGCACACACATCGTGCCGTGACGATCTGATGCATATGAACGGTTATCGCTGTATAGCCTGCGCTGAATCGCAAGCCTTCGATTTCGCGGGATTCCTGTGCCCGTCTTGCGGCGGCAATCTTGAAATCACCTATGACTATGCGGCGATTGCAAAGGACGTCGCGGCAGGTTTCGATGATAGCCGGGCTGACCTGTTTCGCTATGCACCTTTGCTACCCGTGAAAGACACCGGTGCGCCATTCCCGCTGCGAGTCGGCGGGACGCCATTGTATGAGGCAACTCGTCTCGGTGAACTGTGTGGGCTTCGTAATCTGTATCTCAAAGATGACACTGTGAATCCGAGCGCATCGACCAAGGACCGCGCTGGCGCCGTGGCGCTTCGCCGGGCAATAGATATAGGCGCGAACGTCGTATCCGTCGCCAGTACCGGGAACGCAGGTTCCTCACTTGCCTGCCTTTCTGCCGCGCTCGGCCTGCGCGCAGTGGTGTTCGTCCCGGAAGATGCGCCGACGGCAAAGCTCACCCAGGCCTTATCTTTCGGAGCGACCGTCTATGCGGTTCGGGGAAATTACGATGATGCTTTCGATCTTTGCCTGGCTGCCTCCAATGAATTCGGCTGGCTAAATCGAAGTACCGGCTATAACCCGTTTACGCGAGAGGGCAAAAAAACCTGTGCCTACGAGATCTGGGAATCTCTGGGCGGTCGTGTCCCGGATCGGATAGTGGTACCCACGGGTGACGGCAATCTATTGAGTGGTATCTGGAAAGGCTGGTGCGATCTGCGTGCCGTCGGGCTTGTCGACCGGGTGCCTAAGATCGATTGCGCTCAGTCTGAATCCAGCGCTGCCATCTGCCTCACCGTCCGCCGGATTCGCGACAGTGGTGACTCAGACCCGGATTGGTCAACAGTCGTGGTCGATGAGGTCAGGGCCAGCACGGCCGCAGACTCCATCTCCGTCGACCGGCCACGTGATGGGCTGGCTGCGGTGAAAGGCATTATTCAATCCGGTGGCGAAACAGTAACGGTTGCGGATGAGGAAATTCTTGCGGCTATTCCGGAGATGGCCCGAACCACCGGCATCTTTGCTGAACCGGCCGCGGCGGCGCCCTGGGCGGCGGTGAAACAAATGGTCCGCGATAACAAAATCGATGTGGACGAACTCGTGGTTTGTATTGTGTCCGGAAGCGGTTTGAAGGATATCGCTAACGTTCAGAAAACCGTTGGAAAACCGTTGCTTATTGATCCCACTATCGATGCCATCAAAAATGCGAGATAGCCGCGTTCGGTCAGGTCGTAGGTTAGCCCGCAACGCGAACCTGATTGCGGCCGTTTTCCTTCGCCTCATAGAGCGCCGTGTCGGCAGCTTCGATTAGAGCGGTTTTGGTCTGAAATTTTTGGAGAGAGGCAACGCCCGCACTTATGGTCACCTGCGCTTTCGATTGCAGCATTCCATTCATGAATGCATGGCCAGCAATCGAGTTTCGCAGCGAGTCCGCCAGAACTGTGGCCGTCTCTTCATCGGTAGTCGGAGAAACAACCACAAACTCCTCACCACCCCATCGCGCGACGATGTCCTTGTTTCTTACATTCTCGGACATTAGCGCACTAAGCTCGCGCAGTAAGACGTCACCGTTCTGGTGTCCGTGTTCGTCATTGAATTTCTTGAAGTGATCGACGTCAATGAAGATCACGGTCAGATTAGCGCCTTCGATGGCAGACTTTTCGATGTGTTTTTCCAGGATCTCGTTGATGTAGCGATGATTGAATAGTTCTGTCAAACCGTCGCGAACTGCCATCCCGTGAAGGACCCCGTTCAATCGAGCGAGCTCTTTGTTAGAAAGCTTCAAGGAATGAATCAACTGCGAGCGCTCAGTTTCGAGATTGAAGGCATCAATCGCTCGTTTGGCCGCATTCGAAATGAGCGACAAGTCCTCGAACGGTTTCAACAAATAGTCGTACGCACCGTGTTTAATTGCATCTATGGACGTTTCCAACGAAGCGTGGCTGGTGATCATTATGACGTTCGTACGGGGGCTCACGCGGTTGACGTGCTCCAATACCTCAACACCGTTGATGCCCGGTAGCCGGATATCCGACATGACCAGCGAGAACTGGTTATCCCTCAATATCTCCATCGCCTCTTCGCCGCTCCCGGCAGTCGTCACGGCGTATCCGTCGTCCTCCAGGACCTCGGATACAAGACCAAGGATGCTGGCGTCATCGTCAACGATCAGCACCTGTTCTTTGGGCTGTTTCACCGCCTCGGTAGCGGGCTGCACTTGGGTGTTCATCCCGTTATTTGACCATTTCCGGGCCGTTTATTGCGTGATATGTCGCACAGTACGCTCGAGAACCGCGGTCTCATGCCGCTTTCACCGCCGTTGAGGGCAAACTCACCACAAATCGGGTGCCCCCACCCGGTG
>CAZMRZ010000091.1:0-9082 GCA_964568835.1 uncultured Woeseiaceae bacterium | reverse complement strand
GGCAGAACCGCCGGAATCACCGCTAGAGCCAGGCGGCGACGCACCGCCAGATTGCGCTGAGCTGCCAGGACTCGAGCCTGCAGCGGAGGATTGAAACCCACTGCAGCCAGCGCCCAAGTTAACGGGTAATGTCACCAAATATTCGTTATCGGCCGGGGTTCCCGTATTGCAGCGCATGGCTTTAATTTCTGAAACCACTTCAATGCCATTGCCAGCGGCCATGTTGCGCATCATCTCCAGCTGCGGACCCATCTGGCGCATGATCATCTCTTTTTGCGCGGGAGGCATGCTCGCCAGTTGTTGTTCAAATTCCGCCATCTGCGCACCAGCCTCGGCCATCTGCGCCTGCTCCTCCGGTGACATGATGCCTGCCATGCGCATGATGCTCCTGCTCGGCTCTTGCATAGTTCCACAACCCGGGTACGACTTAAAATCCAGGTCTTCACGCCCGATGCTAATTTCGCGCGATTCGCCGTCTTGTGTGGCGATGCCATCAACCTGGAATTTCAGTGGTACGAAGCGATCGGCATCAACCCACAAATGCATTGTCTGCAGTATGAATTCACCGCCGTCGGTCACCTGGCGATTGTTAACGCCTTCAGTAATCAGTTTTAGTGCCGATCGGCCATTGATAGTTTCTCGCCCAGTCACTCGCGTGCGACTTGCAACCGCGGCATAAGGATCGTTCTTCGCTTCTTCCTCAGCCCGCAATTGTTCGGCCGCATCCTGTCGCTTACCTGCAGCCGCGCCCCGAAACATCGTGGCATACATGCCGCCGATGTCCTCAGGATCTGCCGACAGCCAGGGCTCATTGGGCGGCGGATCCATGATCATCGGTACGATGCCGCCGGCCACGTCAGCGCCCGCTGCCTCAGAACGAAACGCAGCGCTCATTTGGGCACCCGCACTTTCCATTGTCGCGGCCGCGGCGTCGAGCTCTTCTGGTGACATGTTTGCCATTGTTGAGTCTGCCGAATTGCGCTCAGAGACCTCGGTGATCGGCACAAGACGCATATATTCGATAGAGCCGCGGCCATCGGACGATGCTGTGCTTTCTTTCTCGAAGTACTCCAGGGCGCACACGCCAACGGTCGCTTTCAGGCGTGTGATATCGCGAATGTCAGCAATGCTGGCACGCTTGCGGCTATCCATTTCGGCGAAGATTTCGGCCGCTGTCTGTGCATATGCGCCTGCGGCTGCAGACAAAGAAAAAATCACCAGCGCTGCTATTATTGATCGTTTTATCACTGAATGTCTCCCTCGATGGGGCTACAAATAAAGCACAAGTTGCCGTCTGATGCGAATAGGTCACTGATTCTCAGTCACGTTATCGCACGCCGATGTTTCGACACACCGGACGAGCAGGTACGCTACGGTCGTCTACCAGGAACGCACAAACTGCACCCATTGGGAGCCCATGGTTCACTGTCCCAGTAGTACCTTTGCGATTGGCCTGACGCTGCATGTTCGGGATGGTGACTTGGCGTCACCCCGAGATTTCTTGTCCGGTGTGGAGTTGCTGTGCGCCACCTTCAATGGGAATAAAGCAACCCATCCTGCTAACGGCTCAGTGTTCGAAAAGTCCCCGTCGAGGACGTCGTGCCCAATCTGGACGGCGCTTCGATGAAATAACCCTGCACGAAATCGACGCCGATATCGCGCAGCCAGTCGAAGTCTTCCTGTTGTTCGACCTGTTCGGCGACGATACGGAACTGCATCGTGCGAGCCAGATTAATCATGGCTGAGACCATTTCCTGATTCACGAGGTCTGTTTGCAGATTGCGCGTGTAAGTACCGTCGATTTTCAGATAGTCGATTGGCAAGTGTTTGAGACTCGAGAATGAACCCAGTCCGCTACCAAAATCGTCCAGCGAAAACTCACAACCGATTCCATGCAGAACCTCAATGAATCGTTGCGCGTGTTGAACATTTGAAAGAATCGCAGCCTCGGTTACCTCAAAACAGATCGCCGCCGGTGCGACGCCGGATCGGTCCAGCGAATCAACGACGAAACCGAGGAAGGACTCGTCGCCCAGCGTTTGGCTCGACAAGTTGATCGCACAGCTGCGTTTTGCTGATAACTTTATTTCGCCGCTTGTAATCGCACCCAAAGCCGAATTGATTACCCAACGATCGATCTGCGGCATCATTTGGTAGCGCTCGGCCGGCCGCAGGAACTCGGCGGAATCTGTTGGCTGGCCCCTGGCATCGGTGAGCCGGATCAAAACTTCCACGGACGGGCCGGAATCCGCCTTCCCCGTCATAGCAATGATCGGCTGGACCGCAAGTTCAAATCCATCTTCGTGCAACGCGGTCTGAAGTTGCCGTAGCCACTGGATATCGCCTCGCTCTCTGGCGACCGCCTCATCCCGCGCTGAGTAGATGTGAACCTGACCCCTGCCCTGCTGCTTTGCCATGTAACAGGCCGAATCGGCCGCGCTCATAAGGTCTTGCAAGGTACCGCTGGCATGACTGATTTCAACAAGACCGATAGAGATGCCAATATTGAAAATCTTGTCTTTCCAGACGAAGCGATAATCTGAAACCGCGTTGCAGATATCGGTAGCGATCTGCCGGGCTTTTTCGATGGGGCAACCAATTAGCAGCGAACCGAACTCATCACCGCCCAAACGACCTACGAAGTCGGAGTCGCGAACTTCCTTCTTGATCACCGCTGCAACTTCTCTGAGCATGTTGTCGCCCGCGAGATGACCGCAAGTGTCGTTGACCGCTTTGAAACGATCCAGGTCCATGTAGAACAACATGTGAACCGCTTCTTCGGCGTGCGCCGAATCCATCGCTTCGTCGAGCCGTCGCTCGAACTCGCGGCGATTTATGAGTCCGGTGAGCGGATCGTGTGTTGCCTGGTAGGACATCTTGCGTGTCAGGCCGCGTAGTTCACTCACGTCATGGAATACGACGACGGTACCGGAAATGCTGTTACCCGGACCCTTCACGGGCGATGCTGCTATCTCGACCGAATGTTCGCTTTCACCGTCTGCACTGACCATCACCGCACGTCGTCCCATATTGACGCGCCGACGCATCGCGAGACAACGTTCGACGGGATCCCCTAACGGTCTTCGATCGGCGTCATCGACCAACGAGAACAACTCTCCAATCCGGTGACCGGCCGCGTCATCACGATTAGTACCGATAATGGTTTCGGCCGCGAGGTTCATGTAATCGATGTGACCGTTATTGTCTGTCGTAATAACGCCCTCCGCGATGGACTCGAGTATGTACTGTGCCTGGCGCTTGCTGCGTGACAAAGACACTTCAAGACTCTTGCGGTGACTGACGTCGCGCGCGACCGTGAGAATGGCGCGTCGACCGTGGTATTCGATGTTCGAACTCTGCGCTTCAACCCAGAGTCCGGTCTGATTACCGTTGATTAACTGAATTTCAATTCGACGCGGCGCGTTTTCGCCGGCAAGCCGTTTTGCTACGGTCTTTTTGAACAGCGCGCGATAGGCCGGTTTGACGATGTCGGAGACTTCGCGACCAATAAGCTGCGCCGGTTCAAGTCCGACGAGACTGGCCGCGGATTCATTCGGTAAGAGAATTTTTTCATCGTGAATAATCACGATCTCGGGCAGCGTGCGAGCGAAGTCTTTGAACAATCGATCGCGGCCCTGAATTTTTTCATCGCGCTCGCCGACGGCATCGAAAAGTCGATTAACATTTTGCGCAATCTGAGCGGTGTCCGGGTCATTAGGTATGGTCAAACGATGCCCGACAGAGGCGTCCTTCGATGCTTCCAGTAACTCGTCGTTCAGGCGCCGCACTCGTCGTGATAAGTTGCTACGCGAAACCCACAGCCACGCAGCGGCGCCTGCAGCGATTGCCGCGACCGAAGTGAGTGAGACAATGATGGCAAATGTGGACATTCAGAGCCCAAATCCAGATCGGATATATCCAGATACCGCCAAGTTATTGATGTTCATTTGTTATTATTAGGCTCAATACGTACCGCCGCGAGCGGAGATATCAGGTATAAGAAGCTTACATAAATCAGGCATCTGTAAGCATATCCCAGCCAAGTGACGACGCTGCTGCGATTCACCATAATTCAGTAAGAGTGTCCTCCTTTTGCTCGGCGATGTGCGGCGTTGATGTCTCGGTTTATCGGGTTTTACATTTAAATTCAGTGATTTACAGGTAGCACAAGCATGAACAAAGATTTTGCTCGTCAGCAAATGATCAATCAGCAAGTCCGCGCGTGGGATGTTCTTGACGGTGACGTACTCGAAGCGCTGGCAACGGTTCAACGCGAGCAGTTTGTTCCGGAAGGATATGAGTCGCTCGCTTTTGCAGATACCGAAATCCCTATTGGTCACGGCGAAATGATGATGACGCCAACCATCGAGGGCCGGGCTTTACAGGCACTGGGTCTCGTCGGCGGCGAAAGCGTGTTGGAAATCGGCACCGGCAGCGGTTTCTTGACGGCCTGCCTCGCCGAATTGTCGACGCACGTAACGAGCATCGATATTCACGACGATTTCATCGAGGCCGCAAGACAACGCCTTGCATATTGCGAGTTCGACAATGTCGATGTCATCAAGATGGACGGCACCCGGGAACTTCCGGACGGACGCTTCGATGCGATCGCGGTCACAGGCTCCATGCAGTCGCTTGATTCGCGCTTGGTCGAGGCATTGAATCCAGGCGGCCGGTTGTTCGTCGTCATCGGCGACCCACCTGCGATGTCAGCCGTGAGAGTCACGCGTTTCGACGAAGATAACTGGCAGAGTGATACACTATTCGAGACCGACCTCGCACCGTTGATTAATGGCGCGTTACCGCCGCAGTTTTCGTTTTGACGAAAAAAATGATTATCTAGCGAAACCAGTTCGGTACCTGTTGCATCTAATGGGCGCGACGAAAGCATTTCAACTGATTTAGTGATGTAGTAGACTATAACACCTTCGACGAATCGTAGTTCAATTCCGGAACGGAAAATAATGAAAAAAGTTAACAAATTCAATCTCTTAATGATTACGTTTGGCGCTCTTGTTGTTTCGGCACCAGCGCAGGCATCCTCGCTGCTGGAAATCTATCAGCAGGCTCTGCAGGGAGACCCGCAGATTCACGAGGCGGAAGCACGCCGTCTCGCCGCGCTGGAAGCCAAGCCGCAGGCACGTGGTGTCATGATGCCGCAGATTCAGGCGACGGCTGATTGGACTAACCAGCAGGTCGATGGCTCAAGTTTCTCGTTTATTAATAATCAGACGACGACTTTTGACAGCGACAGAGACGATACAAACTGGGGTGTCAGCCTCAGCCAGTCATTATTTCGCTGGGACCAGATTGTCAATCTGAAACGTGCCGATAAGACGGTTGCGAAAGCCGAAGCCGTTCGTGAGGCCGCTCAACAGGATCTGATTGTTCGCGTTGCGCAACGGTACTTTGACGTACTTGCCGCTGAAGATCGGCTGACCTCAAGAAACGCCAACCGGGAGGCCATTGCCCGACAGCTCGAACAAGCGAAGCAACGTTTTGACGTAGGCCTCATCGCGATCACGGACGTGCAGGAATCTCAAGCGGCTTACGATCAGGCAGTCGCGGATGAAATTGGTGCCAAACGATCATTGGCTACGTCGCGAGAGTTTCTGCGCGAGATTACTGGCGAGTATACGTCTGAGCTTGATGCCCCGGCCGATGACTTCCCGTTGCTCGACCCGGACGACAGTGAAGAGAGCTGGGTAGACTTGTCTTTGGCGCAAAACCTGAACCTTGTCGCGAGCAGGTTGGACGAACGCCTCGCGCGGGATGAAATCTCGTTTCGCCGCAATGGCCACTACCCGTCGGTCGATCTGGTGTTCCGGACCAATGAGAATACATCGGAGGGTGACGTATTCTCGGAGGTCACCGGCATACCAGGCAGCGACGTTACGAACTTTCCTGATGACGATAGCTCGATGAGCTCTATTAGCGTGCAGTTCACAATGCCACTGTTTTCGGGTGGCGGAACGTCATCTCGGGTTAGAGAAGCTGTTTACTTGCATCGCGCGAGTCGCGAGCAATTGCAGCGCGTAACGCGCGAAACAGAACGTCAGGCGCGAGACGCCTACCTCGGCGTACTCTCTGAGATCAGTCGTGTGAAGGCTCTTCAACAAGCGGTCGCGTCCAGTCGGACGGCTTTGCAAGCGACACAGGCTGGTTATGAAGTCGGCACCCGAACCATCGTCGAAGTTTTGAATTCGCAGTTTTCTCTTTACTTGGCGATAACTAACTTTTACCAGAGTCGTTACGAATACATCATGAATGCGATTCGCCTGAAGCAGGCAGCTGGCACGCTGCAGATTCAGGACCTGGAGAAGATCGACAAATGGTTAAAAGACCGCCCATCACCGGAAGAAGCGGCTGCGACAAGACAGCAAAGCTCTTAGTCCGCGATCCCATCATCCAGTAGCGGCTCCAGCAATACGAGGAGCCGCTCCAGTGATCCTCTGCTCTGTTCGAGCAGCATCAGGCCCTTCTTCCCCATTTCACCGGCCGCGGCCGGATCATCGATCAGGTTCGCCACTTCGGTCGCCAGTTCCGCCTCATCGGCTACGACTCGACAGGCACCCAGATTGATGAAATCGTCTGCGATTTCCTGAGAATTGAACAGATGCGGCCCGGTAATGATCGGCAGTCCCTGTGCCGCCGGCTCAAGAAGATTGTGACCGCCCACTGGCACGAGGCTTCCGCCAACAAAAGCAATATCGCTCGCGGCGAAGAACAAGGGTACCTCGCCCATCGTGTCGACGAGAAATATCTCCGTTGACTCGTCGCAAGGCCGTCTTTCGGTTCTCGAAATCACGTTGAAAGCCTGATTTTCAATCAAGTCCCGAACGCCGGCAAACCGCTTTGGATGGCGCGGTACCAGTACCAGTAACAAGCGGGGGTGATTTTCAAGTAACGTTCTATGTGCACTGAGCACCTGTTGTTCTTCCCCGTCGTGCGTGCTCGCGGCGATCCACACGGGTCGTTCGCCGAACAGCGCGTCGCGCAGCATCTTGCCATCACTAGCGACCTTCCGGCCCAGTTCGACGTCGAACTTGATGTTACCCGTAACCGTTGTGCGTGCAGGGTTAGCGCCGAGCTCGATAAACCGGTCTGCGTCAGCCTGAGTTTGCGCGGCGATGACGATGCCGTGGGATAGGGTTTCACGAATCAAGGGAATAAGTTTTCGATAACCGCGAATCGATTTTGGCGAGATGCGAGCGCTAACCAGAATGAGGGGAATTTTCCTCAGGCCGCAACCACGATAAAGATTTGGCCATATTTCAGTTTCCATGATCATCGCAACACGCGGCTTGATCGCAGAAAAAAAGCTCCGAATCGCATTTGGAAACTCAAACGGGATGTAACTATGTTGAACCTTGTCGCCGAACAACGCCGCAACGCGTGCAGCACCCGTTGGCGTGACGGTGGTCATGAAGATTTTTTGGCCCGGGTATCGCTCGATCATTGAGCGGATCAGCGGAACAGACGCCTGAACCTCGCCGACCGATACAGCATGCACCCAAATACAGCCGTCCATCTTTGGATAACCGAAACCAAAGCGCTGGCCCAGCCGGTCGAGATAAGTGCGATTCCCGATACCTTTGATCAGCCAGTAAATGGCGAACGGGATTAAGAGCAAATAGGTAAGCAGGTTATAGAGAAAGTGCACTAGTCGCTGAGCTTATCGATAATTCGACTCGACGAGTGCCCGTCACGAAATGCCAGGACTCGAACCTCTCCACCATTTTTTAGAACGTCTTTTGCGCCAGCGATATCGTCTGGCTTGTAGTCACCGCCCTTGACGAGAACATCGGGAAGAATCTCCGCAATCAAAGACGCGGGCGTATCGCCAGAAAACGGAACCACCCAGTCGACGGCGGCAAGCCCCGCAAGGACCATCAAGCGATCCTCCAGCACGTTGATTGGCCGGGTCTCGCCCTTGAGTCGGCGCACCGAATCGTCATCGTTGAGTGCGACGATCAATCGATCGCCCAGATTCTTCGCTTCCTCGAGATATGCGACGTGACCAGCGTGCAAAACATCGAAGCACCCGTTGGTCATGATAATTTTCTCACCACGCCCATGCGCTTCGGCAACCATCATCACAAGCTCATCCGAATTGAGAACTCCACGTCCACCTTGACCGCGCTGATGCAAGGACAGGGCGATTTCGCCGGGGGAAACGGTGGCGACGCCAATCTTGCGCACGACAAGTCCAGCCGCGATATTTGCGAGTGCCGCAGCGGAAGCGAGACTCTGGCCGCTTGCTACGGCGCCCGCCAGTGTCGCAATTACCGTGTCGCCCGCACCCGTAACATCGAAAACCTCTCGTGCTCGTGTCGAAATGAAAACCGGCTCCATGTCGACTTCAACCAAGAGCATGCCTTTTTCGCTGCGCGTCACAAGCACGGCGTCGAGGTCGAGTTCATCCAGCATTGTTCTGGCACGCGAAACCATCTCTTCGTCGCTCGCACAACGACCGGCAGCTAACTCAAACTCGGCCTGATTCGGTGTGATGACGGAGGCACCACGGTATTTCTCGAAATCGCTGCCCTTGGGATCGACCAGCACCGGAATGCCAGCCTCGCGGCAAACGGCGATCATCGCTGAGACATCGGCCAACGCGCCTTTCGCGTAGTCCGACAACACAACGGCGCCAGCATTCTTGATTGAATTGCGCAGAACCTTGACGACTTCGTCACCCGGCAATGCAGCCACGTCTTCCTGATCGAGTCGGATCAGCTGCTGGCCGCGGCTTTGAACACGTGTCTTGGTTATCGTTGGTCGATCTGCGACGGTGTGGAAGTCGCACTGAATCTCACGACTTTTCAGAATTGAGCGCAGCGAATCGGCTGCAGCATCATTGCCGACAACGCCGACCAGTCGTGTCGTTACGCCCAGGCTCGCAAGGTTTACGGCAACGTTGGCCGCGCCGCCCGGACGATCATCCGTTTCCTGGACATGGACAACAGGCACCGGCGCCTCCGGAGAGATCCGGCCGGTCGATCCGAACAGGTAACGATCGAGCATCACGTCGCCAGCAACGACGACGTGTGTCTTTGAAAAATCGGGAATAGTTATAGCCACG
>CAZMRZ010000090.1:0-9399 GCA_964568835.1 uncultured Woeseiaceae bacterium | reverse complement strand
TCAACGAGTATCGGGACAGGCCTTTTTGTATTCAGAGCTTGCGTTCGGCGAGCGGATATAAGGTGACAGTGACCTTATATCGAATGGGTCGCGCGTAAGACGCGTTTATGCCCTTCGGGTGCTCCTACAGGGCGTTTGCTATCTCGGCTTTCATTGCAGAAATTGTCTTGGCGTAATCATCGCTTCCGAAAATTGCGGACCCGGACACGAAGGTATCCGCACCGGCTGCTGCAATCTCGCCGATGTTGTCAACTGTCACGCCACCGTCGATTTCGAGGCGGATTTCCCGTCCACTGGCTTCTATGATCTGCCGCGCCTGCCGCAACTTGGCCAACGATGACGGAATAAAACTCTGACCGCCGAACCCCGGGTTCACCGACATCAGTAACACCATGTCCACTTTGTCGATAACGTGGTCGAGCCAGTCCAGAGGCGTCGCCGGGCTAAAAACCAGACCGGATTTACATCCCTGCTCTTTGATTAACGCCAGTGAACGGTCTACGTGGCGGCTCGCCTCAGGGTGAAACGTAATATAGCTCGCCCCTGCTTTCGCAAAATCCGGGATGATGGCATCAACCGGCTCCACCATCAGATGCACATCGATAGGCGCGTCGATGCCGAAAGTTCTAAGGGCATCACAGAGCATCGGGCCGATCGTCAGATTCGGTACGAAATGATTATCCATCACATCGAAATGTACGATATCCGCGCCCGCCTCCAGCACGGCTTTGACATCGTCACCCAAACGGGCGAAATCAGCAGAAAGAATAGAAGGTGCAATCAATGGAATCACTGTTATTCCCTGTTAACTGGTTAGAGCACTTGAGTTTCAGCAACTGTACAACACGGCCTACCGGATCAACACCTCAACGTATCGATCGGCGTGCTTTGAGCATTTCATAAGCGCCACGAACCTCGCGCGTGCGGCGCTCCGCTTCAGCAATCACGTCCGCGCCCGGATTACTGCCGGAAATCTTGTCCGGGTGGTTCTTGTTCATGAGACGTCGATAGGCGGTCTTCACTTCATCGTTTGTCGAATCCGACGATACGCCCAGGGCTTCGTAGGCATGTCGAACGCGGGTGGCGTCGGCATCGCCCGCCGGCGACCTCTTGAATCCTTTTTGCGCTCGGATCATCGCCTCAAGCTGTGCGAAATCGACGCGTCCGATATCGAGTTCGGTGCAGATCTTCCACAGCAGCGCACGTTCCTCTTTTTTCAGCCTCTGTTTCGCCAAAACGACTTCGAGCAACAGGCGAACGAAAGTAAGGCGGTCGGACGCACTTCGGGCATTCACCCGCCGTAGCTCGCGCATGGTTTGAATGAGTGGAAAACCGCGTTCCTTGCCTTCATCAAACCAGCCAATCGCCCGTCGTACCAGAGCAGGGTTCAAACTCAAGCGGTGCATGACCATTCGCGCCGATCGAATCTCGTCCTCGCTGACGCGCCCGTCGATTTTCGCCAAATGCCCCATGGTCTGAAACAAGGCTTTGACGAACGCCTCCGAGACGCGCGGGAGATCCGCGCCCTGCTTTTCGAAGAGGCGAAAACGGTCGGCAAAGCCGCGGTCAAACTGGTGGCCGAGAATGAACCCCGCCATCGCGGCCCACGGGCTGCGCATCGCCAGGCCGGCCAACGTGCCGATAATCTTGCCCCAGTACAATCCAGATTCCAGCCGTTTGGCGATTCGAAGAACTGCAATCCTAACGTTTGTCAGCGGTCATTCCCATTGTCGAGGCTTGCCTGACCCGGCTGGAACGGCGATCATCGCTGCATGAGCACCGGCGACGCATTATTTGAAACATCGATACCCAACCTTCCGATGATTGGCCGCGGTAAGGTTCGGGACATTTACAGCGTGGATGACGATCACCTGTTAATCGTTACGACGGATCGGCTGTCGGCGTATGACGTCGTGATGCCTGACCCCATCCCCGGCAAGGGCGCCGTTTTAACCAAGATCTCGCTGTTCTGGTTTCGAATGATGGCCGACATCATCGATAACCAGCTGACGGATCTCGGCGTTGACGACGTAATTCCGGACAAAGATTCTTGCGACCTCTTGCGCGATCAGTCGCTAGTGGTAAAACGCCTTACGCCACTGCCGATCGAAGCAGTCGTTCGCGGTTACCTGATTGGCTCGGGATGGCGCGACTATCTCGATACGGGACAGGTCTGCGGGATCGAGTTGCCAGAGGGCATGCAGCAGGCCGAAAAATTACCACAGACTCTCTTCACCCCCGCCAGCAAAGCGGAGGCTGGCGATCACGACGAGAACATCAACTTCGAAAAAGTTGTCGACCTGATCGGCGAGAGCCTCGCTACGCGCGTGCGCGATGTGTCGTTACAGATCTACGAACGAGCCGCAGCCTACGCTCTGGAGCGAGGTATTATCATTGCCGATACGAAGTTTGAGTTTGGCCTTGATGACGAAGGTCGTCTGTACATCATCGACGAAATATTGACGCCAGACTCTTCCCGCTTCTGGCCGGTATCTGAATACACGGTCGGTACAAGCCCGCCGAGCTTTGACAAACAGTTCCTTCGTGACTATCTGGATACGCTGGATTGGGACAAGACAGCCCCGGGCCCTGACCTGCCGTCCGATATCCTGGAACAGACCGCGGCCAAATACCGTGAAGCACTCGATCGCATGACGGCCTGAACCCAGAGACAATGCGCACATGATCATCAAGATCAACAACTGGATTCAAAAGCTCGTCTGGGGCGGCACGCTGCGTAGCTATGGTTTGGCCGGTCGCGTCCTCACCGGCGTTCTGCGCAATCTCCACGCCGTATTGCGTGACATTTTCTCCGGACAATTAACGCTACGCGCGATGAGCCTTGTCTACACGACACTGCTGTCGGTCGTGCCCCTGATCGCCGTCAGCTTTTCAGTCCTGAAAGCGTTCGATGTTCACAAAGACCTCGAACAGTATCTTTACGGCGTTCTCGAACCCATTGGTGACAAAGGTGTTGAGATTACTGATCAGGTAATGAATCTGGTTAACAACGTCAATGGCAGTGTTCTCGGCGGAATCGGTCTCGCGTTTTTTGTCTACACCGCAATATCTATGGTGCAGAAAATCGAAGAGGCGTTTAACTACGTCTGGTACGTGAACAAACCACGAAGTATGGCGAAACGATTTGTCGAATATAGCGCTGTTCTCGTGATCGGTTCATTATCCGTCGCGATCGCATTAAAGACACTCGCATCGTTCCTCAGTCAGGATATTGTCGTGTCGATGCAGGACAACTCGGTTCTTGCCCCGATGGTGTCTCTTACAAATACATTGACACCGTACATCGTTGTTATCAGCATATTTACGTTTCTCTATACATTCATGCCGAATACGAACGTAAAGTTTCGTTCGGCCCTCGTTGGCGGAATCGCCGGCGGCGTACTCTGGGCAACGACGTCAAAAATATTCGCGGTTTTCCTGACCAACTCAACGGACCGTCAGGCGATCTACGCGAGTTTTGCGATCGCCGTTACGACGCTGATCTGGCTGTACCTCAATTGGCTGATTTTACTTATCGGTTCACAAATCGCTTTTTACTTCCAGAACCCCGCCTATCTCAGAATCGGACGACGCGAGCCACGGTTGTCGAACTCGATGCGCGAACACGTAGCGCTCAACATCATGTATCTGGTTGGCAAGGAATTTCGCGACCCGAAGCTTGGCGTCGACTTACGTGGCCTAAGTCGTTCAATGCGTATTCCTTCGATTACGCTGGCTCCGATAGCCACCGGACTTGAAGCCAATGGCCTGATCACGACGAACGAGAAAGAGCAGATTCTGCCGTGCCGTGAGATGTCCCGAATTATGCTCGGCGATATTCTCGCCGTGGTTCGTCGGGATGGCGAGACGGGCTCGCACCAGGACCCGAGGTGGAGCAATGCTATCGAGGAGCTCGGAATCGGAATCGACAGTGCAGTTGCGGACACCGTATCGAACAAGACACTGGCCGATCTGCTCGACGAATCGGAAAACAATCCCTGAGACCGCGTGCTTAGTGACGTATCGCGTTACGACTCCGAGCCTTTCTTAGCCATTCCTAATAGCGGCTCAATGAACTCAAGCGGCATTGGGAACACTATTGTGTTCGTCCTCTCATTCGATATTTCTTTTAACGTCTGCAGATAGCGCAACTGTAATGCCTGTTCTTCCTTGGCAAGTATATGGGCTGCCTCAGAAAGCATCGTTGCCGCCTGCTTTTCGGCCTCAGCATTGATGATCTTGGCACGTCGTGCACGCTCAGCCTCAGCCTGCTGTGCGATCGCGCGAATCATACTCTCATCAAGATCTACATGTTTGATCTCAACGTTGGCGACTTTGATACCCCAGTTGTCAGTCCGCTGATCCAGCAGGCTCTGAATATGCGTATTCAGCTTCTCGCGTTCGGCGAGCATGTCGTCGAGTTCGTGCTGGCCAAGCACAGAACGCAATGTAGTCTGTGAAAGCTGACTGGTCGCTTCAAAAACATCGGCGACACGAATCACAGCTTTCTCCGGGTCGACAATACGGAAGTAGATGACAGCGTTTACTTTGACCGAAACGTTGTCTCTTGAAATCACATCCTGTGTCGGCACATCCATGACGATGACACGCAGATCAACCTTGGTCATTACCTGGATACCGGGGAACAGGATGATCAGTCCCGGACCTTTGACTTTCTGAAAGCGCCCAAGCAAGAAGACAACGCCACGCTCGTATTCCTTCAGGATTTTGATCGTGTTGTAAAGGACAACGATGACCAGAGCGACAATCACTCCATAAGTGGCAAACTGCATCAGAATCTCCTCAAGTGGAATACTATTCATGTTTGTTTTGGGCATCTTCGGTTCTCGGTTCAACCACCGGCTCAACCTTGAGTTTCAGTCCGTCCAACACACGAACAACAACCTGCTGGTCTTTCTCTATGGCGACGCCGCTCTCCGCGGCCCAGGCTTCACCTTCGAGCCACACCGTTCCTTCACCCGAGAACGACCGCATCGCCACACCAATTCCGCCGACAATGGAGTCTTTGCCTGAAACAGCACCGCGCTTACGCAATTTCAACAGGTAGCTGATGAGCCAGATAAACAACAAGGCAAAAGTCGCCGCAAGTAACACGACGAACGTGATCGAGATCCCAAAGCCCGGTATACCACTGTCAAACATCATGATTGCGCCGAATACGAACGCCGCTATCCCGCCGAGTCCGAGCGCGCCGAAACTCGGAGCGAATGCCTCTGCGGTCATCAACGCCACTCCAACAATAATTAGTGCAAGCCCCGCGTAATTGACTGGCAGTACCTGCAACGCATAGGCAGCCAGCAGCAAACAAATGACTCCTACAACTCCCGGTACGATGGCGCCGGGATTCCAGCCTTCGTACATTAATCCGTACAGACCGATGAGACCCAGGAGCAGCACCGTCTCCGGATTTGCGATGGCTGACAGTATTTTGATGCGCCAATTGGGTTCGTACTCTTCGATAACGACATTGCTGGTCACAAGCGTCACAACTTCAGAATTGACCTTTACGTCGACTCCATCGATCACGCGCAGCAGCTCTGCACGATTTTCCGCAACGAAATCGACAACGTTTTGTTCCAGTGCCTGTCGTGCCGTTAACGTTGCAGCATCTCGCACGGCCTCTTCCGCCCAGTCAGCATTGCGGTCGTAACGCTCGGCCAGACTACGAATATAGGCAATGGCGTCATTGAGCGCTTTTCGCTCCATTGCAGGACCAGACGGCGGTACCTCTTCCGCATTTTCATCGGATTCCTCCTCGCGCGAATCCCCCGGAGTAGCATCGTCGCCGCCGAGGGCAACCGGTGTTGCCGCACCGAGGTGCGTGGTCGGAGTCATTGCCGCGATGTGGCTCGCGAGCAGGATATAGGTTCCCGCACTGGCGGCGCGCGCGCCGGACGGAGTGACGTATGTCACCACTGGTACGCGGGAGCCGAGAATGGCCTGAACGATATCGCGCATCGGCGCCATCAGGCCGCCGGGCGTATCCATCTCGATGATAATGAGGTCAGTATTCGATGTTTCGGCGTGTTCAATACCGCTCAAAACGTAGTCCGCAGTGGCGACCCCGATGGCACCCTTGATGTTGAGTACAACAACATGGGTATCGGCTCGGGCCGCAACGGTCGAAATAGCAAGAATGAACGCTGCGATCAATGCAATACGTTTCATCTATCTCTGATGGTAAGCGCCTTAATGCGTACTTTCAACGAGATGCGGAAAACCCCTATCTGTCGGACTACGCGCCCGCTATCGTCATTTCTTCGACCAACAATGACCCGCAGCGCATCCCACTGCGCAAATCCTGATCGCTACCAATCGCCGCGATGCGTTGATACAGATCGCGCAGGTTTCCGGCGATAGTCACTTCGTGCACAGCGAACTGTATTTCACCGTTCTCAACCCAGTGACCGACAGCCCCGCGAGAATAGTCGCCTGTGACGGGATTGACGCCCTGCCCGATCAATTCTCTGACGATCAGCCCGGTTCCCATTTGCGCAATCAGCTTTTGCAGGTCTGTGTCGCTACCCGGTATCAACAGATTCTGCGCACCGCCCGCGTTGGCCGTCGTTTCAAGGCCGAGGCGCCGTGCTGAGTAGCTACTCAGGATGTATTCCTGCAGTTGGCCATTCGCGACGATGTCGCGATCGTAGGTTGCCACGCCTTCACCATCAAACGACCGACTGGCGATACCCTGTTTGATATGAGGTCGTTCCTGGATCTGCACAAAATCCGGAAAAATTTTCTCGCCCACGGCGTCGAGAAGAAAGGATGAACGTCGATATTGAGCGCCGCCAGCGATCGCTCCTACAGCGTGCCCGATAAAGCCGCGTGCCAGCTCCGGGATGTAAAGTACGGGTGCCGACGTTGTTTTGATTTTTCGGGCGCCGAGCCGGCTGACCGTTTTCTCAGCGGCCAACACGCCAACGGACGCAGGATCGTCAAGCTTGCTGGCAATGCGTGATGACGTGTAGTGATAGTCACGCTGCATCGCGCCATCTTCTTCCGCCAGCACAACGCAGGTGATGCTGTGACTGGTCTTGGAATAGCTGCCGATGAAGCCATGCGTGTTGCCATACGCTCGCGTGCCCCGGTTGGTGCCGACCGTCGCGCCCTCTGAATTGCTGATGCGCTTATCATGGGCCATCGCAGCCGCCTCACTCTCGATCGCCAGGGCAATCGCCTGGTTAGCGTCGACATCCCAGGGATGATCAAGATCAAGATCGAACGGCTCGGTCGCCATGCGATCGGCGTCGGCAAGCCCGGCGTTCGGATCAGCAGCAGTGAAAGTCGCGAAGGAGCAGGCTTTGGCGACCGCCTCACGTATTGCAGCTGGCGAGATGTCAGACGTACTCGCATTGCCCTTGCAGGAATTCTTGTAAACGGTGATGCCAAGACCGCGATCATTCGTGAACTCGAGATTCTCGACGTCGCCGAGACGCGCTGTCGCCGACAGCCCGGTATCCTGGCTTGCTGCCACCTCGGCCTGATCGACGCCAAGGCTGCGAGCCTCGTCAAGTGCCAGCGCGACGAGGTTCTCCAGTTCTTCCTTACCCAGCGATTCACGTTTCGCCATTTCAGCCATGTTCGATGATTCCCTACGCGTGTTAAACTCCGGCCGCTAATCGGCGGAGTGACCGCGGGGAGTACTGTAACCAGTGGATGATTTAAAGCCCAGCAAAAGCGCGAAAAAACGTGAGTATATTGCGTTGCAAAAATTGGGTGAGGAACTCATAACGCTGAAACAGTCCGAGCTTAATGGTCTGCCGCTGGACGAGGGCCTGCTCGAGGCCATCCTCGAAGCACAACAAATGAAAGCCCATGGTGCATTGCGTCGCCAGAAGCAATACATCGGCAAACTGATGCGTCATATCGATCCGGAACCGCTCCGTATCGAAATGGCAAAGCTGCGCCGTTAGCTAATGAGAGTGATAGACTTTCGCGATGAGCATAGAAGTTGGCATTATTATGGGTTCCCGGTCTGACTGGGAAACGATGCAGCACGCGGCCGAAACGCTTGCGGCCCTCGGCATTCACCATGAGACCAAGGTGGTTTCAGCGCATCGCACCCCTGATCTGTTATTCGAATATGCAGAAGCGGCGGTCGGACGAGGCCTGAAGGTCATTATCGCCGGCGCCGGTGGTGCAGCACATTTGCCGGGCATGGCGGCGTCCAAAACGCGCGTGCCTGTTCTCGGCGTTCCCGTACAATCCAAAGCGCTCAACGGCATGGACTCTCTGCTCTCAATCGCGCAGATGCCGGCGGGAATTCCTGTTGCTTGCATGGCTATTGGCCGCGCTGGTGCGGTCAATGCGGCTCTGCTTGCAGCGGCTATCCTGGCAAATACCGATGAGGTAGTGGCAACAGCGCTGGATGCCTATCGCAAGAACCAGACCGACAGGGTTCTGGGCGACGACGACCCCTCCCAGTAACACGATGCGTATTGGCATTATCGGCGCCGGGCAACTCGGCCAGATGCTTGGCTTCGCCGCCCGCGATCTGAATGTCGAATGCCGCTTCATCGATCCGTCGGAAAACCCGCCCGCGGCAGTCTGCGGAAAAGTCATTCAAAGCGCATTCGACGATCCCGTCGCATTGGTCGCGCTCGCAGAAACCTGCGACGTCATCAGTTACGAATTTGAAAACGTTCCGGTTGCCGCACTTCAACACATCGAAGGCTTAGCGCCGGTCTATCCACCCGCTGCAGCACTGCGACACTCACAGGATCGGCTCGACGAAAAGAAGCTGTTTGAGAGGCTGGAGATTCCGCTGCCCGGCTACCACGCTATCGATTCGCGTGAAGACCTGAACACTGCCGCAGAGGCGCTCGGATTGCCGATGGTCATCAAGACACGTCGGCTTGGCTACGATGGCAAGGGGCAGTTCGTTGTAAAGATCGAAGACGATCTGGACGCTGCGTGGGATGCACTTGGCGGTCAGTCGCTGATTGCGGAGCAATGGATTCCATTCGACTACGAGGTCTCCTGCATCGGCGCCAGAAGCGTCAGTGGTGAAATCGCTATCTACCCGCTGGCTCGCAATATTCATGTCGACGGAATATTGCGAACCTCGCGATCACCGGTCGATCAGCCACAGCTCGCCGAGCGGGCGTCAGAATACGTGCACCGCTTGCTCAGTCATCTCGACTATGTCGGCGTACTCGCGCTCGAACTCTTTGTCACGGGCGATGACCTGCTGGCCAACGAGTTCGCACCGCGCGTACACAACTCCGGTCATTGGACCATCGAAGGGTCAGAAACCAGCCAGTTCGAGAATCACTTGCGGGCCGTTTTTGACATGCCGCTGGGATCGACTGCTGGCAAGGGACATGCCGGGATGGTCAATCTTATCGGTGAAATTACCGATAGAACTCGAGCCCT
>CAZMRZ010000089.1:0-9445 GCA_964568835.1 uncultured Woeseiaceae bacterium | reverse complement strand
AAAAGGCCAGCGATTAGCTGGCCTCCTAGGGTGAGATTCTCTCTTTGGGCGCAAGCACCTCAAACGACCCGAAATCGTCTGGGCATCCATAGTCGCCAATTCCACTGACGGGGCTTGCTCGCCTCGGTGGATTGACGCTGACGCAGGCGCTCATGGGAAATCGCTGGCATTGCCGAGAACGAAGTGACGGCGGTCATACCGCCCAGGCTCAGTGCAAAGATATCTCGTGCTGTCTTGTCTTTCTTCATCATGGTCTTTTCTCCGTAGCCACTCGGGCTATTCGCAATTATCGAATCGCGCAATGCGGTCGATGTGCGAACGGTAGGCTTCCTCCACGAAACCCACAAACGAAAAAAAGTCAGCTCAGAGCTGAGAAAAACTCATGTCGATTCAGCGAAGTTTTCTAATATCCAGTCACGGAGAATTAGCACGTTCGGGTCGGTAGCCCGGTCTTTCTTGCAGGCCAGATAATAGCTAACGTCCGCCACGTACTCTTGCTTGAAGAGCCGGACAATGCTGCCTTCTTTAAACCATAGATCGCCTATGGGCACAGGCACTAACGCTGCACCGATGCCGCGTTCCGCGGCGCGCACGACGGCGATCATTGAATCGAGACGAATCACCTTGTTCTCTTTCGGCAACGTAATTCCCGCGTCGGCCGCCCACTCAGCCCACGCCTTGGGACGCGTTTCGTGCACGATCATCGGAAACTCACCGACGATGGCTTTCTTCTTGACCGTCATCGCCTTCTTGAAGTCAGGCGACCCGGCAGCAACCATACGAAGCGGAAAAAGCGGATACGACAACAAATCCGCAGGCGGCGATCGAAACAGGCGTATCGACAGATCCGAATCGGCGGGGTGCTTTTCCGACGACTCGTCGCTGGTCCCGACGTGAATATCAATTTCCGGGTGCTGAGCTGCGAACTCACTCAATCGGGGGACAAAGTATTCGCTGGCGAAAAACGGCTGTACTGATATCCGAACAGAACTCTTGACCGCACCCGCTTTGTAGCTCGCCGCCACTTCGTTCAATTTCTCGATGAGTGGACGAATCTCGTCGTACAGAGACTGACCGGTCTCGGTCAAACTCAGCTCACGGCTATTACGATCAAACAACTGGTGGCCGAGCTCCTGTTCGAGTCCCTTTATCTGATGGCTAACGGCTGATGACGTAATGAACAGTGCCTCGCCGGCCACACGAAAACTCTGGTGCTTGGCCGCAACACAGAATGTTCGCAGTCCGCGAAGTGACAGCTGGCCGGAATTAATCATCAGTCACTCAGCAACGACAAGCTTGGGGGTGCGATCAGCATTGAATATGCCCCAATGCTTCTCCGCACCCAGCGGTGCGTCCGGATTCCCTTTCCAGGGCTCATCGAAGGCTTCAAAAAAGAACACAGTCGTGTTGGTTTGCTCGGCCCACTCTGCGAGCTCACGGTAATAACGCGCCTGCTTTTCTTCGCTCGCGCGATCGCCGAACTCGATCGCGACAGTCGCCCACCCAGCCTCAAGAATTGCGATGGGTTTATCAGGTAATGCCGCAACCACGCGATCAATGTTCTCGATCGTATATGGCATCGCCTCGTCTATCGTCTTGTCTTCCCACGCCGGATACGTATGGATGCCAAGAAAGTCCAGTTCGACCGCCAATGGCGCTCCGTCGCTAATCCACCACTCGTAATTGTCTGCCACCGCGACCGGCTGCTCGATAGCGGCCTTCACTTGCCTGACGTAGGCGATGACGCTGTCCAACGAAACCATGTGGTCATTCCAGTCGACCAATGCTTCATTGCCAACGCTAACCGCAACGACGATGTCGTGAAACTTATTGGCAAGGTCGATACCGCGCTGCACTTCCGCCGCGTTCAGCAACGTGTTCGCGGCCAGTTCGCTATCCGGAATGGGTTCATCCAACCACGCACAACCTTCGTGATTGCTGATTTCCGCTTGCAGCCACATGCCGAGCAATACCTTGATCGGCAGGTTGTGTTCCTCAATCAACTCGAGCGTCGTGACCGAATTTTCACCGGCATCGTAAAGACGGATGAGCCCAAAGTCGTGCGCAATCAGGAGATTCAGATCTTCCAGGATCTCTTCGTCGCTTGGGTTCTTAGCCCCATCGCCACGGTCCGGATGCTGGCCTTCGCGGAAGCCCGAATAGGCAATCGCCATCACTTCTCCGGACAATAAATCTTCGGGCGATTGGCGAGCATCTTCATTTGCCCCACATGCAACCAGGCAGAGAGCACCCGCAACTAGCCCGACTATGCTTCTTACTCGAATCTTCATTCTCCTGGTTCGTCTGACGCGGGTTGGGTGACAGCAACGAGCCGCCAGGTTTGCGAGCTGACTTGCTCACGCAGGTTCAGCAAATCCTGCATCGCATCAAGATCGCGATTCGGGTTTGCCGACATCATTGCCTCAGCCATAGGCACCGGGTTGAGGTCCATCGAAAAATCAGCGGTGCTGTAGTTGTATGGAATCGATGTTCCGAGCGGCGAGACCAGAGCGTACAGCCCCCAACCTGACCGATGCCCGCCATCAAGCAGCGCCTGATGTCCGGGCTTGAAGACCTGAGACTCCATTCGCTCATAGGCGTCAGGATCTGCGGTATTCATCATGTTGACGACCGCAAAGCGATGCTCTTTGATTTGTGTGCCATCGACGGCCACCCAAAGTTCAGTAGCAACGCGCATTCGCGACTCCAGCGTCCTGACCATAGCTTCCATAAAATCATCGTCCGGATGAACTCGCTGGAAGACCTTGTCGTAAGACGGGTCGCCATTGAGTTGCTCCAGCCCGAGCATCGTAGTCACAGTGTAGAAATCACACTTCGATCTATCCCCGTAAAGAACCTCGTAGAGCGCCCAGCTGTTTTGCCTACCCTGATCAACCAGCTCCTGATGCATCGCTTGCCAAACATCGGTTTCGACACTGACATAGTCACTTGCAGTTGATTTCATGCAGTCGATCGAAAGGTAAAGTGCAACTTGTTCGTCATCTTGCGCGTGGCTTGGACCCGGCGTCATCGTTGCCGCAACCGCAATGATGGAAACCATCAGAATTGAATACTTCATTTTTCTCTCCCAGGAGATACTACAAGCATTTTTTCCAGCTCTTCGAGTGAACGTCCCTTGGTCTCCGGCAAAATGCGCATGACGAAAACCAAACCTATGGCGGCAAACACGCCGTAGATCAGAAATGTTGTTGAGTTTCCGAGTGTCTCGAGTTCCCACGGGAAGACGAGTTGCACGCCGAAGCTTATGGCGGAGTTGATAAGACCCACGAATGAGATTGCGATACCTCGCAGGGCGTTCGGAAACAATTCCGAAAAAAGCACCCACATAACAGGGCCGAGCGAGACCGCAAAGCTCGCAACAAATCCGAGTATGCCGATGAGAATCAGTGTCGGGTTCATACTAATCGCGGCACCAACCAAAGCTGACTCGAACTGTTGATACTGGTCTTTGCCCAGCGCCGCTGACACGGCGTTCCGAAACGCAACATCGCTCTCATACGTGACATCAATCACCGGAGCAATCAGTTGCCGGTCTACTTCAGCGGGAAGACTATCGATGGAATCCTGATTAAACGTGTATGTCGCCGAGCCGAATCCATAGGACAGCGTAAACATACATAGGGCAATACCGGCCAGACCAACGCCAAGCAGCGGTCGCCGACCGATCTTGTCGATGAACGACATCGCAACGATCGTAAACACCAGATTGACGAGCCCGACGAGCACGGCTTGCATGAACGACGCATCGGTCCCGATTCCGGACTGCTCAAAAATCATTGGGGCGTAGAAAAACACGGAGTTAATACCCGTGATCTGCTGCAGGACCGCGACCGAAATCCCTATCGTCAGCACGAGCCTCATCGCGGGTCGGAAAAGCTGCCTGACTGAGGCCCCTTCTCCGTCCGGGCTCGCTGAGAAACTGTCGTGTACTACCTGCAATTCCCGCTGCGCCTGCTCCGGCCCGCTGGCCTTTTCGAGGATTTGAAGTGCTTCTTCCTCCCGGCCCCGCATCGCCAGCCATCGCGGACTCTCGGGCACAAACATCAATGCGAACAAGTACACGATTGCCGGCAGGGTCTCGACGCCGAGCATCCAGCGCCAGCCCCACTCGCCGAATCGCAAGGTTTCAGCTATTGCGAGATCAGATTGCCCCAGAGACAGAATCAGGTAATTACTGAAGAACGCTACCGAGATACCGATAACGATATTTAGTTGATTGAACGAAACCATTCGCCCCCTCATCTCAGCCGGCGCGATTTCGGCGATATAGACCGGCGCAATAATCAACGCGGCGCCCACGCCGAAACCACCGATCATCCGTGCGATGACGAGAAACAGAAAATCAGGTGCTACGGCAGATGCAACGGCGGAAACGGCGAACAAAGCCGCTGCAATCCTGAGAACGGGACGGCGGCCGATGCGATCACTCAACGGACCTGCAATCATCATGGCAAACGTTGCCGTCAGTGTCAGAGAGGCTACCGACCAACCGACCTGGAACTTCGTCAACGCAAATTCGAGTTCGATAAACCCAACAACACCTGAAATCACAGAGGCGTCGAAGCCCATTAGAAATCCGCCCAGTGCGACAATCAGGGATACAGTTGCGGTGAATCGAGTACTCTTTTGCATAGCGTTTCTCGTCCCTTCAACCCTCTGCGACGATTCGGAACTCCGTTCTCAATTGCGTTTCCGAACTACCGCCAATCCAGACATGAAACTCACCTGGCTCAGTTACTCGTTGCATATCGCGCCCGAAGAACGACAAGTCGTCAGTATGCAATTGGAAATCTACAGTTATTGTCTGGCCCGGCTCGATGCGTTCACGCCGGAAGCCTTTAAGCTCTTTGACGGGCCGGGTGACGCTCGCAACGAGATCACGAACGTAGAGTTGCACGACCTCATCAGCAGGAACGCTGCCTGTGTTCGTTAGCTCAGCGCTGATGGTCACTGTATCACCAAGCGCAATTTCACCAGCGCTCGCACGAATATCCTGATAGTGGAACGACGCATACGACAGCCCATGCCCAAATGGGAACAGCGGCGTAAAGTGCGTATCCAGATGAAAAGCGCTCATTCCCAGTGACGTTTGCGGAGCACGCGTATCAATCTCATCGATGTGAGCAATGTTGTCCCAGGATGCCGGCTTGCCCGAGTTCTTTTGACTGTAATAGATTGGAATCTGGCCAACAACGCGCGGGAATGTCGCCGGTAGTTTGCCCGACGGCGACTCGAGTCCAAACAGAAGATCCGCGATCGCCGGACCGCCCATCGTCCCAGGGTGCCAGGCGTAAAGAATGGCATCCACCTGATCCACTATATTCGTCAGTGTCAGTGGTCGGCCAGCCAGGATCACTGCAATAACGGGCTTACCTGTTTCCCGTATACGTCGAATAAGCTCGGCCTGATCGCCCGGCAAATTGATATCCGCTCGAGAATGCGCCTCGCCAGAGAGAATCGACTCTTCACCGAGGAAGAGAACCGTCACGTCGGAGCTCTGTGCAATCTCCACCGCTTCATCGAAGGACTCGCTTACTCTGCTTCGTGAATTCTCCATAGCGCGCAGATAACGAACGTCCAGATCGTGACCGACGAGACTGTGAATCGCGTGCATCGGAGTAATACTCAGAGCCTCATCACCATCGAAAACCCACGTCCCAAGCTGCTGATAAGGCGCATCGGCAAGCGGTCCAATCACGGCAACTGAAGTCAATTCACTCGCTGACAAAGGCAACACGCCGTGATCGTTCTTTAGCATCACGACGCTTTGTAATGCGGCTTGCTGCGCAGCTTCCAAGGCCCGCTTGCTTGCGAGCGGCGGCAGTTCTTCAGGATCGGTAAACGGCTTTTCAAACAGGCCAAGCCGAAGCTTGGTGAGCAGGATTCTATAAACAGCACTATCAATACTATCGATGTCGATTCGACCGTCATCGACCAGGCCCGCGAGATGGTGTCTGTAAGCATCACCAGCCATCTCCATGTCGACGCCAGCCGAGGCTGCCTCGAACGCAGACTCCTTGTCGTTTTCGGTAAGACCATGTACCTGCAACTGACGAATCGAGTCCCAGTCGCTCACGACGAATCCACCGTAGTCCCATTCGTTTTGCAGCACCTGCCGCAACAAGAACTCGTTGCCAGTTGCCGGTACACCGTTGAGATCGGAGAAAGAGGTCATCAACGTTGACACTCCCGCGTCCACTGCCGCTTTGAACGGACGTAAATAGACGTTTCGAAGTTTCGTTTCCGGAATATTGGTTGTCGCGTAATCACGCCCGCTTTCGACAGCGCCGTAGCCCGCGAAGTGTTTCGCGCAAGCCGCGATGGCACCAGCTTCGGACAGATCGTCACTTTGGAACCCTTCGACCATTGCGACGGCCAGTTCGCTGGTCAGCAGAACGCATTCACCCAGACTTTCCGCGATACGTCCCCATCGAGCGTCGCGCGATATGTCGATCATCGGCGCAAACGTCCAGTTGATGCCAGACTTTGCCGCCTCCAGCGCTGCGACACGCGCGCCTTCTCTTACGATATCCGGGTTCCACGACGCTGCCTGTCCAAGCGGGATAGGCATGATGGTCTTGAAGCCATGAATAACGTCACGGCCGACCAGCAACGGGATGCCGAGCCGCGATTCCTCGACGGCAATGCGCTGCAGTTCATTGATGATCTTGACGTCATTCACGTTCAATACTGAGCCAACCCGACCCAACCGCAGATCCTCCGCAAGATAGTCCGGCGCATAGCCTTCGCTCGCATTGAGCTGGCACATCTGCCCGATTTTTTCGGTCAGCGTCATTTCGTGCAAAAGCGCGTCAGCGCGCTGCTCTATCGTCTTATTCATATTCATTAGGTCGGCGATCAAGAACCACGGAACGTAGCTTAGAAATACGTTTGAAAGAAGCCCGGCCCCTGATCAAACAGGCGGCTTAGCGACTTTATAAGTGTTGAGTTGATTCAGGTGCCGTTTTAGCAATGTTTGACAGCGCTGTCAATTTGATAGACGATGGCTGGATAATAATGAAGCCTTGTTGCCCTAGGGGGGGAAAACATGAGTGACGTCAAGCATTTCCAAACTGCACCCGAAGATCGAATCCCGTTTATCCAGAAAGTGATCTTCGGCGCTGGCGCGTTCGTGAACAACATTCTCGCGTATGCGATGGGCGGCATGGTCATCGTCCTGAACCTGGGCCTCGGCATGAACCCTGCCCTCGTCGGACTACTTGGCGCCCTGCCACGGCTGACCGACGCCATCACTGACCCGCTCATGGGCTACATCTCCGACAACACCCGGTCACGCTGGGGACGGCGACGTCCGTATATATTTGTCGGCGCTATCGCTGTCGCTATAGTTTTCGCGATGCTTTGGCAGTTGCCCGCTGGCAAAAGTGAAGCCTTCTACTTCTGGTGGTTCCTCGGCGGCTCGATAATCTTCTACCTTGCGTACACCATGTTCGCTACACCTTGGGTCGCTCTGGGCTACGAATTGACGCCGGACTATCATGAGCGCACGCGGCTGATGGGCACGCAGAACTTTATCGGCCAGCTGGCCTACGTCATCGGGCCCTATTTCCTCGCAATAATGAACAGCAAATTGCTCTTCGACAATATGGTCGAGGGTGCTGCCGGATTAGCCTTGGTTATCGCTGCAAGCGTCGCTCTCATCGGCGTACTGCCTGCCATTTTCCTGCGTGAACGATTTGTCGCCGTAGCTGCCGCCGAGGCTCAAGAAAACGGTACGGAACCTGAAAGCGCCGGCACGGTGATGCTGCGAGCTATCAAGGAATTCTTCACGGGTTTCGCAACATCGCTCAAGTTCAGGCCATTCCTGAAGCTCTGTGCCGCAACGTTCCTGGTCTTTAATGGTTTCATGCTGATCGCCGCATTCCAGACCTACGTCATCATCTACTTCATATTTGGCGGTGATACTGACCAGGGCGCAGTATGGTCGGGTCATGCCGGAGCGTTGGGCGGATTCTCGACCTTCTTTATTATCGCGCTGATCACCTGGTTGTGTCCGAAGTACGGCAAGCGACGTGCCTTCTATGTCACAACCGGTATTTCAATGTTCGGCTATCTGCTCAAGTGGTTTTGTTATAACCCCGAAGTTCCATGGATGTTGCTTTTGCCAGCGCCACTTATCGCCTTCGGTTTTGGCGGTCTGTTTACTCTAATGCCGTCGATGGTTGCCGACGTCGTCGATGCCGACGAGCTCAATACCAATGAGCGACGCGAAGGTATGTACGGGTCGATTTTCTGGTGGGTTGTCAAACTTGGCATGGCCGCAGCGTTGGCTGGTGGCGGATTCCTGTTGAACGCGACGGGCTTTGACGTTGCGCTGGGAACGGAGCAGACCGCAGATACGCTTTTCTTGATGCGAATCTGCGACATCTTCGTACCGTTCTTTGCTTCCGCGATCGCGATCTGGGCGGTTGCCTCGTACACGATCACCGAAGAAAAGGCCCACGAGATCAGAATGCAGCTGGAGGCGCGTCGCGGGACTGTTTAGCGATCGCCTCCAGGCGAAAGCCCTCTAGGCGAAAATGCGCTCTATTTCGTGGACAATCTCCGGCGTGAATTTGTCCACGAAGTCCAGCGCCTTCATGTTCTCGTGAACCTGCTCTACTCGGCTGGCACCGGTCATGACGGTGCTGACCCAGGGGTTTTGCAGGCACCAGGCTAGTGAAAACTGCGCCAGCGTTGCGCCCATTTGCGCAGCGAGAGGTGCAAGCGCAGCGACCCGAGCGAGGCGAGCTTCGTCGGTCAACTGATCTTGCAGCCAGCCGAATCCTTCGAGAGCGCCGCGACTGTCCTTCGGAATCCCGTCGTTGTATTTCCCGGTTAGCAACCCGGACGCCAGGGGGCTCCAGGTCGTTGATCCAATCTGGTGCTCTTCGTAAACCGCTTTGTAGTCAGCGCCCATCCGATGTTGCTCAAAGAGGTTATAGACCGGCTGTTCGACGATGGGTTTGTGAAGATGATGTCGATCCGCGATTTCGATCGCGCTAACAATATCTGCGGCGTCCCATTCAGATGTACCCCAGTACAAGGCCTTGCCGCGCTCGATGATGTTGTGCATCGCCCAGACGGTTTCTTCTATCGGTGTCGTCGGATCCGGACGATGGCACAACAGCAAGTCGACATAGTCTGTGTCGAGTCGCCTCAGTGAACCGTCGATCGCTTCGATCAGGTATTTTCGATTGAGCGTATTTTGCTCGTTAGGGCCTTCGTGTAAGCCCCAAAACAGTTTCGTCGAAATGAGATAGCTACCGCGGCGCCAGTTGAGTTTCTTGAGAGCCGCGCCCATGATCTCTTCCGACTTTCCATTCGCATACGCTTCGGCATTATCAAAAAAATTGACGCCAGCGTCGTACGCAGCTGACATCATCTCGACCGTGGAATCAATTCCGGCCTGAGTGTGAAAAGT
>CAZMRZ010000088.1:0-9734 GCA_964568835.1 uncultured Woeseiaceae bacterium | reverse complement strand
TCCGCCGGGTGCGATTTCACGTCATTGCTATTGATCGCATAGATCGCCACGCCACGTGCGCCGTAGTCGGACCCTAAGCGCGCGAGCTCGCTACGGACGTGCACGACAAACGGACAGTGGTTACAGATGAACATGACGAGCGTTGCCGGTGCATCCTCGCGCAATGAATGCAGCGTCCCGTCCGGGTCCGGCAAGCTAAATGCAGGCGCTTGTGTACCCAGGGGAAGCATTTGTGATTCGACAGCAGGCATAGTAATTGCGCGCCGAAATGAGAAAATCGACAGGGTTTGTACTATATTCTAATTAGGTGTAATAAGAAGAACAAATACGGAAGATCAACCGACACGCCGTTTTCGTGTGCTATAGAAAAGGACACGGCCATTCCGTATTGCGCCACTAATGTGTCTACTAAGGGGAGGTGCGAATATGCAGGGAGAAAGAAAAACGGCATCCGTTGTGCGTCCATATCGCAGTCAGCGATCGCAACTGTGAATCGGCAGCGAACCATGACTGTGCTAGCTCCGGTGATTCCCGATCAACTGGAATCGCTGAAAGAACGACTCGCCCAGGCGCAGCGTGATTCGTATGTCAAAGACCCGCAGTATCCGTGTCCGTTCAAGAGTCTTGGCAACGTGCATTTCGCTCGTTGGGCAATCCTGAATGTGACAAACGGTTCCGACGTTTCGGAAAATACTGAGACCTACTTGCTGTTCGCGACAGTCTACGATGGCGAGCTCGATCACCACATCGAATCACTTTACTGCAGTAACGAAAAAACCGCGGTTGACCTGGTTTTCGAATGTTGCAAAGACTATCCCGTTGACGCCAGTTCAGACAAAAAGTTCGATTACCTGAGACAGCATTCGACGCGCGCGAACGCGTTTTTTATTGGCGCAGTAGGGCGCACGGTCGAGCAAATCAAAAACGAAGACACAGTACGTCGCCACTTAAATGAACTTACCCGAAACCGGGAACGCGGATTTGACCTGGATCAGCCGAAGAGGCTTCATGAGTCGGCTCGCGAATTTCTTCAACTAAAATACTGCGAAGACATGAAGACGATTGAAACTGCCGCCACCCCGGGCGATCACTGGATTCATCGGTTTTTTGGGTTTCTATTCGACGTGGTGAGCGCTCATTTGCGACTGTCACTTGCTGTAGTGCTACTGCTTAGTTTCGGTTCTTGCTACTGGGCCTTTGGTCGTCTGATCACAGCTATCGCGATAGTCGTGGCACTAATTCTCTTATACGCTGCACTGCGATTTATTCGCGGCATCGAACGAGACGACGACAAGGAGAGAGCGCAATGGCAACGCGATGAAAAAGAAAGGAACAAGTGCCGACGAGAAGCCAACAAGATCAGGAAAGAAGAGCATAGAAAATCGAACAAGGCACTGGCTGACGGCAGCGAAGTTCAAAAACATGACGCTGCTGTCATTCGAGTTTCGGAAGACCAGGGCCGCCAGAATCCGCTAACGAGCATGATTGCGATTAAGCGGGGAGTTTTTCGACGGCTATTTCTTTCTTTTATCCTGTTCGTGACCAATGTTCTTTCGCGCATCGTATTTGTTCGCGGTAGCCTGGCGGGACTGGAGTCCATTCATTTCGGTCGCTGGGCGATCGTCGGAAAGTCAAAGTATTTGCTTTTTCTCAGTGACTACGATGGAAGCTGGGAGAGCTACTTAGGTGACTTTATTAGCGAGGCGCCGGTAGGCGTAACCTCTATCTGGACCAACACCGTGTATTTTCCGCGAACGCGTTACCTGATATCAGGTGGCGTAACGGATGAGCACGCGTTCAAATCCTATGGCAGGTACATGATGTCTGAAACGCACTATTTTTTCAGCGCGTACCCCGGTCTGTCGCTGAAGAACATTCTGCAGAATTGCCAAATATGTGCCGGTCTTAATTCCAATTCCCTAAGCCCGGAGGAACTGAAAGAGTGGGCGCACCTGGTTGCCCGGAGGGCCGCGTGAAATACCTTCAACGTGATGACATCCAGGGAATCGTTATGCACGGTTACGGGCGCCTTCATGCCCGATTCGTACTTCTCGGCGTAATTGATGCCGACAAGGTTCGCGGATGGTTAGAGAGCATGGCCGAGGAATTGGAACAATCCTCGGCGGCGCATCCGCCCGAGCCAGGAAGGGAAAACTTTCGTATTCACCTCGCGTTCTCTCATGACGGGCTTGAGATCCTGGGCTTCGAAATGGCCGTATTCGACTCTGTATCACAGGAGTTTGCTAACCCCGGTGACCTACGGTCACACCGGCAAAGGATCCTGGGCGAGTTTGGTGACAGTGATCCGAGTAGGTGGCTGTGGGGAGGACCGGAAAATACACCTGTCGATATTGTATTGATGATCTACGCCGATACCGAGGAAGCGCTGGATGCGAAATACACAGACCTTGTCGATTCTCGCGGCAAAGGTTGCATCGTCCCTATTGGGGTCGTCGAGGACCCACGTAATTCAGCGTCGCCTAAGAACTACCTTCCTACAGAGAGGCTTCCAGGAAACAAGGAGCACTTCGGTTTTCGGGACGGAATATCGCAGCCACGCATTCAGGACGGTGAGCCGGAGGGTCCGGATAACATCAAGGCAGGAGAGTTCTTGTTCGGTTACGAAAATGAATATGGCCAGATCCCCAAGATGCCGAGCGCCGCTGACAACCTGGATTTTGGGCTCAACGGGAGCTTTATGGTTTTGCGGCAACTGGAACAAGCGGTGAATGAGTTCTGGGACAAGACCTGCAATGACGCAGGCGATGACGTTGTAAAAGCCAAGAGGCTTGCGTCTCGACGTGTAGGACGTTGGCCGAACGGCGCCCCTGTACTCTATGCAGACAGAAGCGATCGTGTCGATCTTTCGAAAGAAAACGAATTCAACTTTTCCTCAGACCCGTTCGGTCAGCGCTGTCCGATTGGCGCCCATATCCGACGTGCCAATCCTCGAGACAGCCTGTCTGACGATCCTCTGGATCCAACGAGAGAAGTCCGGCGCCATCGAATTATCCGGCGTGCGCGAGCCTACGGAAAGCCGGCACCCGATACGTTGAATGACAATGGCCAGATCGACATTGTCAAACTCCGGAATACAGGAGTTGAACACAGGCGCGGGCTTCACTTCGTTTGTTTTAACACCGATATCGGCCGCCAGTTTGAGTTCATATTGCAAACCTGGGTAATCAACCAGAAATTTGCCGGTGGCTACGAGGAGATCGACGCACTTTTCTCAGATACAGATGCCGCACAGAGTCAATCTCCAGCGTGTGACGATCTCGATAGCGCGATAGGGAGCAGTAGCGCCGACGACTATGACAGCGACATAGCGCGCAACTATATTACCGTTCGCGGTGGCGGATACTTTTTTCTGCCCGGTATCAAGGCAATTCATTATCTCGCCTGTGAGCCGGCGGGCGAAGAATCCGTGAATTCCGTTTGCCTGGAAAAAAAACCGGCAAACGAAAACTTTCATATCGCGAATCTCGTCAGAAACCTGACGGATAAAGTTCATGCCGATTACCCGATGGGAGGCGCACGTCGAGATGCTCACCCGAAACAACACGGAACGGTTTATGCCCGATTCGAGATCGAACCGGGCCTGGATGAACATTTGCGCCGAGGCCTTTTTCGAGACGCAGGTAACGATGGCTATGACGCGATCGTTCGATTTTCCAACCAAATGAACGAACCGAAGCCTGACTATGATAATGACGTTCGTGGTATGGCTGTCAAAGTATGTGGCGTGAACGGCGATATGTTCTGGCACGATGGCAAACAGGGTACGAGCCAGGACTTTCTCGCAATTACGCACCCGGTGTTCACGACGAAGGATGTTTGCGATTTTGATGGGCTGACGTCGGCGATTCTAAAAGGCGGCAAACGCGGCTGGTTGAGTTTTCTGTACATGATCAAATACTTCTTTTCTCGGCTGCCGAATCGCCTTTACATACTTCGCAATCTGAGGGCTGCGTTCAAACGACATGCGAATCCGCTGCAACTGGAGTACTTCAGTACCGTTCCCTACCTGTTTGGACCTGACCGCGCGATGAAATATCGTTTTGTGCCGACTGAGGAGGCCGACCGGGAAGCGGTTGGTAAAAAGCCTCGTAAGGGACAAGCCAGCAATTTTTTGCAACAAGAGATGAGTTCGATCCTCAGTAAACGAGATTTTCGTTTTAATTTCGAGGTGCAGCTATTCGTAGATGAGGATAAGACGCCAATTGAAAATGCCGCAAAAGAATGGCGGGAAAGCGACTCGGAGTTTATTAGGGTAGCCACTCTGACGATTCCCGAGCAGGATTTCGTCTCGCGCGCCAGTCTGGACTACGGCGAGCACCTTTCATTTTCGCCGTGGAATTGCCTGTCGGAGCACCGCCCGATTGGTGGTGTCAATCGTGCTCGCCGCGTGGTTATGAGAGAAGTTTCGGCTTTACGCCACCATATGAATCGGATTTGGCAGCAGGAGCCGATGTCTGCCGAGGAGCTGAAGGAATACAACACGCGACTCAAGCCTTAGTCCGGTCACGATCCGAAGGAAAACGAAGGAAAACGAAGGTTTCCGGTTGAACAAGATGCTGGAATCATCAGGCGTGCGCTTGCATCGAGGCCCAAACTGACTGCAAATCCCAACGAGGTCAGTCCGATGTCCATTCCTATTGCGCCCCCCTCTCTGACGAGGCTAGAGAAGTTCATTTCAGTCTTCTGCCCGCTGCAACCCGAAGACGGACACGATACTTGTGCTCTAGCCTTGAGCGGATTCGTTCTGATGTTGAGTTACTACCTGATCCGCCCGGTGCGCGAAGCGTTGCTTCTGAGCCAATCGAGCGCCGAGATCCGCACGTATGCGGTAGGCAGTGTTGCGTTATTCGCCGTTTTCCTCGTGCCACTGTATGGGCACTGGCTCAAAACCCATCCGGCGCACCGTGTATTTCAACGCACTTTGCTTGGCGGCATCCTGATATTGCTGGCATTTGCGGCTGGCGGATATCTTGGTGCACCGATAGAGATTCCCTTCTTTATCTGGCTGGGCCTTTTCAGTCTGCTGATCGTCGCCCAATACTGGGCCGTTGCCGCAAACATCTTCAGCGTGGAATCGGGGCAACGCGTGTTACCGGCGATCGCTATCGGCATGTCCGTGGGCGCGCTGCTGGGATCCCGGCTTGTTGGATTCCTGTATCCACTTTTTGGGCCATATGGGTTGATGCTCTTGTCGGCGGGAATGCTCTCGTTGCACTATTGCGTGCAGAAATGGATTATCCGTCACGTCTGCCGGCGTAAGGGCGCGCTGGATTTTGTTCCAAAGGCAATGGTGCGTAACCGCAGTGCGTACGGATTTTCTCTAATTTTCAAGAATTCGTATCTGCTCAAGATTGCCATTTTGGTCACCTTGCTGAACTGGATCGATACGGCGGGCGACTTCATTCTTGCGAGCTCCGTGCAGGCATACGTTGGCTGGGTGGCCCCAGACGCCGACGTTTTTACGCTTAGCGCTCTAATTGGCGGAATATATGCAGATTTCTTCTTTTGGGTTTGCGTTCTGGGACTTCTGTTTCAAGTCCTGACAGTGTCGAAAATTTTTCGCTCCGGCGGAATCAGCACGGCGCTCATCATATTGCCGATAGTGATGGTCATCGGTTACAGCATTTTCGGCTTTGTTCCCGTTTTTAGTGCCATCTATGTGCTGAAAATTATCGAGGCATCGGTAGACTACTCAATTCAGGGAACAGCAAGGCACGCGCTTTTCTTGCCGCTGAACCCGATCGTTACCTGCCACGCGAAAATGGCTATAGACACCTTCTTCTGGCGCTTCGGTGACCTGATTCAGGCGCTGGTGGTTCTCGTCGGACTGAATGTCCTGAACCTGGAAACCGTACACTTTGTGATTATCAACGTGATCCTTGCATTGGTCTGTACAATTCTCGCGGTCTCGGTAGGTGCGAACTATCGTGCGCTTGCGGGTACGAAAACGTCGACCGAAAAAAGTCCATTGGCCGCGGCGGAGCCCCAATTAGGTTGAGCCTAAAGTTTTAGCAAGTGCCGGCGCGAGTTATTCGTCATTGCGATTCAATTTGGTCAGGAGATCATCAAATCGAACCTCGCCGTGCAACGGCGTTAGATTTGGATCCTGTGCAATGCGAGCCAATTGCACAGAGTGTTCCTTAACAGCGATATCGAGCCACTCGAATGCCGATTCAAAGTCTCCGAGGTTTACATACACAACCGCCGTAAAATAGGCGGGTACATAAAATTGGCCCTTTTCACGAGTCTCTTTGAGTTCATTCAAAATACTCAATGCGGCTTCGTTCCGTCCGCCCGCTGCGTAGCCACCGGCAAGTATTTGTCTGAAGACCGGCAGTGGCTGTGCGACTTTGAGAAAACCGGCGATTGCGGATTCGGTGTCACCCGACAGCTGTTGCGTCCACGCCTTGTAGAAGAGCGCAGGTATGTAGTTTGGGTCGATTTTCAATGTGTCTTCGATACTCGACATTGCCGCAGGAAAATCGTGTGCCATCAGATTCGAGTAACAGACCTGGGCGTTCAGGGTGATATTTAGCGGATCGTGATCGAGCGCGTAGGTCAATTGTGAGAGCGATTCATCGGTGCGGCCCTGGTCTGCAAGGTGAACTGAATACCAGTTCCTCGCGTTTGAATAGTCCGCGTCCAAGGCTAGTGCTTTCTTAAACAGCTCGTCGGCCTTCTCCCAATTCCATTCCCAGTAGTGAGCGATAGCTGCCAGCGCGGCGTAGGTGCCAGGCAAATTCGGATCGAGCTTTAAGGCCATTTTTGCCGCTGCCTGCGATTTCTTTACGGGCTCCTTCAAATCGATGTACCCCCAGATAGCCAGCAGTACCCATGACTCTGCGAGCGCGCTATACGCTGTGGCAAATTTGGGATCCGCATCGATTGCCTGTTGGTAATAATCGATCGATTGCATCAGATCATCGTAACTGCGCATGTGCCAGCGAGAACGGCCACGAAGGTAGAGACCATAGGCGCGAATATTGGCGGTGGACTTTTTTACAAGTGAAGCTGAAGGCTGATCGATTAGGCTGACTTTTAGAGTGTCGGCAACCGACTGCGCGATTTCCTCCTGAATTTCGAAAATGTCACCGAGGTCACGATTGAAGCTTTCTGACCACACTTGAAGACCATCATCGACATTAATCAGCCGGGCACTGATCTGAATTGTTTTGTCACGAATCTTGCGGACAGTGCCTTCCAGGATAGCGTCGACTTGCAACGCTCGACCAATTGCAGGAACGTCCAGTCCTTTGCCCTTGAAAGAGAACGCGGAAGTCCGTGCCGCAACGCGCAGCCCCTTAATATTGGACAATGAATTGAGCATTTCCTCAGATAGCCCGTCGCAGAAGGATTCATCGGCCTCGGACTTACCTACATTCTCGAAGGACATCACGGCGATAGACTGAACCGCCAAGATTGCGACAACGGGTTCTACCAGCCGGTAGCCGACTTTTGGGATCGTTTGCAGATAATTCCGATCCTCGCGATTGTCGCTCAGGGATTGTCGGAGCTCTGAAATACAACGAGTGAGAGACTCGTCGCTGACAATCAATTTGCCCCAGACTGCCGTTACGATTTCGTCACGAGTGACAACGTTACCGGCATTTTCAGCCAGGCAAAGAAGTACCGACATTACTTTAGGCTGGATATGAGTTGCGCCGTCAGAACCCTCAATGATGCCTTGCCTCGGGAAGACGGTTCTGTCGCCGATGCGAAAACTGCGGCTCTTGCTCAATTGCATTTTTGGAGTTCTATTTTGAGTACCCAGTGGAATGTCGTTGCTCTAGCTTAGCATTCACTGCACAGGCGCGCGCAAATCGTGCCCATCCACCGGGAGCCGGTTCGAGGGCCGGCAATCCTCGCGCAATGAATGCAGCGTCCCGTCCGGGTCCGGCAAGCTAAATGCAGGCGCTTGTGTACCCAGGGGAAGCATTTGTGATTCGACAGCAGCCATAGGATATGTTCGATCTTCGGGTTGGCCAATGAGAATAATAAAAATCGCTGGTTTTGGTCGATTGCGCTGGTTAATTCTCAGGCAGCCTGGCTGTGACGTGGCAGCTCAAACTCGAATCGTGTGCCGGCATTGATTTTGCTGACGACGGTGATGCGACTGTCATGCAGGTCCAGTATCTTCTTCACGATGGCGAGTCCAAGTCCTGAAGAATCGGTTTGCCTGCCATTACCCTGATCGGATCGATAAAACCGATCGAAGATATGTGATAACTCGTCGTCAGGAATACCCTTGCCCGTATCAGAAACGGCAACGGCCACCGATTGCGGGCGCTCGGAAATGCTCAGGGTTACTTCTCCACCGACCGGTGTAAATCGAATCGCGTTGCGAACCAGGTTTTCCAGTACGCGTTGGATGAGACCAATGTCGCCGATAGTAAAAGCCGAATTGGTATCGAGGTTGAGAGTCAGCGTGATGTCTTTCTTTTCCGCCTGCAGCTGGAACTCCTGTGCAATGTCCTGAACCAGTTCCGGCACAGAGAACGATTCCAGTTGTGGTGTCACGCTGGCGGAGTCCAGTTTGGATAACTCGAAGAGATCACCGATGAGGCGACCCAGTCTTACGGTGTGTCGTCGAGCGATTTTGAGATAGCGCTCGCGCTCCTCTTTGGGCAGGGTGTCGCCTTTGATAATCAGTGTTTCGAGGTAACCCTGCATGGCTGACAGCGGAGTGCGGAGGTCGTGAGAAATATTCGATACGAGTTCCCGGCGGAGATTGTCGTTCTCTTTGAGCTGTGCGAGCTGCTCCTTGATCTTGCCGGACATGGAAACGAATGATCGTGCAAGCTGGTCAATTTCGTCGTCATCGGCCGCCGCCGATTGGATGCGCGGCGCTTCCTCAAATCGTGAATCACTGACGCGACGCATTTCTGCGCTGAGTTTCTTCAAGCGCCGGGTCAGCAAGCCGAATACCAGGAGACCAATAGTTGCAGCGGCGAGCACGACCGCAACCGCTACGTAGAGACTGATCCTGCCGACATAGGAACTGCCGATATCCCGGGACAACGCCTCGTAGGTCTGCCCGCCAAGGACGACATAAAGATAGCCTTCGAGCTGCTCTTCGTTGCGGACTTCGAAGGCCGAGAAAACTTTGCGTGTGGAGCCGCTGCGCGGGTCGTCACCGCGAATCGGCATCGTGGCGGAGCCCTCGATCAGTTGCTTGAGCGGGTCAAGTTCGACGCGGTCGAGCATGACAGTCTCTGGCGGCAGCCCATGACCGAGAATGTTTCCCTCCGTATCCAGCAGGTAAATCTCTGCCGTCGGGTTTATCACCATCGCGTGGTTGGCAAGCTCTGTCAGGCTCTCGAGGTCGGGGACGCCGTTACTGATCAGGTCCCGCTGCCCCGTCACGTACATTGCGATAGGTGCGTTGAGTCGTTGCGTGAGTTCTTCGTAATACAGTTGTGTATTGATGCGTCCGGCGATGAAAAAGGCCGACCCCATGAGGATGACGATAACAAGCAGTGCGGCGGACAGTTTGGCGAAGAGTGTATTCATGAAAATCAGACCGCGACTTCGGCCGCGTTCCGGCTCGAAAACTTATAACCGACGCCCCACACGGTGACGATCATCTCAGGCTTCGACGGATTGTCTTCGATTTTGGCGCGCAAGCGGTTGATGTGCGAGTTGACGGTGTGTTCATAACCCTCGTGGCCGTAACCCCACACCTTGTCGAGGAGGTCCGCTCGCCGAAAAACCCG
>CAZMRZ010000087.1:2290-9809 GCA_964568835.1 uncultured Woeseiaceae bacterium | reverse complement strand
GATTACACGGACTTGATTAAGAAAGAAGACGTAACAGAGGTTGCCGAAAGCCTTCAGGACGAGGTTGAAGCACTTGTCGTTAAATCAGGCGAGACAGTGACGGGCGACATGCCAGACGTGCCTGTCGGGAGACACTGCGCAACTCCCTATCCGTGCGAGTTTGAGTCGGTCTGCTGGCCGACAGACAGCCAGTATCCAATTGTCGGCATCCGTGGTGCCAAGAAGGACATATTCGCGTGGGTAAACAAAGGCTTGAAGGATATACGTGATATTCCTTCTAACGAGATCAAAGGCGCCAAGCGCGAGTGGATTTATCGCGTCACAAAGGCCGGAAAACCTGAAGTCCTCCCCGGCGCGAAAGAGCTCCTTGAGGCTTTGCCATACCCACGGTACTACCTGGATTTTGAAACAACCGGTCCTGGTATTCCGATATGGGAGGGCAGGCAGCCGTATAAACAGGTTCCTGTTCAATGGTCCGTTCATATCGACGACGGCAAGGGCGATGGGTCTTTAGAAAGCGTCGACCACAAAGAGTTCTTGAATCTCAATGGCGAGCCGCCAATGAGAGAGCTTGCTGAAGCGTTGATCGAGTGTCTTGGCGACTCAGGACCCGTGTTCGAGTACACAACGGTCGAAGAGCGGGTCATCAGACAGTTGGCAGACCTGTTTCCGGATCTGAAAGCGCCGCTCCTGGCGATCGTCGAGCGGATAGTCGATCTCGCTGAGGTCACGAAGAAGTATTACTACCATCCGGACATGCTCGGGTCCTGGTCGCTCAAGTACATCGGTCCCGCGGTTGCCTCGAGCATAAATTACAAAGAGCTCGGCGAAGTCAACGAAGGCATGGCGGCTGCGAACTTTTTTCTTGAGGCGATACACTCGGAGACGACGCCGGAGCGAAAGGCAGATCTGGAGACGAAGTTGCTCAAGTACTGCTGGGTGGATACGGCAGCGATGGTTGAGATTGTGAAGTTTCTCTCAAATAGTAAGCAATGAACCAGATTAGCCCTGCAAAACTACTCAACAGTGCTAACCTGGATCCGACTCCGCGCCGGCGGAGCTCCGCAACAAGCCGCGAAACGCTATCTTCGAGTCACGCTTGTTCTGAACAACCTCATAGACCTCAGCGGCGATGGGCATTTCCACGCCATACTCTTTTGCAAGCGCCATAACAGTCGGCGCGCTCTTGACGCCCTCTGCGACCATGAACATCTCGTCAATAATCTCCGTTATCGAGCGGCCCTTGCCCAGCTCGAAACCCACCGTGCGGTTCCGGCTTTGGGCGCTCGTGCACGTCGCTACCAGGTCACCCATGCCTGTCAGGCCTGCGAATGTCTGCGGCTCTCCTCCCATGGCGACTCCCAAACGCGTGATTTCAGCAAGGCCCCGCGTGATAACAGCCGATCGTGTATTTTCACCGGCACCCTGTCCATCGCCCATGCCGGCAGCGATCGCTATGATATTTTTGAGAACACCCCCTAATTCGCAGCCAATGACGTCGTGGTTCGTATAAACGCGAAACAGCCCGCTATGGAATACCTTTTGTAGTTCTTTCACGATCGTCTCGTCGGCCATCGCAATAACACTTGCTGCCGCGTAGCCGGCCATGATTTCGCGTGCCAGGTTAGGTCCCGTCAAAACACCGGCAGGATGTCCAGGCAGCACGTCCTCGATGATTTCGGTCATGCGCATGTGAGTGTCCAGTTCCAGTCCCTTGGAAAGACTGACCACCGGAACCCATGGACGGATGTGGCCTTTGATATGTTCCAGCACACTACGAAATCCTTGCGAGGGAATGCCAACGACGATGACGTCAGCGCCGGCAACAGCTTCCTCGATGTCGGTAGTTGCGACAAGGTTTTCGGGAAGCTTCGCATCGGGCAAGAATTTGCTGTTCGTGTGTTGCTCGTTGATCTCATTAACACGGGCCAAATCGCGCGCCCAGAGCGTCACGGACGTATTGCGCGCGACCAGAGCCCCAACGGTCGTTCCCCAGGAACCACCCCCCAATAATCCAATTTTCAAATTCACGGTTTCGATCCCTCCTACAAGAATATGACGATCCAGTACCGTATTATGCAAGCATCTCCCAGACTTTCAGGGATTATTTCTTCTACAGGTCCGCCATGACGAAACGAGTTAGAAATAGTGTTGCCATTCTTCTTGCATTCGCCGTCTCCGCGTACGGCGCGGAAACGCAGTCGACGGGCGCCGATAAGACAAAGGCACCCTCGCAATCCACCATCGTGCAGCAGCAAGTGCTGCGTGAAAGCCTGCCTTTTGACGATAAGCGCGACTTCGAGGAGCACCAGCGGGGCTTCGTCGCAGCTCCCTCCTACCGCCGTATTACGAGCGAGTCCGGCGAGACGGTCTGGGACATCGGGCAATACGACTTCCTGCTGAGCGGCAAGGATTTTGACAGTATTCACCCGTCGTTGCAGCGGCAGGCGACGCTGAATATGAACTACGGGCTGTACGAAGTGGTTCCCGAAAAAATTTACCAGGTTCGCGGCTACGACCTGTCCAACATGACCCTGATCAAAGGCGACACGGGTTGGATTATCTTTGATGTCTTGCTGGTGCAGGAGACAGCGGCGGCCGCGCTCGCGTTCGCCAACGAAACGCTTGGCCAGCGCCCTGTCGTTGCCGTCATTTATTCGCACTCACATGCGGACCACTTTGGCGGCATTCGTGGTGTCGTAGACGAAGCGGACGTTATTTCCGGAAAGGTCAGAATTATCGCGCCGCGCGACTTCATGGAGCACGCGATTGCCGAGAACGTGTTTGCCGGCAATGCGATGACCCGGCGTGCCTCCTATCAATATGGTCGCGTACTGCCGGTAAGCCCGTTTGGCCAGATTGACTCTGCAATCGGCAAAGCGACATCCAGCGGTACGCTCGGCTTGATTGCGCCGACGCAGACCATCGAGCTGGACATTGAGGAACACACGATCGATGGCGTGCGCATGGTTTTTCAGAACACGCCGGGGACCGAGGCGCCCTCCGAGATGAACACCTGGTTCCCGGACTTCAAGGCATTTTGGGCCGCCGAGAATATTACGGCGACGATACACAACATTTATACCCTGCGTGGCGCATTGGTTCGTGATGCTCTTCTGTGGTCCAAGGGAATCAACGACGCGTTGTATCGATTTGGCAACGATGCCGAGGTTATGTTCGCATCGCATAGCTGGCCACGCTGGGGCAATGCGCGAATTCAGGAAGTCATGCGTGTTCAACGCGACGCATACGCGAACCTGAACAACCAGGTGCTGCACCTGGCCAATCAGGGCGTCACGATCAACGAGATTCAGAACGAGTACGTCGTACCCAAAAGCCTCCAGGACCAGTGGGCGGCACGCCAGTACCACGGCTCGGAGTTTCACAATTCCCGCGCGGTGCTTAACCGCTATCTCGGCTACTGGGATGGCAACCCGGCAACGCTTGCGCCACTGTCCCCGGCGGATTCGGCGCCCTTGTATGTCGAAATGATGGGCGGAGCGCAACGCATTCTCAAGAAAGGTCGCAAACTGCATGCGGCAGGTCAGTATCGCCAGGCTATGGAGATCGTGAACAAGCTGGTCTACGCGGAGCCGGATAATACGGACGCGAAAGAACTGCTGGCGGATATTTTCGAGCAACTGGGTTATCAGTACGAAAGCACCAGCATGCGCAACTCCTTCCTGTCCGCTGCCAAGGAGTTACGATACGGCGTTCAGGAGGTGACGGGCCTTGACAGTTCTGGCCCGGACGCCATTCGGGCACTCACTACATCGCAATGGTGGGACGCGGTTGCGATTCGCGTCGATTCGGGCAAGGCCGATGGCATCAATTTCAAACTGAATTTCGTAACTCCGGACACGAGTGAGAAGATGGTCGTCGAAATGAGCAACGGAACGCTCACAAATATCGTCGGCTACACCGCGCCGAACGCGGACGCAACGCTGACCATCAACCGTTCGGACCTCATTCCGGTGATGATGCAGCAGGCGTCATTCGGTACACAGCTTCAGGCCGGCAAAGCGACACTGAGTGGTAACGCCGAAGTGCTGGCACAGCTCGGCTCGACGCTGGTCGCTTTCGATCCGCTGTTCGCGATGATGCCGGGCACCAAGTAATTCCGAGATCATCAATGCCCTGTTCGAGCGAATCCAAATGTCCGGCCCGTTGAGCGGCATGACCAAAACAGGAATGACATGGATAAATATCTGAAAGCCGCGATAGACGAGGCTCGCAAAGGTCTGGAGTGCGGCGGAATCCCGATAGGCTCAGTGCTTGTCATCGACAGCAGTATTGTTGCAAGAGGTCATAACCAGCGAGTTCAAAAGGGCAGCTCAGTGCTGCACGCCGAAATGGACTGCCTTGAAAATGCCGGGCGACTGACAGCCGCCGACTATCGCAAAGCGGTCCTGTACTCCACGCTCTCGCCTTGCGACATGTGCAGTGGTGCGATTCTCTTGTACGGAATTCCCAAGGTCGTCGTTGGCGAGAACCTCACCTTTCAGGGCCCTGAATCGTATTTGCAGGATCGGGGTGTCACAGTCGAGGTGGTGAATAGTGACGAGTGCAAACGGCTGATGGATGAATTCATCGCCGCTAATCCGACACTCTGGAATGAGGACATCGGAGTGTCTAAATAGTGGTGCATCTCGGATGCCCGCTTGGAAACCATCAATCCCGGAGACAACCGTGACCAAAACTCTTCTGTCGCTCGCATTCGTGACTCTTGTGACTTGCAACATCGCCCAGGCTCAGGAAACACCCATAGGCGGCGTCGAAATGGGCCAGTCCGAGGCGACCGCTACCTCGGCTATCAACGCCGCATGCGACCGCGTCGCCCGAATAGAAGTAATGGCTACCCGGTTCCCGGCAGCGAGCGAATCCGAAGTTCATCTTCGTTGCACCACGTTGACGCTTACGGACGGCCGCGCCGGCGGCGATGCAATGTTCACGTTCGCTGATGACAAGCTGGTCTTAATCGACACGCGCAGTCAGGCCGATAACCTGCGTCCTGATACGGAGCCCGTTGCGCAATACGAAGACTTCGATATCTATATGCCGCAGCGGATTATTGTGAATGCGAAAACCGGTCAGTCTGCAGTGTTTGGCGAGATTGGAGTCCTTCCGCTTGCCTTTCACTGGGACAATCCGGCCCGGACGTCAGATGCGGTCAGTGCGCCCAATGCTGAGTTTTTCCTGCCGCCCGAGGTTGTTTTTGGAGCCTCGCTGGCCGACATGACAGCGACACTAAACGACGTCTGTCCGCTTTCCGTGGGCCGTTCAATTGACGAGGTGTGGTTGGCGACGAAGCCGGCAGCGCAGTTCCAGATCGACTGTTTTGGTTACGAGATTGCCGGTTACCCTCGCATGCTCGAATTTGTCTTTGGCGATGCTTCCCTGCAACAGATGTGGTTGATGTTCGGCCAGGGCGACATTCCGCGTATTCGTGAATTCCTTACCGCGAACTACGGAGATGCCATCAGCGTCGATGATCAGTACGAGATATTTGATGAGGGGCGTCTTGCCTTGCGAAAAGACATTCCGGAGATTCGAATGGTCTCGGACGAAATCGCGAAAATTCTGGCAACTCCCAGCGAGTAATCGCCCCGCCATCAAGACAGCGGGGCGCATACCGCATCCCGGCTCAAGCCGCGTGATGCATCTGGCGATCGTTGAGGGGCTAGTCAGGGGTAGTGATCGTGATCTTCGCTGATGAATCGTAAGGCTTTGCCGAATTTCAGCACGCTGTTCCGGTTGCCAAGGGTGGGAAAATAGCCTTAAAGTTCCATCATTGAATGTGAGTTGTCACTTGACAACCCATTCTGACCCGCCTAGCATCCAGATTGGCTAATTATTAATGCCACGCAATCGTCACCCGAAAAAGGAAGTCGAGGAAGCGCTCGCCTATGCCGAGCGTTTCGGCTGGAGAGTAGACGTCGGTGGCTCACATGCGTGGGGTAGGATTTACTGCCCGTACAACGACCCGGAATGTCGGTGTGGCAAGTTCTGTATTACGAGTGTTTGGAGTACGCCCCGAAGCGCGACAGACCATGCGAGGCAGATTCTGAGAGTGGTCGATAATTGTCGCAAACAAGGTTAGTCATGGGACAGTACAACTTCACATTGAGTTTTGCACTTGGAAAGCATGATGCCGATCCAAACCTATTTGTGGATAAGCTATTTGCGGAGGGTTGTGACGACGCGCTCGTCGGCTTGGGTCGGCACGGCCATATCGCACTTGATTTTACTCGCGAAGCACCATCTGCCGATGAGGCTATTCTAAGTGCACTTGAAGATGTTCAACGCGCTATTCCAAAAGCAAAGTTAGTTGAAGCAACACCGGACCTGGTCGGACTTACCGACATCGCAAACTTGCTCGGTTTTTCCAGACAGTACATGCGCAAATTGGCAGTCAAGAAAGGGGCTGGATTTCCTCTTCCTATCCATGAGGGCAAGCCTGCGATCTGGCACCTTTCAACTGTTCTCTCCTGGTTTTCGGATAGCAAGACTCGTGAGTTCGATGCAGCACTTCTCGAGGTTTCTCGCGTCAACATGCAATGCAATTTAGTCAAAGAAGCTGCGGGACTGGATCATGGCCTGTCTAATCGCCTTAAGGGGCTGGTCGTTTAGGCTATTCAATATCCCGCATCACATGACCGAACGGCAGCAACGCCATCGGCACCAGCTTCATATGCTGTACCGCGAGTGGAAAGCCTATGATCGTCAGTGCAAAGAATGCCGCGAGTAGCAGATGCATAATCGCTAGCTCAAGCCCCGGCAGGATAATCCAGATGATGTTCATGATCAGTGCTATCGGCCCGCCCGGTGGTTCGGTTTCGGCTACCTCACGACCAAATGGTGCGATGACACTGCCAGCGAGTCTGAAACACATGAATCCGAACGGAATGCCGATGATTGTGAGGCACAGCACGATGCCGCCCAGAACGTAGCCGAGGAAGATCAGGAATCCACCAAATACGAAGAACACCAGATTGCCGATTAATGACATGATTCGAATGACTCCAGATCACAGCGAGGGATGGGGGATTCTATCGTGTTGGCGCGGCCAGCATTCACCTTCGATGAAGAGAACGATTATGCGAAAACGATTGCCGATACTTCCGCCGATACTTCCAACAATACTTGCCCTGCTGATCACCTGCACATCACAGGCAGAGCAGCCTGACGATTTCGACTATTTCGAGGCGAATCGCCTGATGATTCGCAATGGAGTACAGGCTGTATTGACATGCAACGGCTTGTTTACATCCGAACGTAGTCTCGAGCAGGTTTTCGAGCAGGAGCTCGCCTATTTGAGCGAGCCGGTCGGTACTGTCGCCGGTGGTGAATACTTCATCGATCGGAAGCTCAAAGCGGTGGCGATTGGCGGTAATGAATCAGGCCCTGTTATGCGAGCGGCTTATCGGGACGGTATTGGATGCGTTGTGCTGGCCCCCGATCAGACTTTTGACGACATCGACTCGCTGCCCGTTCTTGAATCGCCACTATCCGATGGTGA
>CAZMRZ010000087.1:0-2190 GCA_964568835.1 uncultured Woeseiaceae bacterium | reverse complement strand
CCGGCATTGCTGCCATGGCCCTTCGGTGATGTCGTTGCCGACGAACCGCTGCCGGCGGACGTGGACGCCGCTGCTCTTGCCTCGGCGTCGGACTGGGCCTTTGATCGGGAGTCACCGGAGCAGGTGACCTTAAGCCTGCTCGTCGTTCATAAGGGGCAGATTATTCACGAGCGCTACGCCGACGGTGTCGACATGAGGACGCGTACGCGTACCTGGTCAACGGCGAAGGGCATTGCATCGACGTTGATCGGCATCCTTGTAGATGATAATCGGATGGCCTTGGATGAACCGCTGGGTATCGACTGGTTGCCGGCTTTCGAGGGCCCGGAGAATGACCCAAGAAATGCGATTACCTTGCGCCACGTTATGAATATGTCGAGCGGCTTGTATCCCGTTGACAGTAATGGAATGGAATATGCGACGGGTTCGGGGCTCGCGTATTGGGCCGGCGCGAGCTCTATTGCGGGTGCCCGCAATCGCGGATTGCTGCGTGAGCCAGGCACATTTTGGGATTACGAAAATTACGATACTCTGCTTGCCGTGTACGCGATGAAGCGTGCGCTGGGTGATGCCGAGACCTATGCAGAATTTCCGCGAACGGCATTGTTCGACCGAATCGGCATGCGCAACACCTTGCCGAGTACTGATCGGTTTGGCGACTTCATTTTCAGCAGTCAGGTTTACACCAACGCTCGGGATCTCGCGAGGTTCGGTTTGTTGTATTTGCAAAATGGCGTATGGGACGGGGAGCGTCTGATCTCACAGGACTGGATCGATTTCGTTCGCACTCCAGCGCCGGCGACCGCGCATCGCGGCAATTTTTACGGCGGCCAGTTCTGGCTGGTTCCGGATGATCGCGCGGACGTACCTAAAACCGCCTACTCAACGGCCGGTAATCGCGGTCAATATGTCGTGATTGTTCCCTCACACGATCTGGTCATCGTGCGACGTGGTCTTGACTACGGCCAGCAGGGATTCGATCGCTGGGACCTCACGCGTGAAGTGATCAAAGCGATCAATTGAGTTCGATCCAGTCAGTACGTCGTCACTGGTTTATTGGCATTAGATCCTGGCCAAGCAATGACAAAGCCCTGATTAAGCTCAGTTACTTGACATACCCAAAAAGGGTACTAATATACCCATTTAGGGTAGATATCTGATTAATATGGTAGTTTCAGCAAGTAAATCGAGTTCCAACACCTCTGAAACGTCTCGGAGCAGCTCACTCGCGGATGCGCTCTTTACCTCTACACAGCAGAGGGTGCTTGGTGCTCTGTTTGGTCAACCCGACAGAAGCTTCTTTGTTACCCAAATAATGGAGCTGGCCAAATCCGGTCGCGGTGCCGTACAACGAGAGCTCGAACGTTTACACAAGGGCGGGTTGGTTACGGTGCACAAGGTCGCCACACAAAAACATTTTCAGGCCAACGCTGCTTCACCGCTATTCGATGAACTCTGCGGCATTATCCAAAAGACGGTTGGCCTTGCTGGTCCGATTCGGGAAGCACTTGAGGCACTGCCAGAAACGCCGAGGCTTGCTCTTATCTACGGTTCCGTCGCCAAGCGCACGGATACGTCCAGTAGTGATATCGATCTTCTCGTTGTTTCAGATAGCGCCGAACTCGAACAGGTTTACGCTGCGATGATGCCAGTGGAGCGCGTGCTGGCGCGTCCGATCAGTTTGACGCTGTACACAGAAGCCGATTTTCAAGAACGATTGAATAATGAAAATCCGTTTATCTCCCGAATTCTGAGCTCGCCTACGATCAACCTGATCGGATCCGTTGATGTCAAATGAGAATCTCGAAAATCTCGTCAAAATAGGAAAACTAAAGGTTGATCCGTCATCGGGTGACGAGGTCATGGGATTGATCCAACGTGGACTGGTCAAAATCGAAGACTTCAAACACCCCGGTCTGAGTATTGAAACTCGATTCGATATTATTTATGGCGCAGCACATGCATTCTGTCTTGCCGCTCTTAAGAATGCAGGGTATCGCTCGGAGAGCCGGTACATTGTCTTTCAATGTGCACAGCATACGATTGGTCTTGAGCCGGAGTACTGGCGTGTGATGAGTGACGCACACCGGCAGCGAAACGTCGCAGAATATGAGGGTTTCATCGAGGTAAATGAGCAACTGCTGGAGGCGCTAGTCCGAGTCGTCGACATCGTCGCCGAGCGTGTACAGG
>CAZMRZ010000086.1:0-9828 GCA_964568835.1 uncultured Woeseiaceae bacterium | reverse complement strand
TGGCGCGCCCGGAAGGATTCGAACCTCCGACCACCTGGTTCGAAGCCAGGGACTCTATCCAGCTGAGCTACGGGCGCTGAGATTGCGAACAATAATAGGGTTGCGTGGCCAATACAACTAATGTGGCCGGTACGGCCGTCGAAAATGCATAAATAGCCCAAGCAGCAGCACAAACAACGACGCGTACATCGAAATACGCCAGTAGCTCGTCGCTGGCCGCAGTATTCGGAAGCTTTCGACATAGATCGTCTCACACGCTCCATCCCCGGTGTCCGTGCGTGTCGTGCTAGTGCCTCTCAGCCCGATATTCGGATCTCCGTAGCTGGTCAGATATCCCTTTACGCGAATTTGATCGCCTATCCGAATCTTTTGCACCTGATCACGTACAGATTCGTCATCCGAGATCAGATGATTGTTCGATATCTGATTGACGTCGAACGATTCCCAGGCGGCCATATCTTTTGTCTGAAAATTGCAGGTGAAAATACCGTTCCAGAATTTGATTTTTTGCAGCTGTGCGCCGGCCGTGTTGTCACCCCAGACCACACACACATCCAACATGTTGAGGTGATCATTCGAAAGCCGATGCATACGACTGTTGTTGTCGTGATGGCGGTACGAAACAATCATGCCGACGATGTCGTACTCGAACTCAGGCGCAACATGATACTGCACGCCTTCATAGGAAACATCGAACGGACTCTTGCTCGTTCGCTTTTGCGCCGGTTCATTGGCGATCTCGGGGACGTAATCGATGTTGCCGGGCAAGTCGTTCCTGTTCCAGAACGACACCAGCAGCCAGATGAAACTGGCAACAATAATAATATTAGTTGGCTTCAAAGCTCGCTCTTTTTTTCATTTCGTACTCCTGATCGGCCGGGCCTGCTAGTGCAGGACTCTTCGATAAAGCGAATGCACACCGAGAAGCAAGGCTCCAACAAGACCCACGACCACCGCGGCGATAAACATCCAGAATCCGAATCCGCTTAAATCTCCCATCGATCCCATCAATTCTCTCCCATATCACTGCCTATATATATCAAGAGATGCCAATTTGTGGAATTTAGATGCACCAAAATGCGGCAATTGCCCTTCCGCAACGGGATGTGGAATATATGTATATGTAGATCGAGCGCAAATGTTACCGTTGGCGCAAAAGAACCCCCTGATAATCGAAGGACATCGTGTGTCAAACAAACCGGCCCGTGCGCTCCGTGCCGCTACAGCGCTCTTTATTTGCATTTCCCTTTCACCAATCGCTCAATCTCTGGCCCAATCACCTGACGGTGATGATGGCTACATCGACGAAATCATCGTCACCTCTCGATATCGGGCGGAAAAACTCTCTGACGTGCCCGATTCAATTACGGCTTACACCGCCGCCGATATCGAGCGGCATCGCATAGAGCGTATCAATCGCGTTGCCTCACTGACGCCGAATCTACGATTTTCTGACGATCAGGAAGTGGGCGTAAGCACACTGGTCATTCGGGGCGTGCGTCAGAACCGCGGCACCGGACAACCGCCTGTGTCATTCCGCATCGATGGTGTCAGTGCAACCAACAATCTGCTCACGACACAGGAGCTCTTTGATATCGAGAGCGTCGATGTATTGCGCGGACCGCAGGGCGCTCTTTACGGCCGCAACGCGATCGGCGGAGCCATTCTGATTTCGACCCGGCAGCCGACGATCGATCCCGAATACGGCTTTCGATTTTCTGCCGCGGAAGGACAGGACTACACATTCGCCGCAAACGCATCAGGCCCGATCACTGACGAGCGCCTCTTGTACCGCGCGTCATTTCGCTTTCAAGACCGCGAAGGACAACTACGCAACACCTACCTCGACAACCAGTTTGTTGATTACAAAAAGTCGACGGCTTTCCGAGGCAAATTGCTATTCAGGCCCAACGAAAAACTCTCCATTGATCTGCGTGCACAACTGCTGAATCAGGAAGGCGGCTCGGGTTACTTCATGCCGGGAAGCGAGGGCTTTCTGCCGCTGCCGCCACCGGCTGCCCCGTTGCTGTTCGGCAATCCGACCTATGAAATTCAAGCCAACCGAATCGGTGAGTCGTTCGTCGATGCCAACGAAGTTTCGGCCAAGATCGATTACGACCTGGGCTGGGCCATGCTGAGTTCAGTCACGTCTTATACAGATGTCGACTCAGGCAATGATCAGGACCTTGATCAAACGCTGGTTGAAGCTATCGACATTATTGTGATCGACACTTCCGAAACGTTCGCGCAGGAATTACGTTTGGTTTCGACAGCGGACAGCGCGCTTCGCTGGGCTGCCGGTGTTCAGTACTTCACTCAGGACCGTTTCCGGTCACTCGCGACGACTTTTCTCGGATTCCCGGTTCCACCCGCTGCACAGGACCTGGAGCTCGAGAACTTCGCCGCTTTCGGCAACCTTAGTTACGACCTCAGAGACGACCTCGAACTCACACTCGCGTTTCGTTACGACGAGGAAACGCCGGCCGATACCACGCAGGGCCGAAAAACCACGTTTAGCGAACTACAACCGAAAGCCAGCCTCGCCTATCGCTTTCGTGAAGGACTGCTTGGCTACGTAACGGTGGGTAAAGGCTTTCGTGCCGGCGGCTTCAACAACCTTTCACCCGGCAGCAACTTCCTGCCCGGATTCGATAAAGAGTCGCTCGTCAGTTACGAGACCGGCTTGAAGGGCACAGCATTCAACGGAAAAATGCGCGCCGGACTGTCGTTATTCCTGATCGACTACACCGACCAACAGTTCTTCCTCTTCGATCAAACCGGAACGCAGGCCAATATCAACATTGCGAAGAGTGAAATTACGGGCGGCGAACTTGAGATCACGGCGATGCCGATGGAATCGCTACAGCTGAACTTTGGCCTGGGATTCACCGACAGCGAGATCGAGGAGTACGAAGACATCCCCGGTGTGCTTGTCCCTGCGAGCGCGATTGTCGGACAAAAAGTTCCGGGCGCGCCAGTCTGGAGCTTGAACCTGTCCGCGCAGCATACGAAATCGCTCAACGGCGATCTGAACCTCGTAAGCCGTATCGACTACGAACATCGCGACAAGACCTACTGGACGCTCGACAATCTGGATGTCCAGCCCGCCTACGATCTGACCAATTTGAGTGTCTCTCTCGAGAGCGAGCGCTGGTCGACGCGGCTGTATGTAAACAACCTGTTCGACGAGGATTACATCGACTGGTTCTTCGCAGCACGCTTCATCGGATTACCGGCGGACATCGCGTGGCCCAGCAAGCCCCGACAGGCCGGGCTGGAGTTTTCGTTCCGCTATTGATTCCCTGATAGGATTGGCTTCCGAATTTTTTAAGCGGAGCACCCAATCATGAAAAGAACAGTAATTCTGCTGGCGTTGACGATCGTTATTGCTGGCTGCGGTCAGGCCGGCGTGTCTACCGATACTTCTGCACTCGAGGCGAGGTCCGATGCCTGGGAAGCGGCCCTGAACGCGAAGGACGTTGATACGCTCGTCGGTCTCTATACTGACGATGCCCGTTTGCTGCCACCCGGTGGCGAGATGACATCCGGTCACGATGGCGTACGCGAGACATTCGGCGGCATGATCGAGGCTGGCATTGGTGGCACAACCACTATTATTGAAGCCGCCGTCGCTGGTGATGTGGGTTACATCGTTGGCACTTTCGCTCTCGTCGCCGACGGGGAAACTGTTGGCACGGGCAAATACATCGAGACCTGGCGCCTCGGCGATGATGGCCAGTGGTATATCGCCAACGACGCATTTAACAACGACCCGTCAGCGAAGCCGAAGATGGCCATGTCTCACATCATGATTACTCATGGCGTTGACGACGGCGATCGTTGGGCAGCTGCGTGGACCGGCGAAAACAGCCGCAAAAACATGTTCAAGGAAAACGGTGCTGCTCACGTCCACGCCTTCCGTAGTGCCGACAATCCAAATCTGGCCGGACTTGTCATTGCCGTTAAGGATATCGACGCGCTGACCGCTATGCTTGAGTCGGAGGAAGGACAGGCTGCCGCGGCAGAAGACGGTGTTCGCGGGGATACGATGCTGTTGTTGAACGAGGTGGAATAGTCCGATCAAATCTCGAACGGCAGGGCTCTCGAGTAACAGACGCAGCCTGATCGCCGTCATCGTGTCGATGGTGGTCGTCAACCTCGTTTACGGGGTGACGCTGCCGCTGTTGTCGCTGGTCCTGGATGCCAAAGGCATCAGCAAGACCGTCATTGGTATGAGCATCGTTGCGCAGGCCAGTGGCGGTGTTGCGCTCGCACCGGTCATGTCACGCATGATCACGCAATTTGGTGCCGCGCGCGTGATGCGTTGGGCGACGTTTTTAGCCGCGACGATGCTCATCGCATTGGGGTTATTTCAAAACGTCTATCTTTGGTTCCCGATGCGTTTCTTGCTCGGTGCATCTGCGGCGATGTTGTGGTCGTCCAGCGAAACGGTGATTAACGAACTTGCGGATGACAACTGGCGCGGCAGAATAATCGGCGTTTACGGATCGGCCGGGGCGATCGGCTTCGCAATGGGCCCTATCGTTCTGATTACGACCGGCACCGAAGGTCTTATGCCTTTTGTCGTCACGGCCCTTTTCATTCTTGCCGCCAGCGTTCCCTTATTTTGGCTGCATAACGAATCGGCCAGGAACGACACTGATACTCATGTGAGTCTTCGACGAATCTTCAAGCTCGTACCGCACATCATGTTCCTCAATCTTATGTATGCGGCAACGATCGAGGCCTTCATCGCCTTCTTTCCCTTGTTTGGCATCCATATTGGGCTTAGCGAGACACGAACCTTGTCCCTGCTCACTGTCTTCGCCCTCGGTGGCGTTGTGTTGCAGCTGCCGCTGGGCTGGTTGGCCGATCACATGAATAGAAACCGGCTGTTACTTATATGCATCGTTACAACCATGGTCGGGTTCCTAATACTGCCGAATATCATTTCGCTTGCCGTGCTCGGCCCGCTATTCGCGTTTCTGGTCGGCGGCTTTGAAGGTATGATCTACGTGCTCGGCATTATTCTGCTCGGGCAGCGGTTTCGGGGTCCCGAGCTCGCGGCCGCCAGCGTACTTTTCACCGGCATGTGGGGTGTCGGAACAATGCTCGGGCCCGCGCTGGTTGGCGCTGGCATGGATGTCTTCGGTACCCATGCGATGCCGTATTTGATCGTCGTGATGTACGCGGCTTACTTGCCGGTATTTTTCCTGACGAAACGTTGAATGATCTACACTCGAACACTATTGTTATTCAACACTTGGGCTCACAACAGGAAAATGAAATGAAACGTTCAATACCCGTACTTCTTCTTCTCGCACTATCGGCTCATGCCAGTGCAGAGGGATTTGACTACAGTTACTTGCAACTTAACTACACCAATCTGGATTTTGACTCTATTAACGCAGACGGCGACGGCATCGGTTTATCCGGCTCTTATGCCCTCGACCCGAACTGGCACGTATTCGGCGAGTACCAAACGGCGGATCTCGACTTCAGTGTTGATTCAGCAAAAATTGTCGCCGGCGCGGGCTACAACACTGCGATTTCGCCGTTACTCGATATTTACGCTCGGCTGTCGTATCAGTCGATCGACCTGGACGTTCCGGGACCCGGTGGATTTGATGACAATGGCTACGGCCTGGGCATAGGCGTACGTTATGAGGCCAACCAAGAGATCGAACTGAATGCCGGCATCGACTACGTCGATTTTGGCGGAAGCTATGACGACACCAACATTTCCATCGGTGGTCTGTATAACTTCTCCGACGCTTTCGCACTGGGTTTTGGCGGTAGCTGGGGCGACGAGACGTCATCGTACACGCTGAGTGGCCGTATCTACTTTGATCGATAGATAGCAACGTCATGACACCTCTCTATAGACTAGTGGTCAGTACGGTAATAGTCGGCAGCTTGCTCGCAGCCTGCACGCCTGCACCCTCGCACGACCTGATACTTCGCGGCGGCGATATCTATGACGGCAGTGGCGATAAGCCCTACGTTGGCGACGTTGCCATAGACGGTGACACGATCGTTGCACTCGGTGACATTGGCGATGCAAAGGCCGCTGTTGAAATCGATGTGACGGGACTCGCCGTGGCACCGGGCTTTATCAACATGATGTCCTGGGCCAATGAATCGCTCATCGAAGACGGCCGTTCGCAAAGCGACATCCGTCAAGGCGTGACACTTGAGATCATGGGTGAAGGTCATTCCATGGGCCCGCTCAACGACACTATGAAAGCGGAGGTGTTAAGCCAACAAAGTGACATACGTTATGACGTCGAATGGACGTCGCTGGCCGAATATCTCGAGTTTCTGGAACGCCGCGGCATTTCTCCGAACGTTGCGTCGTTTATCGGTGCCGCCACGCCGCGACACTATGTCATCGGGCAAGAAGACCGGCCACCAACGGACGAAGAACTCGATCAAATGCGGTCACTGGTTCGCGACGCGATGAAAGATGGCGCTTTGGGCGTTGCGTCATCTTTGATGTACCCACCGGGCTTGTTTGCCGATACGTCCGAGCTGGTCGAGTTATCAAAGGTCGCATCTGAGTACGGCGGAATGTACATCTCGCATATGCGTGATGAAGGCGCTCATATGATTGCAGCAATCGATGAGGTGTTAACCATCGCGCGTAAAGCAAATATCCGTGCGGAGATTTATCACATCAAATCATCGGGTCGGGAAAACTGGCACTTGTTTGACGACGCGGTGCAGATGATTGAAGACGCGCAAGCTGAAGGACTCGAAATCACGGCCGACGTTTACACCTACCCCGCCGGCTCAACCGGACTCAACGTCACCGTCCCACCGTGGGTGCAGGAAGGCGGTTTCGACAAATCGATCGAGCGTATGAGTGATCCGGAAACACGCCAGCAAATTATCCAGGAAATGAAAACGCCTTCTGACCAGTGGGAGAACATGTTTCTTGGCGTGGGTTCGCCGGAGAACATTCTTCTGGTGGGCTTTAGAAACGAAGCGCTGCGGTCACTCACGGGTAAGACTCTTGCCGACGTCGCCGCGATGCGAGGTACGCCTCCCGCGGAAACGATTCTCGATTTGATCATCGAGGACGGTAGCCGAATCGGATCGGTTTTCTTCACACAGTCGGAAGACATCGTGCGCAAAGCCGTCAGCCTGCCCTGGGTCAGCTTCAATTCGGATGCAGGATCGTATGCGACCGAGGGCGTATTCCTGAAACGCAGTACGCACCCGCGTGCTTACGGCAGCTTCGCCCGCGTATTGGCGAAATACGTTCGTGATGAACAAGTCATCACGCTCGAAGAAGCGATTCGAAAACTGGCCGCACTACCGGCGCATAACCTGCGTATCGAAAAACGCGGTGAATTGAAGCAAGGGTTCTTTGCCGACGTCGTTGTATTCGATCCCGACACGATTCAGGACCACGCGACGTTTGTCGAACCCCATCAGTACGCGACCGGCATGGTCCATGTTTTTGTTAACGGCGAACAAGTCATCAAGGATGGTGAACATACCGGCGCAACGCCGGGTCGGGTTGTACGTGGTCCGGGTTGGACAGGAGATTCAGAATAATGGGCAGCGAAGACGAATTCGCTGGGCCTTCTTCTGTTGATACGGGCGTTCTTTTACGCCAAACGAATCCTGGACGACATGCTGACGGAAAATCCTCGTACTGCCAGCCCGCCGAGTATTAGCAGAATTAGCACGACGCCCGAGTAGCTGATCACTTCGAACTTCAATCGTTCATCCCGCGCGACTTCCAGAATGCTGTTGAGCCCTTCCGAATCGAGATCCGGGAGCGGTTCCCCAGCTGTTGTGAAGCGGCGGACCTTGTCGCTGTACCAGTCACTGATCCACACCTCATCGCCAACGGGGAGCAAAGCGATCGGATCGGCATCATCCGGCAAGTCAAGTTTCTGAATGAGTCGCCAGCTCCCGTCAAAGAGATAAATGCCGCCCTGATTCATGCCCTTTTTCATGTTATTGACCCACCACTGGTCAGCAACGCGAGCAAAGTGACTCGGCCAGGTTTGCTCCGCAGCGGTCGCGAGCGGCGATGTGACGCTTTCTACCCCAAGCAGCTTGCCGAACGATTCGGTCGACGGATCAACAACACGAATCTCATGATGATTCGTATCCGCGACCAGAAGCCTCTCGTCATGCATCAATAATTGGTTCGGAAATTTGAAGCCGCTGATCGCTCCCGTCAGCGCAGTACCGTCAGCCGAATACTTACGAAGGAGATGACGAGTGGTATCGGAGATGTAGACCTCGTCTGTCTTCCAGTCGATGAAAATCCCATGCGCCGCCTTGAAATCGATTCCTGCCTTGCCGAAGCGTTCACAACGCTTTAGTTCCAGCTCGCATCGGACGAGACCGGCATCCGGCGTATCGGGCTCGATGGATTGTTGATTGGTTAATCGCTGGAATGCTCGAAGGTTGTCGCCGAAGGATCGCGGATCCGGGCCGCGGCGCAACAAGATGTCACCATTCGAGAAAAACGCGAAATCGCCAAGCAGGAAATCCACGCCCAATTCACCGAGATTGTGGGTCTTCAGATACTGGCCGTTCGCGTCATGCTCGACGAGTCTATTCTGAATCTGGACGTAAACGCGGCCGTCGGGAGCCATCTCCAACTTGGATGGGCCACCGATGTTCGCGGCAGCGCCTGAACCCCACATCCACGAAACGACAGCGATCCCGGTCAGGATAAGAATCAGTGTGGCGAAAAATGGATGGACTTTGGATTGCATAACCCAAGAAGTTTAGAACTTTCGGCGCCACTTTGCCGTGCGACAGCTCTCAAAAACTCGGTCGACTATTCCGTCAGCTGCAGCGAGTCACAGGCAATCTGGCCATCTGGCGAGAGCACATATCGATCCAGCTGATACATGATACGAAAGCTCCCGGTCTCATCCGGATTCTCCATCACCAGAATCTCGTCCTCCTCGATGCGACTCTCAACGTAGTCACCTAACAATGACGCGATGCTGTCTTTCTCTGCTGCAATTACGATATCCATTTCAATCTCCTCGTCGCCCTTCGGCTTAGAACAACTGACGTTCCGTCGCCAGTTGTTTGCAGAGTACGCCTGGGGTGATTAATGAACGCTGAACGCAGCCTATACGGGAGCTGAACGGATTAATCTTCTCGATTCTGCAGGGTGAGGTAGATCGCCGCCGCCATGCCGGACACGCCAAACAGCATCGACATAACGACAATCTGGTACTTGGCGGCAACCAATGGCGATACGCCGGACAGAATCTGTCCCGTCATCATGCCCGGAAGCGATACGAGCCCAACAGCGAAGAGCGAGTTGGTGATCGGGATCAATGCCGTACGGAACGCGATGGCCCGCGCCTCAAGCCTGGTAGTTCCCCGTTCTGACTCTGACTGGTAGCGCTCATCGGCAAGACACACGGCGTTCATCGCTCCCGCGAAAATCATCCCCGCCAGTGGCACGAGGTATCGCGGGCTAAACCAGGGATCAATACCGATGACGGCCTGGCTGACCAAGGCCAATACCAGCAATCCCGGTACGGCGATCGATACAAACGAATTGCGAAGCGCGCGCATCCGCTCCTGTTTGACATGACGGATGGCGATCCAGCTCGAAACGATCATCATAAACAACAGGACGGCGACAATAATGGCCGGCTGGTCCGTCTCGAAAATGTACACGAGCACATAGCCGATCAATAGCAGCTGCACCAACATGCGTAGCGTCGCATAAGACGCCGTCTTCGCTTCGGCCGACCAGTACACCATCAGCCCGATAACCGCGGCCGTTGGCAAAAGCGCCAATGCCAGTCCCTGATTACTGATCACCGTTATTGT
>CAZMRZ010000085.1:0-9886 GCA_964568835.1 uncultured Woeseiaceae bacterium | reverse complement strand
AGCCTGCGCGATCTGCTGCCGATCGTCCTGGTCATCAGTGCATTTCAGTTGTTCGTTTTTCGCGAGCCCGTTACGGGTCTGTTTTCGATCGCCACCGGCGCGCTATTTGTTGTGGCGGGTCTTACGTTCTTTATCTTCGGCCTGCGGCTCGCGCTGTTTCCCGTTGGAGAGTCTCTTGCGAACGCGCTCGCGCAAAAGGGCAGCGTCTTCTGGCTGGTCTTATTCGCATTCTCGCTGGGGTTCGGTACGACGATCGCGGAACCTGCTCTGATCGCTATCGCGGCTGAGGCGGCGCAAGTGGCCGCCGACGCCGGGGCAATCGCCACGACCGACGAAGCAGAACGCAGTTACGCACTCGGTTTGCGGTTGACCGTCGCGCTGGCCGTCGGCGTGGCGCTGGTCCTGGGCGTGATGCGAATTCTGGCGAACTGGTCCTTACCGCTACTCATTATCGCGGGCTATTGCCTGGTCGTGCTGCTGACAACGATCGCCCCCAAAGAGATCATTGGCGTTGCTTATGATTCGGGAGGCGTGACGACATCGACAGTCACCGTTCCGCTGGTAACAGCACTTGGTGTCGGCCTGGCGAGCGCGCTTAGAGGGCGCAATCCGATGACAGACGGCTTCGGTCTGATAGCGTTCGCTTCACTGACACCCATTTTGTTTGTGCTGGCTTATGGGATTGTTCTGCAATGGGTGTGATTCTCAAAAGCGCTATTGACGTCTTGCCCATCGTCGTATTCCTGTTCATATTTCAGCGCCTGGTAATCGGGCAACCATTGCCAAATGCTAAACGGATCCTCGTCGGATTCGTTTTTGTTGTTGTCGGACTCGGGCTGTTCCTGCTCGGTCTTGAGCAATCGCTGTTTCCGCTGGGAAGACTCATGGCGCAGCAGTTAACCGACCCGGCATTCCTGTTTGCGACCGCGGGAAAAGCAGTGTCGGACCTGATTTGGCAGGACTACTTCTGGGTATACCTGTTCGCCGGCGCTATTGGTTTCAGTACGACACTTGCAGAACCGGCGTTGATCGCGGTGTCGATGAAAGCAAATACGGTCTCGGGTGGTGCTATTGGTGTCTGGGGACTGCGTGTGGCGGTCGCTATCGGTGTCGGAGTCGGCGTCAGCCTGGGCTGTTACCGCATTATCGTCGGGCTACCGCTGCACTACTTTATTGCGGCTGGATATTTCGTCGTGATCCTGCAAACCACTGTCGCTCCGAAGCTCATAGTGCCGCTGGCCTATGACTCAGGTGGCGTAACGACATCCACAGTGACTGTACCGCTAATCACCGCGCTGGGACTGGGCTTATCCGAAGCCGTTCCGGGTCGCAGCGCACTACTTGATGGATTTGGTCTGGTAGCGTTCGCAAGCCTGTTTCCGATTATCTCGGTACTCGCTTACGGTCAGCTGGCAGTCTTGAGACAGCGCGTCTCGGTAATTGGTGCCAAAACGCGAAACCCTGAGAAGGAAGAGTAAGATGCATTTTAAATTGATAGTTGCTTTCGTAGAAGACCACAAGACGGATGCCATTATGGACGCAGCACGCGAAGCGGGTGCAACGGGCTGCACCGTTATCAACAACGCGCGTGGCGAGGGCATTCAAGAGAGTAAGACCTTTTTCGGTCTCACCCTTTCGTCGCAACGCGATGTTGTATTGCTGTTGGTCGAGCAGCACCTGAGTCGTGAAATTCTTGAACATATCGGGGACGTCGGCGAGTTTGACGCAAAGCCCGGTACAGGTATCGCCGTACTTATAGACGTTGAAGACGCGGTCGGTGTAATTCACCAGAGTGAAGAACTCGGTGAGGTTGTGGAGGAAAAATTATGAGCACGCGAAACTGGGGCATTGTGCGCGATTGCATGCGCAAAGAGGTGACTGAGGTCGACGGCACGATGGACGTGCTATCGGCTCTAAAGGTGATGAAGAAGGTTGGCGCGACAAGCCTGATCGTCAAACGTCGCGACGATCAGGACGAATACGGCCTGCTGCTGTTTTCCGATATCGCCAAGAAAGTACTCGCCTTGGACCGCGCGCCAGAACGCGTCAACGTCTATGAAGTCATGGCAAAACCGGTGCTGACTGTGCGACCAGACATGCAAATTCGATATTGCGCGCGATTATTCGAGAACTTCGGTGTCAGCCACGCACCCGTTGTCAAAGACGACGAGATAGTCGGTATCGTCAGCTTTTACCTGCTCGTGCTCCAGGGCCTCGCGCCGGACCTTGAGTGAAGAAAACCAGCCGGACTGCGACCAAAAAATCTCTAAGGGTTCTTCCCACCGAGTTCAGCTTCCACCTGTTTTACAGTCGGGTCTTCCGGGTCAACTGTGATCTGAAAATTGAGCGAGGCGACCAGGTCCAGCATCTTGGAGTTTTCGCTTAGCACCTGACCCTGCATTTTGTCCAGATTACGGTCCCGCGCGATCTCCATGAGCTTGCTCATCAGTTGATGTGCGATTCCACGCCCTTGCCATTGATCTGAAACAACCAGCGCAAACTCGCAACTTTGCTTATCTACATTGGTTGCATAACGTGCGACGCCAATTTGCTCTTCGCGATTGCCGCCAGACGTTACGGCGATCAGGGCCATCTCGTCGTGATAGTCGATTTGCGTGAGGCGCACCAGCATTTCCTGACTCAGTTCTTGCAGTGAATTCATAAACCGAAAATACTTTGCTTGCTGAGAAAGATCGCGAACGAACTTGGCCTCCATCTCGGCATCTTCCGGTCGAATGGGCCTGATCACGACATCGGTGCCATCATTGAGTTGCGTTTTCGTCACCAGGTGAGATGGATAAGGGTGTATTGCGAGGTGATCGTAAGGGTCAGTCGATGGCTTGGGGTAGTCGACGACCATACGTGCATCAACGGCGACGATACCGGCCTCATCAATGATCAATGGATTGATATCCATTTCCTGCAACCACGGTAATTCACAGGCCATCGCAGATACGCCGAGCAATACGTCGATGAGTTTATCGATGTCTACAGCCGGCATATTTCGAAATTCGCCGAGTAGCTTCGACACTTTCGTTCGATTGATCAGGTCGATCGCAAGACGCCGGTTCAAAGGCGGCAAAGAAACCGCCGAGTCTCCCATGACTTCAACCGTCGTGCCGCCACTACCGAAACTGATAACAGGGCCGAAAACAGGGTCCCGAATAACCCCGATCATTAGCTCCCTGCCATTCGAGCTCCGGTACATTTTCTCAACGGTAACACCTGAAATTTTTGCGTCCGGGAGGCGCGACTGAACGTTATCAAGTAATTGCCGATATGCGCCACGCACCTCCTGTGCCGAGTTGATATTGAGCCTGACGCCGCCAGCATCGGACTTGTGCGAAATGTCGGTTGACAGAACTTTCATCGCAATCGGGAAGCCTATCGATTCGGCAACGATTAGCGCCTCGTTGGCCGAGTGCGCGACCGCGTTCCGTACCGTTGGCACCCTGAACGCATTCAGTATCGCCATCGACTCCGGTTCTGTCAGAATTTTCCGCTGCTCGGTAAGTACGGCTTCGATGATGAGTCGCGCCCCTTCCGTATCCGGGGGTTCCTGGCCTCGGGTCAGTCCCGCTGGAGTCTGCAGTAAAAGACGCTGATTCGCGTTGTATCGGGCAAGATAGGAAAATGCATCAACGGCGTTTTCAAGGGTGCCGAAATCGGGTACGTGAGCATTATTGAATCGTCGGCGAGCTTCTTCTACCTGCCCTCCACCCATCCAGCTGGTCATGATCGGCTTTTTGTTTTTGGCCGCGGATTTGATGACAGCCTCTGCCACTTCGGTGGGTTGCGTCATCGCCTGCGGCGTCAGAATAACAATTGCGCCGTCCACGCCCGGGTCTTCGAGACAAATGTCCAGCGCTTGCGCATAACGCTCCGGTGGCGCGTCCCCAATGATGTCGACCGGATTGCCGTGTGACCAGACCGAGGGCAGCACCTCGTCCAATGCCTTCATGGTTGCGGCGCTCAGGGAACTCAGCTCAATTTCCCGATCGGTTGCCCGATCTGCGGCCATCACCCCTGGACCTCCGCCGTTGGTGATGATCACCAGACGCTCGCATTTGCTGCGATAGTGAGTCGACGACAACGCCTTTGCGGCCGCGAATAATTGTCCGATTGTTTCGACGCGCAGCACGCCGGATCGAGACAGTGCTGCGGCAAACGTCTCGTCGCTTCCGACTAACGCGCCGGTATGCGACATGGATGCCGCAGCACCAGCGGAATGTCGTCCGACTTTCAGCGCAATCACCGGTTTGATACGCGCGGCTGCGCGCAAGCTGCTCATGAAGCGTCTTGAGTTATTAATACCTTCAATGTAGAGCAGAATCGCTTTCGTGGCCGGATCCGAAACCAGATAGTCCAGGTAATCTCCAAAATCCAGATCCGCGGCGATACCCGTTGACACGACGGCGGAAAAACCGATGTCGTTTTGCTCGGCCCAGTCGAGAATCGCAGTGCAAATGGCACCGGACTGGGATACGAATGCCAGATTACCGGGCGATGCGTTGTTGTTGCCGAAAGTGATGTTAAGGCCCTTGTCCGGGCGGATGATGCCGAGACAATTGGGGCCCATAAGTCGAATGCCGTAGTGTTTGACCCGTTGCGTTACCTTGTCTTCAAGTCGTCGGCCCTCTGCACCCGTTTCTCGAAATCCTGCCGACAGGATCAACATCATCTTAATGCCGCGCTCGCCGCACTCTTCCACTATTCGCGGAATGCTGACTGCGGGGGTGGCGACGACGACCAGATCGACAGGTTCGTCGATCTCCTCCAGAGACGAGAAGGCCTTCTGACCCTGAACTTCATCTCGTTTCGGGTTTATCGCGAAAATACGTCCCTCGAAACCTGACGTCAGCAGATTCTTGAAAACCACGCCGCCAACGGAATCTGGCTTATCGCTTGCGCCATAAAGAGCGACGCTGCTGGGTGTAAACAGAGATGTCAGGTAATGCGTATTCATTAGTTCAGGTAATTCCATTTTCCATTATTGCCACGAGCTTTTACACTGAGAGGCCCTGTCACGACAATAAGGGTATGCCACTGTGCACACTGCCTATATTAGCCACGCCGATTGTCGCAAGCATGACACCGGTGCGGGTCACCCGGAAAACTCACGGCGCCTTACAGCGATAGAAGATCGATTTATTGAAACCGGACTCTTCGATGTTCTCAACCATGTCGATGCACCAATAGTGAGCAGAGAGCAGCTCCTGCGAGTTCATACCCGGCGGCACATAGAAACCGTTGAATCAATGTCGCCGACGACCGGCTACGCGAATCTCGATCCCGATACTGTCATCAGCCGGGATAGCCTGGCAGCCGCACACAGGGCCGCCGGAGCTACCGTCGCAGCGGTCGATCGTGTCATCAGCGGCGAGGTGTCTTCAGCATTTTGCGGCGTGCGACCTCCCGGTCATCATGCCGAGTCAAGTCGGGCCATGGGCTTTTGCCTGTATAACAATATCGCTGTGGGCGCGGCGCATGCTCTGCAGGAGCATGGTTTACAGAGAGTCGCTATCGTCGATTTCGACGTCCACCATGGAAATGGCACCGAAGATATATTCAAAGACGACGGCCGCGTGCTCTTTTGTTCTACTTTTCAGCATCCGTTTTATCCTTTCACACCGCTGTTGGAAGAGGCGGCCAACAGAGTCAATGTGCCGCTCGAGGCTACGGCAACGGGTTCCGAGTTCCGTGCCGCCGTGGTCGAGCACTGGCTTCCGGCTTTGGAAAAATTCCGGCCCGAGATGATCTTCGTCTCGGCAGGATTTGATGCCCATGTCGCCGACGACATGTCAAACGTAAGCCTGACGGACGCCGACTTCCGTTGGGTGACAGAACAGATTGTCGATGTCGCGGCGAAATCAGCATCGGGTCGAATCGTCTCCGCGCTGGAGGGCGGATATGAGCTCACAAGCCTGGCCCGTTGCGTCGAGCAACATGTGCGGATTCTCATGGGCCTCCACTAACAAGCAGTGTGAAAACGCACCTTCTTTAGTGGTTTGCCGTAATAGCGAGCCCTGCATCGATAGAGGAGTATTTAAACTACGAAAATCCCACTAACGAGACAGATACTCATGACGGAACAACACGTCTATTCCTTCGACGACGGCGATGGCCACGACAAAAAACTGCTTGGCGGCAAAGGTGCCAATCTCTGCGAAATGACTCAGATCGGCATCAACGTGCCGCCCGGGTTCGTGATAACGACAAAAGCGTGCCTGGACTACCTCGAGGCGGATCAGCTTCCGACCGGCTTGATGGATACTATAAAAGACCAGATCGGCAAGCTTGAATCGGCCACTGGTAAGACGTTTGGCAAGGGCACCGACCCGCTGCTCGTCTCGGTCCGGTCCGGGTCAGCCATGTCGATGCCGGGCATGATGGATACGATCTTGAACCTGGGTCTGAACGACGAGACCTTGGCTGGGTTAATCGAGCAGACGGGCGACGCACGATTCGCGTACGACGCCTATCGACGCTTCATTCAGTTATTCGGCAAGGTCGCACTGGGTATCCCCGACGAGCATTTCGACGAGTATTTTGAAGAAGTGAAGAAGCGCGTTGGCGTGAAGGCTGATGTCGGTCTCGAGGCGGAGCACCTCAAGGAGATCAGCGAGAAATTCCTGGCCGTCGTGCATCGTGAATCTGGCAAAGATTTTCCGCAGGATGTGATGCTGCAGCTACAGCTAGCCGTGGAATCCGTATTTCGTTCCTGGATGGGAAAGCGTGCCGTCGACTATCGACGCGAGTTCCATATCACCCCGGATTTGGCGAACGGTACAGCCGTCAATATATGCACCATGGTCTTCGGCAACAAAGGCGACGACTGCGCGACTGGCGTTGGCTTTACCCGAAATCCGGGCACCGGCGAAAACGAGATGTTTGGTGAGTATCTGACCAATGCCCAGGGCGAGGACGTTGTCGCCGGCATCCGCACGCCGAAACCTCTGCAAAGCATGCAGGAGGAAATGCCAGAGCAGTATTCGCAGCTCGTCGCACTGCGCAACCGGCTCGAGTCTCATTATCAGGAAGTCCAGGACTACGAATTCACGATAGAGAAAGGCACGCTCTATTGCCTGCAGACGCGTAATGGCAAAATGAATGCGGCCGCCATGGTCAAAACGTCAGTCGATATGTTCGAAGAAAAGCTGATATCACGAGATCAGGCACTGCTGCGTATTGATCCTGAGCTGCTGGAACAGCTCTTACATCCCAGTCTCGACCCCGCCAACACGGTCGCACCGATCGCGACAGGATTGCCCGCCTCACCAGGAGCAGCGGCGGGCAAGTGTGTCTTCGATGCCGATCTGGCGGAGAAGCTCGGCAATGCGGGCGAAAAAATAATTCTCGTTCGGGAAGAAACACGCCCGGAAGACATTCATGGTTTCTTTGCGGCGGAAGGCATTCTTACCAGTCGTGGCGGCAAAACGTCGCATGCGGCAGTTGTCGCCCGTGGTATGGGCAAACCCTGCGTCGCCGGGGCCGAGGGCATCGTCGTAGATGTCCACCTGCGATTGGCACACGTCGGCGATGCGGTTCTTCGCGAAGGTGATGTTATTACGCTCGACGGCGGGACCGGTATGGTCTATCCCGGTGCCATCCCGACGATTAAGGCCCATTTTCCCGAGGAGCTCAAAACCCTGCTCGGCTGGGCAGACGAGATCGCTGACCTGAAAGTCATGGCAAATGCCGATACGCCTGATGCCGCGAGAGTAGCCCGCGAATACGGCGCCATGGGTATCGGCCTCTGCCGCACGGAGCGCATGTTTAACGCCAGCGACCGGCTGCCCATAGTGATCGATATGATCCTCGCCGATACCGAGGAAGAAAGGCAGTTAGCCCTCGATCGCCTGCTGCCGATTCAGCGTAGTGATTTTGTCGACCTCTTCTCGGTGATGTCCCCAGACCCGGTCACCGTTCGCCTGCTCGACCCGCCGATGCACGAGTTTCTACCCACCGAGCAACAGCTGCTGGAGCAGATAGAAACTCTGCGTCTGTACCGCAATGTCGTTCGAGGTCGACAAACTGCTTTGAGTTCGTTTGACTTACCGACCGAGTTACCGAAACCCTTCGATGATCTGAGCGAGGAACACGTCAACGAAGCGTTGCTCAAGAAAGAACGCATGTTGAAGAAAGTGCGCGAGCTTCAGGAAGTTAATCCAATGCTTGGCCATCGTGGCGTGCGGCTGGGAATTGCCTATCCGGAAATTTACGCCATGCAGATACGCGCAATTCTCGAGGCGACAGTGGAATGCGCAAACCAGGGAATATCGGTAACACCCGAGATTATGGTGCCGCAGGTGATCACGTCACAGGAACTCGCGAAAGTGAAGGTCACGGTCGATGAGCTAACTGAGAAACTCGAGAAAGATTTTGGTAAGAAGTTAAAATTCAAGTTCGGAACAATGATCGAAACGGTTCGCGCCTGCACACGCGCGTCGCAACTCGCGGCTAACGTGGAGTTCTTTTCTTTCGGCACCAACGATCTCACTCAGGCTGTCTTCTCATTTTCGCGCGAGGATGCGGAGAACAAGTTCCTGCCGATGTATAACGAAACGGGAATCCTGCAAGACAATCCGTTCGAGGTACTCGACGTCTATGGTGTCGGCCAGCTGATCGAAATGGCGGTTGAGCGTGGTCGAGCGACGCGTAAGGACCTGAAGATCGGAATCTGTGGCGAACAGGGCGGTCATCCGGAATCGATCCGCTTCTGCCACCGCGTCGGCCTTAGCTACGTGTCCTGTTCGGGACCCCGTGTACCGATCGCGCGCCTTGCCGCAGCGAATGCGAAATTGCTGGAGGCGTGATTGCGGGGGCCTGTTGTTATGCCTCACGATCATCGGCTTTCCGATCGCAGTGCAGCATATGAAGCTCGTACCACTGGCGCTGCTGCCGTTTGGCCACGTAATGCAGGACATAAACGAAGGAGGCCATTGTCGTTAGCACTAATACAGAGGCTTCAAGTACACCGGCACCCTACGAAGCGCCACGGTGGGCGAGCGCAATGCGCCGCTTCACAGACTACCTCGTTTGTAACTTCCTGGGCGGACCAAGGCCGTGGAAATTTGCGTGGGTAGTCAACTTTCAGAAAGCGGGGACATTCGTGTTTCTTCTCGCCTTGATCGCCTACTACGGCAACACGTCGACGGGTGCGTGGGTCTATACAGCGATGCAGGGAAGTTACGGCCTGGTCTGGCTTCTCAAAGATACGGCTTTCCCCGACTCGAACTGGCAACGTCGCATAACGATTGCGGGTGGTATCAATGCTTTCGCGGGCGTACTGGGCTGGTATTGGGTGTTCGGATGGCTGTTACTGTCCGGGGAGTCACGGCCAGACTATCCGCTACCGGATGTCGCGTGGTTTTGCCTGTGCATCAGCCTGTGCATTTTGGGCTGCGCCATCATGATCGCAGCGGACGCGCAGAAATATTTCACCCTGCGTGTGCAGCGAGGGCTGATTACTGACGGCATGCACCGGTATGTGCGCCATCCCAACTACCTTGGCGAGATCATGATCTACGGCAGCTTCGCGATGATGGTCTGGCACTGGCTACCCATTGTGGTCCTTGCGTGGGTCTGGCTCGGCTTGTTTGCCGTCAACATGATCATGAAAGAAGCCAGCATGTCACGCTACCCTGAATGGGCGGTGTACAAAAAACGAACCTGGTGGTTAATACCTTTTTTGCTCTAAGGTTGGCCAGGGGCGGAATTCGCAGTTACATTTTGAAACATTCTGTTACCTAGACGGGCAGAAGTAAGCCGCAAAGGCCAATACGATCTCCAAATCATTTTTACTAACTGGAGATCGACGTGAACAAACGAGTTTATTTGGCGGGTGTAATTTCTTCCGCGTTATTTTTTGCCGGTTGCGAAGGCG
>CAZMRZ010000084.1:0-10986 GCA_964568835.1 uncultured Woeseiaceae bacterium | reverse complement strand
AAAACCGTGAGAGTTCTTCGAAAACGAAACCCGAAAGAACATCGCGTAGAGCACTGGGACGACGAGCAGGGTCAACGCCGTGGCAAACGAGAGACCGAATATGATCGTTATGGCCATCGGCTTGAACATGGCCGTGCCACCCCACAATAACGGCATCATTCCGAGTACTGTCGTCGCGGTCGTCAGTAATATCGGACGCATGCGTTGCTGACAAGCGATCATAATCGCATCCGCCTGGCTGCGACCAAAATCGCGAATCTCGATTGCAATTCGATCAAGAAGAACGATCGCGTTATTGATGATGATTCCACACAGCGCGATCAGCCCGAGTATCGTAAAAAAGCCGAATGCCGAATTCGCAACCAACAGGCCGAACGTAACTCCGATCAATCCCAGCGGAATCGTAGACAAAATGATCACTGGGCGGCGTAAGGAATTGAACTGCCCGACCAGCAACAAGAGGATGATCATCCCCGCCATCGGTAACTCAGCGGCGATCGATGCGTTTGCATCACCCGAACTTTCGGTCTCGCCGCCAATTTCGTAGCCGTGACCGGCTGGCCAGTCTGACGCCGCTTCAGCCAGCCACGGCTCTAATGTCGCGGTAACTTCAGCTGCCGTCGCACTCGGGTGCAACTGAATATTCAGTGACAATGTCCGGTCTCTGTCTCGACGCTCGATAATGCCCGGCTCAAATACCAGTGCCACGTCGGCAACCTGTTTCAGGGGAACGTTCGTCCCGGTGGCTTGCGAATATACGCTCAGCCCGTCGAGCTTGCTGAAATCCTGTCGATCCGCCGCAACCGTTCGCAACGTAACAGGAATGAGCTCATCGTCTTCCCGGTACTGCGTCAGCTCGATGCCGGTTAAGCCAGCCCGCAATGAATACGCAACGTCCTCACTCGTGACACCGGATCGTCTTGCCAGCTCCTGATCCACGCTGACCAGGAGTTTTTTGGTCTGCAGTCCCCAGGAATTCTGTGCGAACGAAACCTGCGGCTGCGTATACAGGAACTCGGTGACCTGATCGGCAAGGCTGTACAACGTGTCGATGTCGTTACCGGAAATTCGTACGATGATCGGGTAGTCGACAGGTGGTCCGTTATCGAGGCGCTTGACCTGCGCAACGAGGTCCGGGTGATTCTCACGCACGTATTGATCAATACCCGCTATTACCTCGTCGACATCCTCGCCGTCCAGCGTATTTGCAACGAGAAACGTGTTGGCGGGATTAGGGTTCGGCGGATTGAGGCTGAGTTGGAATCGTGGTCCGCCCTCCCCTATGAACGTTAACCAGTTTCGAACCAGAGGCTCGCCTGTCTCCGGCGCGAAATAGGAAGCTTTAATAAACGCGTCAACTTCAGCGATGATGGCCTGACTGGATTCGATGGACGTTCCCAGTGGCAACTCGAGCTTCGCCGAAAAGACGGGATCCTCCGACGGCGCAATGAACTCCTGGCGAACCAAGCCCAAGCCATTTAGCGCAAGTGCGAACAGCAAGATGATAATGAGGACAAATCGGTACTGGCAGCGCAGTGCCAAGCCAAGAAGATCGCGATAGTACTGATACCAGCGACCGCTAAAGAGCTCGCCTTCGTCGTCTTTTCTGGGCGACAATTTTAGCGCCACTGTCGATAGCATTGGCACGAACGTCATAGCCAGCAGCCACGACGTGAGCAACGCTATCCCGACGACGTAAAAAATATCCGCGGTGTACTCACCGACGGCCGACTTCGCCATTCCGATGGGCATGAAGGCCGCTACCGTTGTCAGCGATGACACTAGCAAGGGCGTTCTTAATTCCACGCCGGCTTCGATAGCCGCCGTAACTGCATCTTTACCCGCTTCACGCTTCACGAGTATGGACTCGACGACGACAATGGCATTGTCGACTAAAAGACCGAGCGCAATAATTAACGCCGTCAGAGAAATCTGGTTGATCGTGATCCCAAATACCTGCATCACGAAGAACGAGGCGACCATCGTCGTCGGGATCAACGCCCCCACAACGAGGCCCGTTCGCAGACCGAGAAAACCGACCATTACGAGGATGACAATGACGATGGCCTGAATCAGGCTCGAGGTAAAAGACGACACGGTCTGCTCAACGAGATCCGCCTGAAACCAGATCTTCTCTATCTCGATGCCCCAGGGGTACTTGGCGAGCAGCTCCGGCATCAGCACATTAAGGCGTTCGCCAAGTTTAAGAACATCGCCGCCATCACGCATCGACACGGCCACAGCCAGCGTTGCCTCACCGTTTACGCGGCTGACGCTGCTGGGCGGATCCTTGTAGCCACGATAGACATCGGCAATGTCTTCCAGGTACACGAGCGATCCGTTTGGCAGCTGAATTACCGTGCGTTGCAAATCCCCAACGGATTCGAAATTGCCGGTTGGCTCCAGAGTAATACGCTCTCGGCCGCTGACGATATCGCCACCGGACAACAAGATATTGACGGTTGCGAGCGACGCCGACAGTTGCTGCGGAGAAAGCCCCAGTTCCGCGAGTCGGGAATTGTTGTACTCGACGAAGATAACTTCCTGCTGTGCGCCGTGAATCGAAACCTTGGCAATATCCGGTTCTTTCAGTAGTTCGTCGCGAAGTTCGTTGGCAACCGTCTCCAGCTCCGCGTAGGAAAAGCCATCGCCCGCGAGCGTGTAAACACTACCGAACACATCACCAAACTCATCGTTAACCACGGGAGTCTTTGTGCCTTGTGGCAGGTCCGGAGTGACGGTATCTACTTTGCGGCGCAGATCGTCAAAGATCGGCCGCATTATTTTGTAACTTTCTTTGAAGTTCGCGTAGATAATCGAAATGCCGGTCCGGGATTCGCTCGTGATCGAGTCGATCTCCGGCATTTCCTGAATCGCTTTTTCGATCTTGTCCGTTACGAGCAATTCAACACGCTCCGGACTGGCGCCGGGAAACGACGTTGTGATCACAGCAGTTCGAACGATAAACCCGGGGTCCTGCGCCTTTGGCAGGCTCTCATAGGCAAGGCTGCCCGCGATGATCAGCAGAGTGACGATCGTCAGCGTGACGCGATTGTTCCGTATGGCGAATGCAGTGAGATTCACATCGCCACCGCTATTGCGTTTCAACGGAGACCAGCACGCGCTGGCCCTCACGAATAACTGAAATTCCGGCCGTAATCACGAAGTCGCCGACGCTCAGGCCGTTGACGATCTCGATACCGAATTGGGATAACTCACCGACATCAACCGCGCGACGTGTGACGATCGCTTCACCTTCGGATCCGGACAGAGCTGCGATGAATACGAAGGTCCCATCGGGATCGTTAATCACGGCCGTTACCGGGATCACGACTCCGGCGCCCGACGCGGCGGCCGAATCAAACTGGAAGGTCACATTCGCTGCAAGGCCCGAGCGCAAGGCCGGGTCCGTTTCAACAATCCGTATAACGACAGGAAAGCCGGCTGAACCCGACGCTGATGCGACCGATATTTCGGAAATTATGCCGTTGAACTGTCGATCCGGAATCGAGGAAAAGTCGATTGTGACCGGTGTACTGTCGTCCACAAGTCCGATCAGGCTTTCCGGAAGATTCATCGTGATTTCAAATGCATCGCCACAGCTGACAGCCGCGACCTGCTGGCCGGCGGAAGCATTCTCATTGACTTCTATATCGAGCGACGCAATCGAACATTCTGCATCGGCGGTCAGTTTCGTATAGGACAGATTCAAGCGTGCGATCTCGAGAGCCTTCCCAGCCGACGCAACCATTGCGCCAGACGACTCCGCTTGCGCACGCGCCGCGTCAAGATCATTCAGCGACGCGTTGTCATTTGCGTACAGCCCTTTTGCGCGTTGATAGTCTGCAGTCGCCTTGCGATCATTAGCCTGCGCTTCGACCAGAGAGGCTTGTGCCTGTTGCACCTGTAAAACATAACTGGCCGAATCGATTTCAGCGATCAGGTCACCGGCGTTCAAGCGTTGTCCGATCTGAATCGGAATACTCATGACCGTTCCTGACACTTTGAAGCTGAGTCGAGATTCACGACTCGACTTGGACGTTCCGGAAAAACTTCGGTCACGAAAGACACTGTCATCCGACACGGTAATGTATCGAACCGGGCGCAGTTGTTCTTCGATCGGAGCTTCGGTCTTACCGCAGGCACCCAGGACAAGAAGGCTGACAACAACCATCGTATTGCATGTTCTGAAACTCATCATTGTGTTCCTGTCAAAGTACTGCGAAATTCCGCCGCCAGTGCGTTTCTTTCGTCAAGGGGTAGCAAATAATCGAATCCGCCGACGGCGCGTTGCATCGCCATTATCTCGGACAGAAAGAAATACAAAGATTCGGCGGAAGCGGCCGACGCCGTGAGGCTTGTTTCCTGGGCATCCAGCAACTCAATAACGTTCACCGCGCCACGCGCATAAGCGTCGCTGACCAATTCGAAGTTCTTGAGTGAGGCCTCCGCCGCAACTGCCGACAGCCCTATCTGGGCGAACGCGGCCTGGATTACATGTAACTGGTTCCTGGTTCGCTCCTCAACGCGTTCTTCAGCGGAACGGCGTAAGAACTCGAGTTGTCGTAGTTCGTAACTGGCCCGAGACACATTGGCTTTCTTCAAGCCACCGGAAAAGAGTGGCAGAGTCGCCTGGACCCCGACACTCCAGTCGTTGAGATCCTCGCCAGCGCCCGGCCCTGCCCCCTGACCGGATTGCCCGAGGTTGTTTGTGTATTGGCCACCCATCGAGAAATCCGGCAACCAGTAGGAACGCTTCTGACTCGTAAGCTCCCGCCGCTTCGCAACAATCTGTGCGTCGAACTGTTCAAGCTCCGGTGCCTGGCGCAATGCGCGATCAATGTAAAAGCGTGAGAAAGTTGCATAGTCGGCGGGACTCTGGAGCAATTGGTCGAACTCCTGCCCTGTCATCACAAATGGCTCATCGAAGGATGCTTCTTTGAGCGCCAATCGCACGCCTTGCGGCTTATGCAGGATTCGATTGAGCGTGTCGTGGGCCTGACTCTCGGCTGCCCTCTGGTTCAAGACCAATATTTGAGCGCGCGCCACTTCCGCCTGCCATCGATACACGTCGGCGGCCGTTGAGCTTCCCAGGCGAACGCGATTTTTTGCCAGCTCGAGGTTTGCTTTACTTATGCGCAGGTTGTTGTCCCGAACCGCGAGCTGTGAACGTGCGTTAAGGACCGCGTAGTAGGAACTCGATGCGGCCAACACAACGTCGAGCTTAAATTCCTCGAAACTCGCCAGTCGCGATTTCTGTAATTGCTTCTGGATCGTCAGGTTGGCGCTGGCAGCGTCCGAATACAGCAGTTGATCAACACTGATCGCCGCATCGTTGCTGCGCTCTGCGAAGACTCCTGCAGACACAAACGGCGAGTCTTTACGCACCGTATGGGACGCCGAGGCCCCAATCTGCGGTAACAGGTTGGCACGCGCACGTGCGATCTCTTCCAGTCCCGCCTGCACGCCGTAAGTCTCCGCCAGGAGATCCTGATTCTGCTCAATGGCCATGCGAGCTATCGCAACGAGGCCGTACTCTTCGCCTGTGGCCTCCTCCAGACGATTAAGCAATACAGCCTCTTCGATGACATCGAAGCTCGGCGACAGCCCGATCGCTCTGGCCGTAGCCATATTGATCGTTAGCTGTTCTTTTTGCAGTGCCGATATCGGCTGATCTTCTGGACGCTCACCGAGCATGACCGCCTGCATGTTTAAGGCATTTAGCCGGGCCTGCCGGTGGACATCCTGAGGTTCGCGGTCTGTCACGAGCAAGCCGAGTTCAACGTCATTCACACCGATGAAACTGAAACTTGGCAATCCCGCCGCATTAATGTCCTCGATTAACCGAACAAAATCCGCTGTGGGCATGCGAGGCAAAGCCGCCATGAAAACCGCGTCAGTCCCGGCAGGAACACGATTCATTAAGCGGTGGTCTGTCCCATCGTGAGTGACCATTTCAAGCTCAATGCCTTTCGATTTACTCGTTTCGAGCGCGGCATCGCGTAGAACCGGAATCGCCAAAGAAACATTTTCGTCAACGAAGAGGACTAATTTTCGATAGGTAACAAATCTGGACAGCGTGTCGAGGTCTGACGCAAAATTTGCGTAGGCACTCAGGTAATTGAGACCTCGGATTCCGGAATTTCCTTCCACTGGCGGAGATGCCAGCAAACCGGTATCAAGAATCAGCGGCAAGAAGGTCGGCTTAGGAAACGTCTGGCGTGTCGCCGCAAGTTGATTGGCGACAAACCCCAGTACAAGAACGTGATCGACTTCGTCGTCCAAGTAGGCATCGTCGAGCGATTGATCGATCGATGTTTTGTCCCAGTTACCGGATAAACGTCGAATTTCGACGTCGAAATCGCTGCGCGCCAGTGCGAGCAATTCATCGACATAGACTTGTTGCAGTTTCGACAGTCGATCGGATGACCCATCTTCAACGACCGCTACAACAACCCGTTCCTGCGCCTGACTCGGCGCGACGATGCACAACACCAACGTAATCAGAAAAATTTCGTACAGACGGAAAGTCTTTGTTGCTAACGACGACATCAAGTGCTCCAACATTCAGGCGTTCCAGGGTCCGGTTAGCGTCGTGCGAGAAGCGTCACAACCAGTGCGATCAAAGCGGGAGCAGCTTGCACATAGAGAATAGACGGTTTCGCGGTTATGGCGCCGAAGACGCCCGCGACGATGACGCAGCCCAGAAAGAACACGCGCAGTGAATGTCCGTCCTCTTTGCGTATGAGAGCCCAGATCAATCCGGCGGCAAGGAAGCCATTGTAAAGCCCCTGATTTGCCGCGAGCGTGGCGGTCTGTTCGGCGAACTCCGGAGTGAGACCGAATGCCTTTAGCCCTGCTGGCTTGGTCCAGAGAAACATTTCGAGCACCAGAATATACAGATGCTCAAGAGCGACGAATGCGACGAGTGCGGTGGCAGCTTTTTTCATGTTTTTACTCCGAGAAAATGACTCTGTCGTTGATTTTGGCGGTGCAACCCGGATACTCTTGTTTCGAACTCGGGCGCAGCATTGTCCCTTATTTGACGGCAGCGCTGAAACTTTTCCTGCCTCAAATGCGTTATACCATCGACTTTTTCCTAAATTCACCAGGTTCCGCCAATGATTTCGTCACACCGTAGACTCTCAACGCTGCTCATGCTCGTGGTGCCAAGCATCCTGATGTTGGGTTGTACGACCACCACGACGCAGAGCTTCATTGTCACAAAGAACCCAAACGTTGAGGCGAGCTATATTGCCGCCGGCGCCGACTTTGGAAAATACGACCGGCTGTACGCCAGCGAAATGGGCATCTACTTCCCCAAGAACGGAGCACCATCGCTCGACGATCAGAATCGCACGCGGCAAATATTTCGCGAAACTTTTCTGAGCAAACTGGAAGGCTACGACATTAGCCGGGAAAATGGCCCTTCGGCACTCGATGTCCAGGCGACATTGATCGATTTTCGCAACGCGAGTGGCGAAGACGTTCTGAGCGTCCGACGAGAGCTGCGGGAAATCGCGCGTCCGGGTGCGATCATGTTTTTAATGGAGCTCAAGGACTCGCAGACCGGCGAAGTGCTCGCACGCGCGGCTGACAGTGCTTCCGTCCCGGCGTTTTCGACGACGGCGGGAACAGACACTGACTGGAGTGCGGTGGAAACCGCCGCCGAGCGCTGGGCAACGTTGTTTCGAACGTTCCTTGATGACAATCTCGACTAATAACACGCTTAGTCGCTCAATCTAATGGAGACACCTGTGCGCCTGATACGCAACCTGCCCCTGCCCCTCTTTGTAGCAACGCTGACTGTCTTTTTGAGCAGCTGCGCGACATCGACACCGACATCGACATCCGCAGATCCAACGATCAATGCGAGCTTTAACAACATTCTGGTCATTGGCGTTGCCAATGACTATGACGCCCGCGCTCGGTTTGAGCGTAGAACCGTCTCGGACCTAAAGGCAGAAGGCATTAACGCAACGCCGATGTATACGGTCGGCGGCGGGAATAAGCCGATCGAACGGGCTCTCGTGGAGGAGTTGGTGAGTTCGGAGGGTTACGACGCGGTTTTGATATCGCGGGTTCTTAGCCGGAAAGACGAATCCTCAGTGAAGACGGGATCCACTGCGACTAAAGCGACTCACAAAGAGGGACGCGCGCTTGATCTGTTTCGCTATGACTACGAAGAGCTCAACGAACCTACGGTCCTTAATATGACTTTTAGCGTAAGCATTTCGACTGAGTTGTTCGCCGCAGCGAACAGTCAGAAAGTCTGGTCGATCGAGTCTTCGATTTCCAGGAAGGACAGCGTGGACGAACTGATTGACGAGGCCTCAGAGACGATTGTCCGGCGCCTCAGGAAAGACAAGTTGATCAGCAACTAGCTCGGGTCGACCAGCGGTACTGCCAGCGCCAATTGCGCGTCGATTTCGGCGCTGATCTTGTTCTCGAGCTGAAAGAGTCGAGCAACCTTCAAAGCGGGTAATACCTCACGAAACTGCGGCAGGAATTTCTCCTGTACGTCGAGCAATTCGCGTTTGATTCCAAAGAACGATGCCATCAGTTCGTCAGCGTATTCGTCCGATAAATCGGCCTCTTCGTATCGGCGCATATACTCACTGAGCATCGCTGCATATCTGTCCTGAATCGCATCGGTTTCGGCGCGATACGTACTGTAGACCGGCCAAAACCCAGACCCCTCTGCATCAGTGAGGGAAAGCTCGGAGCGGACCATTTCCAGTCGCCCTTCACGAATCATCTCGCGGCCGTCTTGCACCTCGTCGGCCGATACTGTGAACGCGGCGGAGAGCACCATTAAGACCAATGTTAAGACTGAAGTCTTGATTGTCGGCTGCTGCATCATTCTTATCCTCTTTATTGGCGTCGTCGCCTTGGCACCTGTCTGCCAGACGCTCGCGGTTGACTCATTCGGCACAGGCATTGACAGGTTTTTCATTCCGGAAACACCGAGTTTTAGATCTATTTTGGCGGGAAGTCGGCGAGTATCGACGCAACGACAGCATTGACTACGCTTTGCATGTCCTCGCGTTCGACCTCGGAAATCGTTTTGCCGGCCACGCCGTGCCAAACAGGCCGTTGTTCAGCGGCATCGATGACATCGATAGCCAACACGCCCTGGACATACAATGACTGGCCACCGCTAAGCGCTGTGCTCCAGCCGCCGCGTCCGCGAGGCTCTGATGACGTGGATGAAAAGGTATCCGGCCCCATTTTTTCGCGAGAGCCCACCGTGAACGAAATCATGAAGTCAGCAGCTGAGGAGTCCTCCACGAACTCCAGCCCTTTCGATTCCAATTGCCCGCGAATCGCCGCCATGATCTCCGATTGCAATTCAGCCCGTGGCGCGGTCGCTACGGATCCAACCTTCATCGGATTCTCGGAAAGCCACGCAAACGACTGATAAGTCGAGAAATTATGATTGGGATCGAAATCCTTCTTGCTGGTCGGAGCCGCCGCACAGGCAGCCAAAAATGAAACCAGCAGGAAAGCCGCAGCCGAAGCTCGAAGTGCCGTGACGGTCCATGTATGAATCATCATATTAATTCTCGGACGCCCCGTAGGTGTCCAGGCGTTCACGTAGCAATCTGGCCCACGCCTTGACCATGCGGCGAACTTCCATAGTCGTGTTTACTCGATTCGATCTCGACATCGCCTGCCCAGCATCATCGGCCGCTCGTCTGTCGACGGCACGCGCAATGATCGCTTCCGACACCGAGTCCCGAATCTCGAGTACCAGCGTCGCTTCACCAAAACTGCTCAGGAAAATTTCTGACCGGCCAACGGGGTCCGGCGGGGTAAATGAAACTACGTCGAGCAAGGCGCCGCGAATCAGCAAGACGCCCGGTGCAGCCTCATCGACGATCGTGAAGCGCTCACTCTTCCCAAGCTCCTCCCGAAACGCCTCGCGCAATAGCTCCTCCAGTCGGGCCTTTTGCTTCTCAGTAATCTCGTAGTGATCGGCGTTGGATCTCGAGTTATACAGCCTGCCCGTTTCGCCGCCAGGCCGATACTCAATACCCACTCCCTGAAGCATAATCTTGGTGTATTGCGAAATGTCCGCCCCGGGCCGCGCCCAGGCCATGTCGGCTGAACCGCCTTTGACCGGATAAAGCCCGTCAAACGTCAATCCCGCTTCGTCAGTCGTATCGACGGTCGGACTTGAGCCGGCGCAACCGCTCGCCAGAACGGTAGCCGCAGCCAATAGTGAAAGTCGCCGGAATAGCGGGCGGATGGTGTGTCGCATGTGTCGATTCCCCAAAATAATCATTATTGTTGAATAACTGCGTGATATTAGAACGCAGAAAGCGCAAAAGTTCGATATCCAATTTTCGTCACGCCGAGTTGCACCGTTAAAACGCCCATCCCAAGTGCCGGAAGTCGCTGCCGAGGTCTTGAGCTTCTTTCGCTCATGCTGAATACCTGTGGTTTACCTGCGGTGATGTTTGTACTATCTCTGGGAGCATATCCTAACGCAGAGCATGCCCGTGAACTCTATGCGAACCATTCGATTTTTATTTGTTGCCACCTGTCTCGCGCTGCTGTCAGCTTGTGACACCGGCCCGCATGAGCTGCGTCTGGTAACCCCGACCGAGCCCGTCGACGCCAGTATCCTGGAGGAATTCAGTTCGCTGCTCGATGCCGAGGCACGTGTGCGCATCCAGCTCACGGTAGCGCCCTTGTCCGAGGAGGCGGCACTGGATGCCGTCGCGTCCGGCGAAGCGGATGTGGCACTCGTGTCCAACGACCTGCCATTTCGCAGTGACATCGCTACGGTTATGCCCCTGTACCCAACCGTTTTGCATATCGGTCGCCGCGAGGGTCCGAGTTCATTACCCGGCCTGGAGATGCTTCGCGGTGCCACGATTTTCGCAGGGCCCGAGGGATCGGCGTCGAGATTAGTGTTCGAGCGTATCGCCGCTCGCATGAACCTCGGTAGTGACGAGTATCGCTACGTTAATGGAATTG
>CAZMRZ010000083.1:0-11233 GCA_964568835.1 uncultured Woeseiaceae bacterium | reverse complement strand
ATGCTGCCTGAAATGCCAAAACGACGTGGCCACTGCGGCATATACTGCAAAGGTCTTCAAAGATTCTCGTTCGATTGACTGAAGAGTTATCTCTTTTTGATAAGCTTGTATGAACCGCCTCGCTTTTTCGAAAGAGATTCCTTTACGATCTCGGCAAACACCAACAATCACCATTCCCAGATCAAAACTGCGGTAGTAGTGGCAGGCTTGTTCGAAATCAATGATTGCATTGAGCTGATCGCCTTGGACAATCATGTTATCCAAAAATACGTCACCGTGAATTAATGCTATCGGTAGATGCTGAGGAATACGTTGTTGCAAATAGATATTCTTCTCCGATAACCAGTCGATATAAGCATGATCAAGATTGGAATTTATCACCTCGTCGAAATAGCTACGACCATAGGAAAACGACTTAGGCAGGTAAGAAGGCGCGGAAATCTCATGCAACCGAGCCATTTCCTCGGCCAACTGAACGAGTAGGTTCCCAGTTAAGTCGGCCGCGATCTCTCCGTCGATGTAGTGCTTCAATATGACGGGTTTTTCATTGTGCAGAATCACAATGGGCCCTTTCGGTGGCACAACGACTCGCGATGTGCGAATACCGTGGTCGGTCAGATAGACCAGTAGGTTCGCCAGGTTAGTTACCTCGTTTAACGATTGTTGATCGCAAATCGTCAGAACGTACCTTACCGAGCTGGCTTCAACGCAATAGCTGGTGTTCTCATGTCCGCCGTCTATGACAGAGATGTCTGTAATGTCACCCATCCCGAACCGACGAGTGATGCCCTCGACCGTGCTCCTGTCCAGACAATTATAAAGTGCCATCTTAAAATGTGCCTAATCGGGTCCTTTGATCTTGCTGGTATTTTTTTGCTCGTACATTCGCTCATCAGCGGCGCTCAGCAAGTCCTCGATATTTTTATGAATATCAGGATCAAACCTGACCTGCCCTACGCTCCAGTCCAAGTCCTGATTAAAGTCCGATTTCTCATCTTTGGCCAGCGTACGCATTCTGGCCAATGCAGGGTCGGCAAACACACTCTGGCCTGCAATCATGACAGCGAACTCATCTCCGCCAAGGCGCGCGACGACGTCGGAATCGCGAAATCCTTTGACCAGCAGTTCGGCAAACGTCTGCAAAGCTTCGTCACCCGCCTTGTGCCCAAACTTGTCGTTAAGTGCCTTGAAACCGTTGAGATCGAAAAAAAGCAACTCAACGTCCATCTTGTTACGCACACATAGCGGTAACAAGTGGCGTGCAACCTGTAGAAATCCACGTCGGTTCGCGATTTTGGTCAATTCATCGACATTCATTTTTGCGGCAGAAGCGAGCTCATCGTCAACAAGAGCTGCGAAGTCTTTGAGCGTCCTTTCCTCGGTTGACGAGAAATTTCGCGGCTTTTTGTCGATCAGGCACAGGGTGCCGATACGATGACCGTCCGGCGCATGAACCGGACAGCCCGCATAAAAACGGATGCTTGGATCACCTGTAACGAGCGGGTTGTCGGAGAAACGCTCATCGGTGTGCGTATCCTCAACGACAAACACCTTCTCCTCAAGAATTGCGTGGCCGCAGAATGATATTTCTCGCGATGTCTGACAGGCATCGAGTCCCTGTTTTGACTTAAACCACTGTCGATCCGTATCGACGAGGCTAACCAGACAAATATCGACGTCGAACACGCGTTGCGCCATGCGCGTGACCCGATCAAAGCGCTCTTCAGGCGCGGAATCCAGAATCCGCAGCGAGTGCAGGCTCAATAGACGGACAGTTTCGTCCAGAGGTACTGGCGGTTCTTTCATTTATGTCAGCCCTGCCCACTCGATGATCGGACGAGTCAAAGATGACATGACTGTAACAAAAGAAGCCTTCTTTCGTTATTTATTTACACACAATTAACCGTAGTCGGGCGCACGGATAACCGCGACTACAGCGTCAATTCGCTATTTGCAGACCCTTGAGTACAACGGTCGCGTCAATTTCAGACGCCGCCGCAAAAACTTGGTCGCTTTTCTTTGCCTCGTACATCGCGGCATCAGCTTTTCGAACAAGTATGTTCGCTTCCTCGCCGTGTCGGGGGTAAACAGCGACCCCGATGCTGACGCCAATGGTGCAATCGTGACCCTTAAAGGTCATGGGGACTGCCACGTCTTGCGCAACTTTCTCGGCAACGATCCGCGCGCCTTCGAGACTGTCACTGCGTGGATCAAGAAGAACGGCAAACTCGTCGCCGCCAATACGGTAGGTTTGATCAGCCTCTCGCAGCGCAAGATTCAAGCGCGTACCAAACACCCTCAACACCTCATCGCCAGCAGCATGACCCAGTCGGTCGTTGACATCTTTGAATCCATCGAGATCCATCACCAGCAAAGCGACTTCTTCTTTCTTACGTTTTGCGATCGCAATCAGATGCTCCAGCTGCTTCAGGAACAGACTTCGATTACCGAGGCCAGTCAGGGCATCGTAGAGAGCCAGCACTTCAAGCCGCTTGGATTGCTCAATAAATGCTATCTCGGTCAGTTTCCTCTCGGTTATGTTGTGATGTGATATGACGAAATAGGATGCATTCTCCGATTTGAACGACGTCATACGCATGATGAACCAACGTTTCTCACTCGGGCTATCGCAAGGATATTCAAGGTAAAAAGAATCTTTTTCAGCAGACATAAATTTCCTAATACCATCGGCTGCATCTCGCGCAACATCATCACCTCTAGCTCCGGAAGCGTCGCATTCTTCGAGATAGTTTAGTCCTCGCCAGTCTTCCTTTGTCAGGCAGTCATTGTCTCGCCCGAATGTGTTCCAGGCACGATTTGCGAAAACAATATTCCCTGCAGCATCAATTACGACTATGTGATCTGCGGACGTATCGAGAATCGACCTCATGAATTCGTAGGATGCAGTCATTGATAAATCCCGTTGATTTATATTCGGACAGATTTTTTGCACGAACTCTGGTGAATGTGCCGCCTCTTTTTCGCGATCTGCCTTAAAATTCTTGCCGGTGATTGTATCAACGGGCCGGCATCTGGCAACCGTCAAATGCAGCCGCCTGGCCATATATGGTCAGCTAAGCCGCTAATTTTCCTGAACTTTGTGATTCGCCTCGATTTCACGCTCGCCGCGAGTCGTAATCGTAACGCCCACCACTGTCCAGACAATTGTCGACTCGCGCCAGGACGGCGGTTCGCTATTTGATTCCGAGCATCTCGGCGACTGGGGCTAACTGCTTTTCGTAGTTGCGCCACTTCCCTATCGACGACTGGAAAAAATTATCGCGGACCTGAACAGCACTGGCCGTGGTCACCGCCTCGTTGTTCTCATAGTACTTCAGACAGGCTTCTTCATACGAAAGGCCGCAATAGCTCAAGAGATTCTCAACGACCGGCTTTGGTTCGGTCACAAGGTCTTCGTATTTCACGACATGCACAACGCCAGGCATTACCGTTTGCCAATGATCAATGAGCTCTCGGTATGCGAGAAAATACTCGCCGAGTTCCGTCAGGTCGTAGGAAAAAGGATAGATACCTTCAAACAAGGTTTTGTAGACCGCGTAAAACGCATCCATAGGATCGCGTTCGAGCAGAACGATCTTTGCCTTGGGCAGCGCCAGGTGAATCAACCCGGCATACAGAAAATTCAGTGGAAGCTTGTCGATGAAGTGAGCCGTCGCAGTGGATTTTGGCCGAGCGCTCGCAATGTAGGCCGCACCCAGCTCTTCAAAATTGACACCGATTGAGCGAGGCACAAGATCGCTGGGCTTTTCCGGCATATCGCGATTGAGTCGCTGACAATGTTTAGCCAACTCCACTGAGAAGGTTGATAGCTCCCCCGCCGATTGAACGACCGAGTGGCTACTCAGGATACGCTCGACCAGCGTCGTTCCCGTACGCGGCATGCCGATGACGAAAATTGGCTCCGCGTTCACATGCCCCTCGATCCGGCCGTCAAAAACATCCGCTGAATACGTCTCTCGAATCGACTGGATGGCATCGAGATCGTTTTGCAGTGTGTACTTGAATCCTGAACGCCGCAGCGAAGACCCTTCCGACAGATATTCAAACGAGCGATCGTAATCGCCCATGTCTTCCAGTTCTTTCGACAGCGCGTAGCAAATGCGGACTCGTTTGGGAGGTTGACCCTCTGCTCGAATGTAGGCCGCTTGCAGATCATCGACGTTGTTGTCTTCATCCGTCTGGGTCTTCAGACCCGCTCGCAGGAAGTGCGCGTCCTCATCATCCGGATCGAGTGCAAGGCAACGAGTGAGTGCCGCCTGCGCCGCTTCAGCATCGCCAAGAAACCGCTCTACCGTGGCGAGATTGTAGTAATTTGAACTTTGCTCGGGCTCAAGCTTTATCGCCTGAGCATATTGCCGACGTGCATCTTCATATAAACCGAGACGTGACAACGAAAACGCAAATGCGGCCGACACTTCAGCGGATTGAAACAGGTGACCCGAAATCTGTTCAGCCGTAATTCGCGCTTCGTTCAGATCGCCTAATGCACCGAGGCACTCAACTCGTTGGAGGAGCCACTCGGGCCTACCTGGCGAAATCACTAATGCACGATCAATTGCGCGAACTGCGAGTATGGGCTCCTTGAGCAGCATCGCCAGATGGCTGGCGGTATACCAGCCGGACTCATAGTCCGGGTATTGCTGATTCATTTGATCGCAAGCTTCCGCAGCGTCACGATACTGACGATCTCGAATCAATTGGACAACTCTGGCTTCTTGTTCTGCGGCGCTCATCATAGGCGAACTCTAGCGGAGTTTCCGGCTCGATGGCAGCTTTATACCGGGGGGGAACGCGCCATTGATAATCCCGTCCACGAGCTTCTGCCGAATCTGATTTTGCAGATTCATTGGATTCTCAGGATCTATGTAAATGATTGCGTCTTGCACGGTTGAACGATAACTCAAAAGTATTCGTATATCCGCCTGCGGCCGAGTGCCCATCCAGTCGAGCGCCCCATTTCATAGGTATCCTCCGCGATTGTTATAGCCAAAGTCCGTCCGTAAGGTCGGGCCATGAATGAACAACAAAGAATCGCGAAGCTGACCGCCAGGCACCGTAATATCCTCTTGAAAATGATGCTCAAGATCACGGGGTATTACGTGGTACTGGGCGCCGCCCTTGCCATAGCACTCGCTCTGGCACCGGGTCTGGCCGCAGACTTGCCACTCGGTGGTCTCGGCGACATCGCCGATCCTGGCAACTACAGTGTCTACGATCTCGAAGAAGCTTTGTTGAGTGCGGATGACGAGGATATCGAGCAAATCGTGACCGAATCTGCTCGTGCGCGATTGGCGGCTGGTCCTGCCTGGTTGCACGATGCACGGCAACTCATCTACGCGATGATCGCGACCTTGTTGCTGATGTTGCCTGTCTCCTGGGTTTATAGAGCCATTCATACAGACAGTATCTACGACCACTCAATCGACACCACAACGTTGATATTGCCGGCTGTCGTCGCGGGAATTGTCACGATTGTCCAACACAGTCTCGCTTTGGCCTTCAGTCTCGCGGGCATCGTTGCCGGTGTCCGGTTTCGCCGTGCGCTGAGCGACACGTTTGACACCTTGTTCATTCTTTCATCAATCGGTGTCGGCATTGCGGCCGGTGTGAAATCGATCGAGATCGCAGTCGTGCTGACAGTGTTCTTCAACTACGCATCAATATTGGTGTGCGCGTTCGGCGACGGGCTTGAGTCTCAACACGTTGTCCAACGGAAGATTCGTCGAAAGAACAAGAAAGCCGCCAAGCGGCAGGAGAGCGCAGCGAAGTCCGATCCACACGGTCCTAATTCGATGCTATAGCAGCCTCTTCGGCAGTCATTTCGGCCAGCTCTTCCTCACCACGACAACGATCGAGCACGCCGGCTTTGAAGGCCTTTTCGTCGTCAAGGAATTCAAAAAAACCGTTGAGGTATCGAACCGTTCGGCCAACGCTGACGCGGCTCAAGTCGTCTATCTCGTCAATCAATGCCATGACCTCGGCACGCTTGGATCGTATTCGATCAACCGCGGCATCCAGCACCTCCTGAGGCTGGCAAAGTCCTCGATAATAGCGGGTCCGCACGGTCCTGATCGGGAGGTGTGCCGGAGGCGCCGCATACTCGGCGTGAACAAGGCCCGACATGTCAAAATCATAGGGCACCGCTATACGTTTGTCGGCGGTCTCCTCATCGACATACATCTCGATATTGTGACAACAGTACTCACCCTCCGGTCCGTTCAACACCGAGTAATCATTGTTACCTATCATCAATTGAAACAGATCAACCAATGCGGTTGTCGGTTGATCAAGTTGATCGAACTCATTGTAGCCGACGCGCAACTTGTCCAAATCCAAACGCTTGGCTACGTCGTCATCGTCTTCGATGACGAATACCAGATCGGTCCAGGACGATAACTTTTCATCGCTATCGATATAGCTCAAACGCATCAGGCGCGTGCCGAAACTTTGGTCACTTAATATTTCATAGATACGATAGGCCAGGTATTCCTTCAGCACATACTGCTGCGATACCGGCGCACTGTTGCAGGGTGCAACCACTTTTAGCTTGTCCTGTTTCTTGAAATGCGTTCCTTTGACCTGCGACTTTTTGAAATTCAGCTGCAGCGGCGGCAATGCGCAATGCTCGCGTCGAAAATTGCCGCGCGTTCGAATTGAAACATCAAGTCGGTGCGACTCGCCCTCACCGTCGATATAGGTAAATTGCCCGGGAAAATATACGCGGACGTCCTGATCACGCTGCCCATACGCCTGCGCGATAGGTGCCGTCAAAACTGCCTTAAGCGTCTCGGTATCCTGGAACAATGGGGCTCTTTCGGCTGCAGCGACGGGACCCGCGAGCACTAGCAGCAAAAGAAGTTTTTTAGTTCTTACCCATTCCACAGATAAACTGTAAACGGGAACAACCTTTCATTGTCATACGTGGATACCGAGGCGAGCTAACGGTTTTCAGCGGCACCTGATACGCCGCTTGCCACCGTCTAATCAGATATACGTATATGATTGCGTCAAACGTGAACGAATGTTTACGCGGAGTGACTGAATGAAATTCGAAATCAGGGATGCAGTTCCGGCCGACGGCACGGTCATCGCCCGATTTAACTCAATGATGGCTGAAGAAACCGAAGGACGACCGCTGGATGCCGGCGTCATCGGCCCGGGCGTAGCCAACCTGCTCAACGATGCTGGCAAGGGACGCTACTGGGTGGCAACTGCCGGCGGCGACGTTGTGGGCCAGATCATGGTGACCTACGAATGGAGCGATTGGCGAAACGGCTCGTTGTGGTGGATCCAAAGCGTTTATGTTCACCCCGACCACAGGCGATCCGGTGTATTCTCTGCGTTGTACCGACATGTCGAAACTCTGGCCAAAGAAAATGAAGCCCGAGGACTGCGTCTGTACGTCGAACACAACAATAGGCAAGCACAGAAAACTTATCTGGCACTTGGAATGGTCGACCCCAAATACCAGGTGATGGAAACAATCTTTGGAGACTCAAAATGCTAGACGTTGGAGCCAAGGCGCCGGAATTTGTACTAATGAGCCACGAAGGCATTGAAACTTCGTTGTCGGATCTACTGCAGAACGGCCCGCTGATTCTTTACTTTTACCCGGCAGACTTCACGCCAGGTTGCACGAAGGAAGCCTGTTCGATTCGCGACATCCATAACGACATTCAGTCCGTTGGCCTGCAAGTCGTTGGTGTGAGCCCGCAAGACGAGGACAGTCACAGACGGTTTCGTGAAGAACACGATCTGCCCTTCATACTGTTGAGCGACCCTGAAAAAGTCGCGGTCAAGATGTTCGATGTGGACGGACCCTTTGGCGTTGGTGTGCGTCGGGCCACCTTTCTCATCAGTCAGGACCGATCGATCAAGGACGCTATGATGGCCGACGTGCGCATCGGACGGCATACGGAATTTATCGAGAAAGCGGTCATTCTCAGAGAGACCGCCGGCCTGAAATCCGACTAGTCGCCTTGAACGGTGACGACTATCCGTCTCGAGTGTGGCGCATAGCGATGCTCCCACAGGTAGATTCCCTGCCATGTGCCCAACGCGCATCGTCCACCGTCAACCGGAAGATTCAGATCGGATTGCGTCAGAATACTGCGCACGTGCGCTGACATATCGTCCGGACCTTCCGCCGTATGGATGTAGGCGGGATCACCATCGGGCGTAATTCGAGACATGAATGTCTCCAGGTCCTGCATCACGTCCGGGTCAGCGTTTTCACAGAGCATGAGGGAGGCGCTGGTGTGGCAAATAAAGACATGGCACATGCCGGTTTGTATTCCGGACTCGGCAACGTAGCGTTGCACATCCGTACTCAAGTCATAGGTACCGCGCCCATCGGTTTCTATCCGTAATTCTTTTCTGGCAATCACTCGACCGGTACGTATGGCATTCCGTAACGCATTCGGATCGTTTTGGTTTTACCGAACCAGGGTATCGATACGATATAGATGTTGTCGTACTCGCCCTCATCGATTGCCGGTACTTTCTTGCTGGCGCCCATATTGCCGATCATCGCTGGAACCGTGTTGCTGTGACCCACGACCAGGATGATCTTGCCTTTATGCTTCTTGACTATTTCGTCAATGATCATCCCGGTATTTGACGCGTCGTAAGCAAGGATTGGGAGATTCAAGGCCTCCGCGACGGGCTGTGCGGTTTCTTCCGTACGTCGGTACGATGTCGAGTAAACGGCATCGACACCCGCGACTACATCGGCGTCGACCAGTTGTCGAGCTAACTCGGCCGCACGACGCTTGCCAGGCTCGCTGAGTCCGGGATCATCCGTCGGTAAGGTCGCCTTCTCGGCATGACGAACGAAAATGACTGTGGTCGTTGCCTGAGATTCAAAAAACCACGCCAATCCCAGCGCGATCGCGGAATAAATGAGGATGACTTGAATGCGACGTCGGCGCCGACGTCGGCGCCGATCAATATCTGACTTGGAGTTTTGCATGGAGTGCGACTTTACTCGTCCTCGCGGTCGTCGGCAACGACCTGATATTCGCCCTCGATGACGCCGCCCACTCTCTCCGCACTTCCTGGATCACCGCCACTATTTCCACCGGGCGGCACCTGGCCGCCCATTTTTCGCTTGAACCACCACACTCGTATGCCAATCAGGGCAGCCATAATCAGAACGATACTGCCCAGGATCACGAATGCGAAGAAACCCAGAACAATTGACGCGCCGATTGCCAGCGCACCAACGATGACAACGAAAATATTCGCAATTGGATTTCCGGCAGGGAACCCGCGATCAGTCGAGGAATACTTCAATCCGCTTTCCTTGTATAAAAACCTTCAAACCATGGCGTCCGCTTTTCGCCGACCCAGAAATCGAACTCCGCGAAGGTCGGGTCGTTCTCACAAGGATATGCCGTCTCTTCCAACGCTGCGGTCAATTCCTCATAGGCCTTGTGACCAGCCGTTCTGCCCAGTATGGAGCCATTCTTATGATGAGATGAATAAATACATAACTATCATGATCTTACCGACTATTATTAAACTTGGAATCACCACCTATTCTGAGCACCTCAGGGACTCAGACAGCCAAATTTGAAAGTCATTCGCGCTATTTTCAACAAACAATAGCCGTTGAGGTTGAATCCTCCCGATTCAGCAAGCACAATGCGCAGCGCTCAATCAGACACCGGAGAGGTGGCAGAGCGGTTGAATGCACTGGTCTTGAAAACCAGCAAGGGTTAATAGCCCTTCGTGGGTTCAAATCCCACCCTCTCCGCCAAACAGTAAACGCCTCCTCCTTGGGGGCGTTTTTGTTTGCCGACCTGCGTTATCCTTCCTGACCCAGCAATAGGAGCACACTCTTGGCTACGATCCTCATCACCGGCTGCAACCGCGGCATCGGACTCCAACTCGCTACGCAACTGCATGCGCGTGGCGATTCTGTTATTGGCGTTTGCAGGAGTGCAAACGACGAGCTAAACGCACTCGGCATTCGATTGATCTCCGGCATCGATGTCGGGGACGGCGAATCGGTCGCGCGATTGCGAGACGAACTTGACGGTACGCCAATCGATGTCTTGATCAACAATGCAGGCATTTTGCGCACGGACGAATTTGGCAGCATTGACTACGACGATATGCTGACTCAATACAACGTGAATACACTCGGTCCGCTGCGCGTTACCGAAGCATTGCAAGCTAATCTTCGGGAAGGCTCGAAGGTGGCTATCGTTTCCAGTCGAGTGGGTTCCATCGCGGACAACGGTTCCGGAAACTACTACGGCTACCGTGCGTCGAAAACAGCCGTCAATCAGATTGGAACTAACCTGATGCACGAGTTCAAACCTAAAGGGATTTCAGTCGCTATTCTGCATCCGGGCCTCGTCGCGACTGAAATGACGGGGGGGCAAGGAATAACGCCAGAGGAATCAGCCACGGGGTTGATTAAGCGTATTGATGACCTCACTATCGAATCCACAGGCGGCTTCTGGCACGCTGAAGGCTATACACTTCCGTGGTAGAATTTGACCACTCGCAACCCTAAGGACATACACGAATGCAAGATAATCTAAATTCAATGGCGCCCGTTTCCAGCCTCGCGGTCGAGGACCGATCGGCGTTCATTTGGAAATGCTATGCGCATGTTGTTGGGGCAATTCTGGCGCTCATCGCGGTCGAATACTATTTGTTCAGTTCCGGTGCTGCCGGAGCGATCGCGCAAACAATGATGCGGAGCCCAATGGGGGTCGTCGTCGGCTTTATTGGACTTAGCTGGGCAGCCGGCCATATGGCCCATCGTCTCGAATCAACGGCCGCTCAATATGCCGCTTTCGCCGCATTTGTCATGCTGTGGGCGGTGATGTTCGTGCCGATTCTCGGTTATGCGATTATTTACGGGCAGGAACGCGGCGTTAACATCATCGAAGATGCTGCCGTCGTGACCGTCTTCGGCTGCGCCGCGTTGATCGCAACGGTGATGATAACGCGCAAGGATTTCTCGTTCTTGCGAGGAGTCATGGTGTGGGGATTCTTCATCGCCATCGGATTGATCGTCGCGTCATTGTTGCTTGGCTTTAACCTGGGAACCTGGTTTTCGGTCGGCATGATTGGCTTCGCCGGTATCGCGGTTCTTTATGACACATCAAACATCATGCATCACTACCCGCAGGACAAGTACGTTGCGGCGTCGATGGCGCTGTTTGCGTCAATCGCGATGATGTTCTTCTATATT
>CAZMRZ010000082.1:0-11258 GCA_964568835.1 uncultured Woeseiaceae bacterium | reverse complement strand
TTCGGGCGAATTGAAAGAAGTCATCGATTCGACCGTCGCGGCCTCGTAGGAGCGCGTCTTACGCGCGAAGCGAAGCTGCAGCCGCAGGCTGCCAAAAAGTGTCCACCGCATGTCGCGCGTAAGACGCGCTCGTACAGTTGTCACGCTTAAGACTCGTTCCTACGGTTGCGGCGGTGCGTCGCGCAGCGAGTTTTCAAAAATATCCCGGTAGCGATTCACGGCCTCGCAAAACACTTCGGCAGTCATCTCTGCGTCATAAGCCGCCGAGTGCGCCTGCGTTTCATCCCATTCGAATCCAGCCGCAATAACGGCACGCGCCAATACGGTTTGGCCGAACGCGATGCCGCAAGTCGTTGCCGTGTCGAAACAACTGAAGGGATGAAACGGATTGCGTTTGATCGCTGAGCGCTCCACAGCTTCGTTCATGAAGCCGAGATCGAAATGGGCGTTGTGACCAACCAGTACAGCACGACTGCAGCGATTTTCTCGCACCGCCCGCCGGACCTCGCGAAATACTCGCTGCAAGGCATCGCGTTCATCAATGGCGGGCCGAAGTGGATGATGCGGGTCAATGCCGTTAACGGCTAACGATGCGGGTTCCATATTGGCGCCCTCAAACGGCTTAACGTGGTAGCGAATGGTTTCGCTGCGCCGCAATAAGCCTTCTTCGTCCATTTCGAGGAGTACTGCTGCAACTTCCAGCAATGCATCGGTTTTCGAATTGAATCCGCCGGTCTCGACGTCCACTACCACTGGCAGGAAACCGCGAAAGCGGTTCCCCATAACGACTTCGTCTGTCACTTAGATGTTCGCCTTGAACAGGTTTTCGTCGAGGATAACACTCATCGTGTAGCGCACACCGAATCCGGTGAACTTTGAGCCAACATGGGCCAGCCCGCCTTCGTTGTCGCTGGCACTGAGATCCATGTGGACCCAGGGAACATCATTCTCGACGAATTCCGACAAGAAGCTGGCAGCAAGAATATGATCGCCGCCCCCTTTGGGAGAACATTGCATGAAGTCGGCGGTCTCGCTGCGGAGATCCTCCATAAACTCCTTGCCGATCGGAAACGGCCAAACGCGTTCACCTGACTCGCGTCCCGTTCTCTTAAGATGCGGATGCAATGACGGCCGGTTGGTGAAGACGCCGGAATAGCGCGTTGTGATCGCGCTGACACAGGTACCGGTCAAGGTGGCGTAGTCAAATATTATGCCGGGCTTGTCGCGACTCGCGAGTACCAGAGCGTCGGCTAGCGCCATGCGGCCTTCGGCATCCGTATGAACGGTCTGAATCGTCTTGCCATTGGCGGCTGTTATGACGTCCTGCGATTTGTAAGCATTCGGGCCTGTGCGATTTTCGGTGATTGCCAGCCAGCAGTCGACGGCCAGCGGCAGTTTCAGCTCGGTAATCGTCAGAAAGCTACCCAGTGCGACCGCACTGCCTTGCATATCACCGTGCATGTCCAGCATTGACTGGAATGGTTTGAGGTTGGTGCCGCCCGTATCGAAAATAATGCCTTTACCGACGAGCGAGAGGTCGGCTTTTGCGTTTTTCTTACCGGGTCTGTACTGGAGCCGGATGATGCAGGCACTGTCGTTATCGTTACCCTGCGCAACCGCCAGAAAGGCACCGGCACCGAGTTTGGTCAGTTCTTTTGTACCCAGCCGCTTGAAGCTCCAGGCATGGTCTTTCCCCATTTTGCGTATGAGGTCGGTATAGCTGACGGCATCCAGTTTGTTCGGCGGCATGGCTGCGAGCCAGCGAGCGAGATTATTGCCCTTTGCTTCGGCCTCGGTTCGGGATGTGTCGATTGATTCGTCCGCGCCGATGAGGCGAAGACTCTTAATGGTCGGCGGCGATTGTTTGCTCTTGTACGCAGGCATCGCGAAGGCCGCTGCGAGCGCCGCGGCAAGCATGTTATTGAAGATGACGGCTTGCTCGACTTTGCCGAAGCCAATGACGCAAATTCCCAGACTTCCGGCTTTCTGACCGCAGGCTGCGGCGGCGAGTTGGCGGCCGAGCGACAATTGGTCAAATGCACTCGCGTCTTTCTCGAGCGTTCCAGCGACCAGCAGCGTCTGCTTTTTATTCGCGAGGCGCGTGGTGAAAGCGGGCGTCGAATCGGGCTTCGACTTACGCATTACTTCGCGCATTTTGCTGCCTTCGGGGAGCGCGCCAAAATGACTGGCTGCGGGTTTGCTGGGTAGTATCAATAGTAACTGATCACAGGTCTCCAGCGACTTAGCGTCAACGCGCCCAAGTTTTTGATATATACGGATATTATCGAGGTCTGGTGGATTCATTTTTGTCTCTAATTATTTAGCTCTGAAGCTTGACCCAAACGGCGCAAACCCTGAAGATATTGGCCCCAAAGAAAATCGCACGGTCCGGTGCAATGAAGCGGTGATCCTAGCAGGACACCTGATCTAATTCACGCGACTGGTCAGAACTGAATCTGGCGGGCGCCCAATGGACGAAATATGAGTAAGTTCAACCCGTTCGATGACATTGATCCGATCGAGACAACTGAATGGTTGGAGTCGATCGATTCAGTGCTGGCGCAGCACGGTCCGGAGCGCGCGCATTTTCTTCTGAATCAGATGATCGATTTCGCGCGGCGTTCGGGAGCTTATCTTCCGTATACTCCGAATACGGCGTATCTGAACACAATCTCAACGGCCCGCCAGCCTGAATATCCGGGCGATCGTTCGATGGAGCGACGCATCGAGGCGTACTTGCGCTGGAACGCGATGGCGATGGTCGTCAAGGCGAACAAAGTCAATTCCGAATACGGCGGACACATCTCGAGCTACGCCTCGTCAGCCACCTTGTATGAAGTCGGCTTCAACCACTTCTGGCGTGCCGACAGCGAAAAGCAGGGCGGCGACCTGATTTTCTCGCAGGGACACTCGGCGCCGGGTATTTACGCACGCTCATTCCTCGAAGGCCGTCTGAACGAAGGCCATCTGGATCGCTTCCGCAAGGAAGTGGGCGGCGGCGGACTATCGTCGTACCCGCATCCCTGGTTAATGCCGGACTATTGGCAGTTCCCAACCGTTTCCATGGGCCTGGGCCCGATGATGGCTATCTATCAGGCGCGCTTCTTGCGCTACATGGAAAACCGCGGCATGACGCCGCCGAGCGATCGAAAGGTCTGGGCGTTTCTTGGTGACGGCGAGATGGATGAGCCGGAGTCAATGGGCGCTATCACGATGCCCGTGCGCGAAGGTCTCGATAACCTTGTGTTCGTTGTTAACTGCAATCTGCAACGTCTCGACGGTCCCGTTCGCGGAAATGGCAAGATCATCCAGGAGCTGGAAGCGGCCTTCGGCGGTGCTGGCTGGAATGTGGTCAAAGTCGTGTGGGGCTCAAAATGGGATCCGCTCATTGCGAACGACCAGTCGGGCAAGCTCCGGCAAATCATGGAAGAGACGGTCGATGGTGAATACCAGAAGATCAAATCCATGGACGGAAAATACGTTCGCGATACGTTCTTTGGCAAGTTCCCGGAGACCGCGGAAATGGTCGCGAATATGTCGGACGACGAGATCTGGCGCCTGAATCGTGGCGGCCATGATCCACAAAAAGTTTATGCAGCCTACGATGCGGCAACAAAACACAAAGGCGGCCCGACCATCATCCTCGCGAAGACGGTGAAGGGTTACGGTATGGGGTCGGCTGGTGAAGGTCAGAATACGGCGCATCAGCAGAAGAAACTCGACATCGAAGAGATCAAGAGTTTCCGGGACCGTTTCAATATTCCAATTTCCGACAAGGACATTGGCGACATCCCGTACTACAAGCCTGCCGCCGATAGTGCGGAGCTTGAGTACATGCTCGAGCGGCGCCATTCAATGGGCGGTTTCTTGCCAGCACGGCGCAAGGAATCCACGTCATTGCCGGTTCCAGCGCTTGAAACGTTCAAGACGCAGCTCGACGGAACGGGCGAGCGCGAGGCATCTACGACGATGGCGTTCGTTCGCATACTCACGGCGCTCGCCAAAGACAAGAAAATCGGCAAGCATATAGTGCCGATCGTCCCGGACGAAGCGCGGACATTCGGTATGGAAGGCATGTTCCGACAGTTCGGAATCTATGCTTCCAAAGGCCAGCTGTATGAGCCACAGGACTCCGGTGAGTTGATGTACTACCGCGAGGATCAGAAGGGTCAGATTCTTGAGGAAGGCATTAACGAAGCGGGTGCATTCTGTTCGTGGGCCGCTGCGGGTACGTCGTACTCAAATCACGATGTGCCGATGGTGCCGTTTTACATCTATTACTCGATGTTCGGTTTCCAAAGAATCGGGGACTTCATATGGGCTGGCGGTGATCAGCAGACCCGTGGCTTCCTGATTGGCGGAACAGCCGGGCGTACAACGCTCGCGGGCGAAGGCTTGCAACATCAGGACGGCCATAGTCTGGTTCATTCATCGACGGTGCCAAATTGTCGTTCCTATGATCCGACCTACGCTTACGAGTTGGCCGTAATCATTCAGGACGGATTGCGCAGGATGATCGGTGAGCAGGAAAATATTTTCTACTACATCACCTGCATGAATGAAAACTATACGCACCCTGCTATGCCCGCAGGTGTCGAGGACGGCATCCTCCGCGGTATGTATCTGCTCAACGTGGGTGGGCAGGGCAAGGTACGCGCACAACTCATGGGATCAGGAACGATTCTTCGTGAAGTGATTGGCGCGGCCACGTTGTTGATGGATGACTTCGGTATCCCGACTGATATCTGGTCTGTCACAAGCTTCAACGAGCTACGCCGCGATGCCCTGGAAGTAGAACGTTGGAACCAGCTCCACCCGACAGAAGAGCAACGTAAGTGCTATATCGAACAGTGCTTCGCGGATCGACCGGGCCCGTATATCGCCGCGACCGATTACATGAAAATTATTTCGGATCAAATTCAACGCTGGGTACCCGGACGATTCGTCTCACTGGGCACCGATGGTTACGGACGCAGCGACGCGCGCAAGGCACTGCGACAACACTTTGAGGTCGACAAGCGATTCATTGCGGTGACGGCGCTCAAGGCGCTGGCTGATGACGGCGTTCTGGACCAGAAGACGGTTGCGGAAGCGATCAAGAAATACGGCATCGACCCGGATCGTCCCGATCCGGTGACGCTGTAAGGTCTGGGGGCGACTATGTCACAGACTATCGACATCGTAGTTCCTGATCTTGGTGATTTCGAGAATATTGAAGTCATTGAAGTATTGGTGAGTGTCGGCGACACGATTGAGCGCGAAGAAGGTTTGATCACCGTCGAGACGGATAAGGCCACGATGGACATTCCGGCGGCTGAGAATGGCGTTATCGCATCGTTCATCGTCGATGTCGGCGACACGGTATCGACCGGCGACATCATCGGTTCATTGACGATGGAAGTTGGCGACACGGTCCTGATCACTCCGGCGATCGTTGTGCCGGTGTCGGGCGAGACCACGGTACTGGCTTCGAAGGATGATGCACCGAAAAAAACAGCTGGAAAACAAACACTGGTTGTTCCCGACCTCGGCGATTTTAGTGATGTCGAAGTCATCGAGGTGCACATTGCCGCCGGCGATGTCGTCGCGATCGAAGACTCGCTGGTGACTCTGGAGACAGACAAAGCCGCGATGGATGTTCCGGCCGTCGTTGCCGGTACGATCAATTCTGTATTGGTGAAAGTAGGCGACAAAGTCTCGGAAGGCGCCTCGCTCGCGATTATCGATGCGGTCGAAGTGGCGGCTGCCCCGAAGTCCGACGAAACCGTCGTTGAGAAAATCGTTCCGGCACCCGAGGCCAAACCCGCTCCGAAAGCGGCGGTAGCACAGGCGCCGAAGAGACTGCCGGCCATCGACGAAGCTGGCTTCTCAAAAGCCCATGCCAGCCCCTCGGTCCGAAAACTGGCTCGTGAACTGGGCGTTAACCTGGTTCAGGTTACTGGCAAGGGTACCAAGAACAGAATATTGCATGACGATGTTAAGGCATTCGTAAAAGCGATTCTTACGGGTCAGGCAGGTGCACCAGCGGGCAGTGCATTACCGAAAGTGCCAAGCATTGATTTCTCCAAGTTTGGTGAGATCGATGTCCAGCCTCTGACGCGCATTCAAAAAATCTCCGGACCGCGGCTGCAGGCAAGCTGGATTAACTTGCCGCATGTTACGCAGCATGACTTATCCGATATCACTGGTCTTGAGGCGAAGCGCCAGGAGCTGAAAGGCGCGGCCAAAGAACGCGGTATTTCTCTAACGCCGCTGGCATTCGTCATGAAAGCCTGCGTCGCTGCATTAATAGAATTTCCGAAGGTCAATTCGTCGCTGTCCGATGACGGCGAAAGCCTCGTCTTCAAGAAGTATATTCATATGGGCTTCGCGGCAGATACGCCGCAGGGCCTCGTGGTTCCGGTCATACGCGACGTTGACCAGAAAGACGTCTACGAGATAGCGATTGAGCTCGGCGAGCTGTCGGCGCTCGCAAGAGACGGCAAATTAAAGGCACCGCAGCTACAAGGCGCAGGTTTTACAATCTCAAGCCTCGGCGGTATCGGCGGTACGGCTTTCACGCCGATCGTTAACGCACCGGAAGTCGCAATTCTCGGCGTGTCGCGGTCATCGATGCAGCCCATATGGAATGGTTCGGAGTTCGAACCCCGTTTGATGTTGCCATTGTCGTTCTCCTACGATCATCGTGTGATTGATGGGGCACAGGCGGCCCGCTTTACGACATTCCTGGGCAAGGTCTTGGGCGATGTCGACGCACTGTTGCAGGCAGACTCGTAGTGGCTGATACGGTTGAATTACGGGTCCCCGATCTGGGCGACTTCGAGGATGTTGAGATCATTGAAGTTCTGGTCGCCGTTGGCGATACAGTCGCCGTCGAAGATCCGTTAGTCACGATAGAGACCGATAAGGCCTCCATGGATGTGCCGGCCGAGCTTGCTGGAAAGATTGTCTCTGTGAACGTCGAAGTCGGCAGCAAAGTATCCACAGGAAGTCTGGTCGCGGTAATCGAACCATCAGAAGCAGTAACGAAAGACGTGCCGTTTACGGAGACAATGGTGATGACGCCCGCGGAGATCGAGACTGCGGTTACGGGAACGGCAGCCGTGAAAACCGTCGGCGATGCGACGCATACCGCACAGGTGGTTGTGATTGGCGCAGGGCCCGGCGGTTACACAGCGGCTTTCAGAGCCGCCGATCTGGGATTGGACGTGATCCTCGTTGAGCGCTGGCCAGTTTTGGGCGGTGTTTGCCTGAACGTCGGGTGTATTCCGTCGAAGGCACTGCTGCATGCGGCCAAAGTGATCGACGAAGCCGAAGCGATGGCGGAACACGGCGTTACCTTCGGCAAGCCGGTGATTGACGGTGACAAACTCCGGGACTGGAAAGACGAGGTCGTCGGCAAATTGACCGGTGGCCTTAAAACGATGGCGAAGCAACGTAAAGTTCGCGTGCTGACTGGCGTCGCGAAATTCGATTCGCCAAATCGCCTGCAGCTCGACAACGACGAAACCATCGACTTCGAAAACTGCATCATCGCGGCGGGATCCGAGCCAATGATGCTACCCGGATTGCCTGACGATCCGCGTATCGTCGACTCGACGGGTGCGCTTGAGCTCACACCGATTCCGCAAAAAATGCTGGTTGTCGGCGGTGGCATCATCGGGCTTGAGATGGCCTGCGTCTACAGCGCGTTGGGCACAGATGTCAGTGTTGTAGAGCTCACCGATACATTGATGCCGGGGACTGATCCGGATCTGTTGCGTCCATTCATGAAGATCGTCAAGAAGCGCTATGACGCGATCATGGTCTCGACCAAGGTCACCGGTATGCGCGCGACGACTCCTGGAATCGAAGTCAGTTTCGAAGGCGACAAAGCGCCGTCGGTTGGCGTTTACGATCGTGTTCTCGTTGCCGTTGGTCGCCGAGCGAACGGCGGCTTGCTGGACGCCGAAAAAGCCGGCGTAGCTGTTGATCAGCGCGGCATTATCGCCGTCGACAAGCAAATGCGCACGAACGTGCCGCATATCTTCGCCATAGGCGATCTTGCTGGCGGGCCGATGCTCGCGCATAAGGCAACGCACGAAGCGAAAGTTGCCGCGGAAGTAATCGCGGGCGAGAAAAGTTATTTCGACGCACGCTCGATCCCATCGGTCGCCTATACCGATCCGGAAATCGCTTGGGTCGGTCTGACGGAGCTTGAAGCGAAAGAGCAGGGCATCGAGTATGAAAAGGCCCAGTTCCCATGGGCGGCCAGTGGTCGGGCGTTGTCACTCGGTCGATCGGAAGGTTTCACGAAGCTGTTATTTGATAAGAAAACAGACCGCATCCTGGGCGGCGCGATCGTCGGCCCAAGCGCGGGTGATCTGATTTCAGAAATTTGTCTCGCCGTCGAAATGGGCGCGGATGCATCAGACATCAGTCTGACAATTCACCCGCATCCAACGTTGTCTGAGACCGTCGCATTCGCGTCCGAAGCTTACGAAGGCACGTTGACGGACCTGTACATTCCGAAAAAACGCTGACAAAGCTACTGATCATTCTTCTGATCTTGAAGCGTTCCATTTTTCGATGGCATAGAAAATCCAACCGATGCCGAGCAATATGCCGACGGCGATCCAGGATTCTCGGCTCGATTGGGCCAAGAGCCAGAAGCAGATGCCGAGCGCGACGATAGGAACGGCGTAACCACCTTTCAATCGAAAGGCTCTTTCTCTGGCTTCAGCGTCGGCGTTTCGTCGTACTGCGGGAATTGACGCGATACAAACGACATAGCCGAGAAGGCGCACGACCGAACTCGCAATTGCCAGTTTCACGAATGACCCGGTGAGTGCAAGGACAAGCGCCATTCCTCCCATCAACAGGATGGACCGATCCGGTGTTGAAAATTTAGGGTGTATGCGTCCAAACCAGGCCGGCAGCATGCGGTTTTCTGCCATTGAGAAAATGATCCGTGGGGCGCCCAGAATGGAGCTCGCCAGGTTGCCACCGATTGAAAACACGGCGGCCATTGTGATGGCGATGGCACCGAAAGGTCCGGCAAGTGCGCGACCGACGTCGACCAAGGTTGCGTCACCGTAGTTCTCGCTGGAGATCACGGAAACGAAAACGAGGACGACAAGGAAGTACAACAGCGCGATACCCATCGTGGTACCGATATACGCCATCGGCAAGGTTCGCCGGGGTTTGGATGTCTCTCCGGCCGTCACGCCAAGAGTCTCGAATCCGACGTAGGCATAGATCAACAACAGCGTTGTGCCGCCCAGTTCCTCGATAATGAATGGCGCCGAGGGAATCAACGTCGCACCCGTTACATGTTGGAGTCCCAGAAGGATTAACAGAAGGAGAGGCACGACCTTCAGGAATGTGAAGATCGCCATAGTTCGGACGCCATCCCTGACACCTCGAACGTTCGCCCACGTCAAACCCAAAGTCAGCGTCGTGATTATGATGCCGCGCGCGATGTCGCCGGCGAAGAAGTCATGTAAAGACGCCAGATAGGTCGCCATTACATTGGAATTGGCAGCGAATGCCGTCACGCGGCTGAGGTAGATTGCCCAACCCGTGCTGAATCCCGCGAGCGGTCCGAACGCATCTGTTGCATATAGCACAGGCCCGCCCGTTTTCTGGTAGTAGCTCGATAATTCCGCGAGACAGAGCACAACGGAAATAAGCAGCGCGCCGACCACGAGGAACAGCCAGGGGCTCAGTGCACCCGCATTGACCGCAATCTTGCCGGGCAGCGCGAATATCCCCGCGCCGATGACCGAATTCAGCACGAGGAAAGCAGCGCCGAAAAAACCTATATCACGCCTTAGCTGGCCCGAAGTGCCGTCCGCGTTCGCCGCCATTTCCTGTTCTTATGTCTCGCGCTCTGCGGCGCTGAACGGACGATACTAGCAAATTCAGGGAAATTTCTTTGCGAGTATATGATCGATGCTGAGTTTGCCGGGCCCGCTAAATACAAGAGGGATCAGCATCGCAATAAACAGCAACGGGACGCGATAGTTGCCGAAGCCCTTATTAGTGATCGCATAGCCTTTCCAAAGCTCCGCGAGACTGTTCCAGTCATCCGGCCAATGGACACCGGATATTGCGACAACCGACACGACGATCAGACTGAACGCCCAAAACCGGGTGAACAGGCCGAAGACCAATGCGAAGCCGCCGAGGATTTCAACCCAGGTCGCCATGAACCAGCTCACCTCAACCGGCACATAATTAAACGGAAAGAGGAAATTGTCCTGATAGTTGGCGAACCAGTTATTACCGTTGAACTTCATCATGCCGGCTTTCCCGAATTCGTACGCCATCAACAAGCGAATAGGAAGGAGAGCAACCCAGTCTCCTGCCGGGTTCAGCACGCCAATTACCTGATTCTTTAAGTTCAGTAAGAATTTCATTCATTAATCTCCGTTAGCCGGCACTGCGTGTGCCGGTCAGAATTTCCAGTTGTCGCATCTCTTCGAGAGCATCTATGCCGTGTTGTATTAACGCCTCGACATCGGGGTAATGTATTTTGCTGGCAAGATTTCTCAGTAATATCTCACCGTTCAGCGCAGCGGTATTGTGTTCGACGGCGTCCAGCAAAGCAGCGCTTACGGCGTTTAGCTCAAGGAAGCTGACTTTGTCGTCGCTGCGCCGGAATAGTGCGAGATACGATGGTTGCTCGGTCGGTTCGGTGGGTAAAAAGTCTTCCGAGATTCGGTGGACGGGGTAGTGATAGGCGAACGCCCAGGCCAAAACGGATTTGACGGGCACCTCAGATTTGAGATCACCCTCCGGATCAACACCCGTCAAGTCATTCTCGTCGGTCGAGACGCGCAGCGCGAGATCCGCATATTCGTAGTGAGCGAGTTCGGTGATAAAGGGGAAGTCTTCATCCAGGACCCGGTATTCCTCTTGTAAGAAGGCCACGAGCTCCTCCGGCAATTGCAGGAAATACGGCGTCTTGGCACGATGGATCTTCATGAATTCGCGGATTACGTGGTGCCACTGATCGTCACTTAGAATCTTTCGAATAACGGGAAAGAACGTGCCGAGCAAGTTACGAAGATTGTTGAAGAACAGCTCTCGATAAATGCCCATGCGCCGGTCTTCGATACCTTCTGGCGCGACCGTGTTATCGGGATCTCGTATATGCGCAGCAAATGCGTATTGCTTGTCCTGAAAGTCGCGATGCTCAACCATGATGAGCGTCCGCTACTACGAATGACGTTTGCAGTTGTTTGATGCGCCTGACTTCATCCAGTAATTCCTCG
>CAZMRZ010000081.1:9867-11616 GCA_964568835.1 uncultured Woeseiaceae bacterium | reverse complement strand
CGCAGCTTCGTGATGCCCTTCTTTCTGGACTTTTCGGGGCCGAACCCATGATCACGGTCGACGGAATTCATAAGTCCTTTGGCAAGGTACACGCCGTTCGTGGTGTCAGTTTCACGGCGCCTGACGGAAAAATAACCGGCTTGCTTGGCCCTAATGGCGCTGGTAAATCAACGACGCTGCGTATTCTGTACACCGTTCTGAAGCCCGACGAAGGCTCCGCGAACATTGATGGCGCGGACGTTGTTACCGACAGCCTCGCGGCACGCGAGAAGATCGGTGCGCTGCCTCATGGTTCCGGCTTATATCCAAATCTCAGCGCACGAGAGAACATCGCTTACTTCGCAAATCTTTGCGGCATCGCCAAGAGCGAAGTTGACGACCGCGTCGACAATATCGTCAAGCTCCTCGAGATCGAGGACTTTGCTGATCGGCGCACTAAAGGCTTTTCGCAAGGTCAGCGGACGAAAGTATCGCTGGCGCGGGCGCTTGTTCATGATCCGCAGAACGTGTTGCTTGATGAGCCAACCAACGGACTCGACGTAATGGCAACGCGTTCGCTGCGCCGCCTGATTTTGAAACTCAAAGACGATGGTCGCTGCGTTCTGTTTTCCTCGCACGTAATGCAGGAGGTTGCCGCGCTGTGCGACGACATCTGCATCATTGCCAATGGGCAGGTTGCTATTGATGGCTCTATCGACGGCATCCGTGAGCGCACCGGTGAGGAGGACCTCGAAGAGGCCTTTGTCAGTGCGATACAAATGGTGGGAGGAGAATGATGCGGACTCTACTCACCGTTTTCTTCAAAGAGGTTCTGGACAATCTTCGTGATCGCCGCACGCTGGCGTCGGCACTCATCATGGGCCCCATCTTTGGGCCGGTGATGTTTGCGTTTGTCATTAACATCTCATTGGATCGCGCTCTGGATGATGCCGAAAGCACGATGGAGCTGCCGGTCATCGGGCAGGAGCATGCACCGAACCTTATGCGCTTCCTCGAGAGCCGCAACATCGACATCGTTGACGGACCCGAAGACATCAATGGCGCCGCGGACGCGGTCAAGACGGGTGCACATGATGTCGTTCTCGTCATCCCCGAAGTGTTTGGCGAGCAGCTTGCCGATACGATTCCGGCCCGGGTCGAGTTGTATTCCGATGAGGCCAACTCCCAGGGCGACAAAGAGGCGCGCCGCGCCCGCAGCGCCCTGAACGCCTATAACCGACAGTTGGCGGCTATTCGTTTATCCGCGCGCGGCGTCAACCCCATGTTGCTTCGACCGATCAATATCGACCGGGTCGACGTCTCAACGCCCAGTGGTCGCTCTGCAATGCTGCTTGGCATGATGAGTTACTTTTTTATCTTCGCAATGTTGATGGGCGGCATGTATCTCGCCATCGACTCAACCGCGGGCGAGCGTGAGCGCGGCTCATTGGAGCCATTATTGGCGCTGCCGGTAACGCGGGCACAGTTGATTCTTGGGAAAATTCTGGCGGCCTGTCTGTTTATGTCCGCATCGCTGCTGCTCAGCCTGTTGTCTTTCTATGTGGTTTTGGAGTTCATGCCGCTGGAGCAGCTCGGCATGACGCCGAACTTCGGGCTGGACGTCGTCGCCGCGGCCTTCTTCTTGTTATTGCCCTTCATTTTGCTCGGCGCCTCGCTGATGACGCTGGTGGCGTCATTCACGAAGAGCTACAAGGAAGCGCAAACCTGGCTTAGCGTGGTGTTGATTGCGCCCACTTTGCCGATTCTTGT
>CAZMRZ010000081.1:0-9767 GCA_964568835.1 uncultured Woeseiaceae bacterium | reverse complement strand
CGCAACGTTTTCAAGGTTGCTCTCGCTTATGCCCTTGCGAGCTTGCTAATTTACTGGCTCGGCGGCGCGGCACTGGTCGCCATCAACGCCCCCAGCTGGGCTACCGGGTTTTTTCTTCTCGTGCTCATCATCGGCTATCCCGTAGCGCTGATTTTCGCCTGGGCCTACGAAATCACGCCAACCGGGCTAAAAAAGTCGCTGGACGTTGAACAGACTCAATCGATCGTTTTCAAAACTGGCCAGAAGCTCAATGCGGCCATGGCGGTGTTGGGAGTGTTGGGCCTTCTTGCCCTTGTGGGCGAACGACTGATGCCCACTTTCGAGTTTCCGAAAATCATCGAGCCGATTTTGCTCGCTCCCGTGTATGAGGCGCCAGAACAAGAGGGCGTTCCGACAGAAATCCGCGCGCACACGCTCGACAACGGCCTGCGTATCATCGTCTGGCCGGACCACGACATCCCGAACGTTGTTATGTACAACTTCGTGCGGGCCGGTGGCCGGAACGAATACCCGGGCATCACCGGCCTGTCGCACTTTTTCGAGCACATGATGTTCAATGGCACGGACCGGCGAGCGCAGGGCGAATTTGACGAAACAATGGAGGCCGCGGGCGGCGCAAATAACGCCTATACCTCGAAGGACCTTACCGTTTATCAGGACTGGTTCCCGCGCTCAGCGCTGGAAACGATCTTCGACCTTGAGGGCGACCGCCTGGAAAACCTCGCCATCGACCCTGATGTGGTTGAGTCCGAGCGTGGTGTTGTCTACTCAGAGCGTCGCAATAGCTACGACAACGACAACTTTAGCCGGCTGTATCTGGAAATGAACGCAACGGCCTTCATCGCTCACCCCTATCAGTTCCCCGTTATTGGCTGGGCGTCCGATGTCGAAAACTGGACGCAAGAAGACCTTGAGTCGTATTTCAGGACCTACTACGCGCCGAACAACCTGACGATGGTCTTTACGGGCGACGTGACCCACGAAGAAGTTTTTAAGCTTGCCGACGAGTATTTTGGTGGTATCGATTCGCAAGACCCGCCTCAGCCCATTCGCACAACGGAGCCGGAGCAGCTCGGTGCGCGCCGGCTGTTGGTCGAAATCGACGCGCCGACGCCCTTGTTGCACATGACCTTTCACGCCGGCAGCGCGACCGATCCAGAGACGCTTCCCATGAGCGTCTTGTTACACATTCTCGTTGGCGGCGACTCCTCTCGCCTGCACCGCTTGTTTGTTGAAGATGAACAGCTGGCGCTTGCCGTCGGTGGGTTCCAGATGGAGGGCATCGATCCGGGTCTCGTCTATTTCTATCTGACATTACCGCCGGGTGCCGACATCGACGTTACAGAACAGCGCCTGCTCGAAGAGCTTGATCGTGTCGCTCGAGAGGGTGTGTCGGATGCCGAGCTGCTGAAGGCCCGAAACATTATGAGCGCGGATTTTTGGCGCGGCATGGCAACGATTGATGGCAAGGCTTCGGCACTGGGTAACGCAGAGGTTTTCCTGGGTGACTATCAACGCGCCTTTAGTCTGCCCGACGAGATCAGCGCGGTTACCGCCGCGCAGGTTCAAGACGTCGCCGAAAAGGTGTTTGACCGCCGCAAAATGACGGTTGGCGTTCTGCGGTCACCGCAGCCGGTGGAGGCACAATGAAGCGCTTAACGCTGTTCTTCGCGCTCCTAGCCATTTTCGGATCGGGGGCCGCCTATGGCGATGACGTTACGCTGCCCGATGCCGAGCGCGTCGTTCTGGACAACGGCACCATTCTGATACTCAACGAAAATCACGACGTTCCGCTAATTGGTCTTCAAGCGATTATTCGTGGCGGTGCGGCGACAGACCCGTCGGACAAACACGGTCTGGCAAACCTTCTGGCCGGACTTCTTGAAAAAGGTGCCGGTGAACGAAGCGCCGCGGAGTTTGCCGAAACCGTCGCGTCTGTCGGCGGTGAGCTCGGCGCGTCTGCCGGCCTTGAGTGGCTTTCCGTGTCGGCCGACTTCATGGCAAAAGACTCCGCGCTGATGGTTGAGCTGGTGTCTGACTTGCTGCAACGGCCAGCACTAAAGGCAGACGAGTTTTCGAAGTTGCGCGATCGCTCGATCAACCTGATCAAGGCCGCGAAGGGCTCTGATCCCGGGCGACTTATGCCGTCCTATGCGAATGCATTTTTGTTCGGCGAGCACCCATACGGCAACCCCCTCGGTGGCAGCGAGTCGTCTCTCGCAAACATTGCGCACGGAGATATGCTCGCCTATTACGCGGACGTCCTTGGTGGTGATCGGTTAATCATTGCCGTCTCAGGGGACTTCGAGATCGCTGCGATGCGCGATGCGCTAACGGCCGCTTTCGGCGAGTGGCGAGCGGCCGCTGGCGAGTTACCCATCATCGGCACGGCCGTGCCAGCCGAATCGAACCGCGTTTATCTGATTGATAAGCCGGGGGCAACACAGACCTACTTCTATATTGGCAATGTCGGCGTTACGCGAGGCTTCGCCGGTCGCGCCGAACTGGACCTGGCAAACACTGTTTTCGGTGGTCGCTTTACATCGATGCTAATGACCGAGCTTCGAACCAAATCGGGCCTGAGCTACGGCGCAAGATCCGCTCTGTCGCGCCCCTCCCGACCGGGGTCTGTTTTCATTACGTCTTTTACCGAAACGAGCACAACCGTCGAGGCGATCGATGTTGCGCTTAGCACTTTGGGTCGGTTTCGTGACAACGGGCTTGACGAGGCCATGATGGTCTCGGCTCGCAACTACGTCATGGGGCAGTTTCCACCGCGGCTGGAAACGGCAGCGCAGCTGGCCAGCACCTTCGCAACCATTGAGGCCGGTGGCCTGAGCGCGTCCTACATCAACGACTATGGCGCGAGCCTGAGCGCAGCAACGCCAGAAACAATTGCCGTGGTCATTGATGACGTTTATCCGGGCTCGGACGAACTCGTATTCATCATTCTGGGCGATGCGGAGTTGATTCGTGAGCAGGTCACCCAATACGGCCCGATCACAGAAATCGCCATTTCCGAAACTCGCTTTCACCCTTAGGCCTTAAACAATAAAGGGCCCGTTGACGCTCTGATGATTTAACCCTGATGTTCGCGCGATATAAGGTGACAGTGACCTTATATCAGCGCCCGATATAGGGTCACTGTCACCTTATATCGGCGTTATTTTCCGATACAGAATTCCGAAAATATTTTGCCGAGTAGATCGTCCGAGGAAACGGCGCCGGTAATCTCGCTCAACGCGCCATGACTTAGACGAAGCTCTTCCGCAAGCAGCTCGCCGGCGCGCGTTTCTTCGAGTGCCGTCCGGCCGGTGGCGAAGTGAGAAGCAGCCAACTCGAGCGCGCGAAGGTGGCGCTTGCGAGCGGTAAAGGCCCCTTCTCCGAGGTTTTCATAACCGGCAAGCTCGCGGATGTGGCGCCGAAGCGAATCCAGGCCTTCACCGGTTTTTGCCGAAATTCGAATCGCGCCCTCAACGCCCCGGCTGGAATCGTCGCAAAGGTCGATCTTGTTCATAACGACCATCACCGGCACGCCGTCGGGGAGTGGCTCGTCTATTTCTTCCGGCTCCGCTGCGCTCGCGTCCTGTATCCAAAGAACGGCGTCGGCGCTTTTGAGCGCCGCACGCGCGCGCCGGATGCCCTCTTCCTCGACGCGATCAGGATCATTGCGCAGACCGGCAGTATCGATGAGCTCTACCGCAAGTCCGTCGATATCGAGCTGCTCGCGCAAAATATCGCGCGTGGTCCCCGCTATCTCTGTCACGATCGCCGCATCCTGGCCGCTCAGTCGGTTCAGCAGGCTCGACTTGCCCGCATTCGGTTTGCCGACGATGACAACCTGAAAGCCATCCCTTAACACCCGCCCTTGTTTTGCCTGTTCCTGCAACAAAGCAAACGCCTCACCGCACTCATCCAGACGACGAAGCAGCAAGTCATCCGAAAGAAAGTCGATCTCTTCTTCGGGAAAGTCGATCGCCGCTTCGACGTGCATGCGCAGGCGAACAAGCTGTTCGGCCAACGCATTGACGGCGCCCGAAAACGCGCCCGTTAACGAGCGCAATGCGGCCCGGGCGGCTTGCGTTGTGCCTGCGTTAATCAGGTCTGCGATCGCCTCTGCCTGAACAAGGTCGAGCTTGTCATTCAGAAACGCGCGTTGAGAAAACTCGCCGGGCTCCGCATGCCTCGCACCCAGATCGACGATCGCATCAACGATTGACGAAACAAGCATTGGTCCGCCGTGCCCATGCAGCTCAAGCACCGACTCGCCGGTAAACGATGTTGGCGCTGGAAAATACAATGCGAGGCCGGCGTCAATCTTGTCTCCAACGCCATTTTGGAAAACGCGGTAGGCTGCTGATCGGGGTTCGGGCAAGCTGCCGAGTAATGTTCTGGCAATAAGCTCGGTCTTCTCTCCGGACACGCGCACAATCCCGATGCCCCCGGTTCCCGGCGGCGTCGCGGCTGCAACAATAGTATCGAGCGTGCGAGACATAGCTGAATCAAACCACAGGCGATTAACGGATGCAGAGTATAAAAGTAAATTTCGCGAATAGCGCTGGAGAAAACCTCGCAGGCATTCTTGATTCTCCCGCCAGCGCGCCCCGGGCCTACGCGCTGTTTGCACATTGCTTCACCTGTTCGAAGAACCTCAAGGCAGCGACCAACATTTCGCGAGCGATGACCGATGCTGGGATCGCCGTGTTGCGATTCGATTTTACAGGGCTGGGACAAAGCGATGGCGAGTTCGCGGACACCAGTTTTTCAAGCAATGTCGACGATCTTCTGGCTGCCGCTCGCTGGCTTAGCGAAGAACATCGCGCGCCCGAGATTCTTTTTGGCCACTCGTTGGGCGGAACCGCCGTCTTGCAGGCCGCGGCGCGCGTCCCGTCGGCGATCGCTGTAGCGACAATCGGTTCGCCGTCGGATCCCGCCCACGTTTCGCATATGTTTCATGAGTCTGAGTCCGAACTCAGAGAAAAGGGCTCTGCAGAAGTACTGCTGGGCGGGCGGCCGTTTCTTGTGAAGGAACAGTTTCTGGATGACCTTAAACAACACGACCTGCCGACCGCAGTAACCGGACTGCGCAAGGCGCTGCTCGTTATGCATGCTCCTCTGGACGACATTGTTGATATTCAAAACGCGTCAGCGTTGTTTGCGGCGGCCAAGCACCCCAAGAGCTTCATCAGTCTCGATAAGGCAGACCACCTAATGAGCGCGGAGGCTGATTCTCTATATGCCGGCCAGGTGCTCGCGGCGTGGGCGACGCGCTATCTACCGGCGGCGGACGTCGCGAGCGACGATTTGCTGCGCGGAGAGCCCGACCAGGTTGCGGCGAGGACATTTATCGACGGCTTTCGTACGGATGTTGTCGCGGGCAGGCACCGGTTTGTTGCCGACGAGCCTCCTGGTGTCGGCGGCACGGACCTCGGTCCGACGCCCTACGACTTTCTCTCGGCCGCACTGGCGACGTGCACGACGATGACCCTGAAGATGTATGCCAGCTTTAAGAAAATTGATCTGCGGTCTGCGACCGTGCGCGTCCGACATGGTCGTGTTCACGCCGAGGACTGTGGCGACTGCGAAAACACGGCGGGTCAGATTGACGAGTTTCACCGCGAGCTGGTGCTCGATGGTGAACTAACGGAGCAGCAACGGCAGCGCATGTTGGAAATTGCGGACCGATGTCCCGTGCACAAAACCCTGCACAACGAAATAAAGATTCGTACGGCTCTGGTCGATCGCTAACGCTTGCTGGTTTTCGCTTCCATTTCGACCACTCGGTTGATCTTCCATTGCTGTGCGATGGACAGCAGCGTATTCGTAACCCAGTAAAGCACCAGGCCCGACGGGAAGAACGCGAAGAAGCCCGTAAACATAACCGGCATGATCTGCATCACTTTAGCCTGCACGGGATCCGCTGGAGCGGGATTCAGCTTTTGCTGCATCAACATTGCCGCACCCATGATCAGCGGCAGAATGAAATAGGGGTCTCTGGTCGACAGGTCGGTAATCCACAAAGCGAACGGTGCCTGACGCATCTCGACGCTTTCAAGCAGAACCCAATAAAACGCCAGGAAAAACGGCATCTGAATCAGGATGGGCAAACAACCCGCCGCCGGATTCACTTTTTCGCGCTTGTAGAGCTCCATCATTGCCGCACTAAGCGCCGGCTTATCGTCTTTGTAGCGGTCCTGCAGAGCCTTCATGCGTGGCTGAAGGTTTCGCATCTTCGCCATCGAGCGGCCGCTTGATTCCGTCAGCTTATAAAAGGCCAGCTTGATCAGGAACGTCACCAGAATAATTGCGACTCCCCAGTTACCGACAAACTCGAAGACGAAGTTCAGCACCCAAAATAGTGGCTGGGAAATAATCGTCAGCCAGCCATAGTCGACCGTAAGCTTCAGGGTCTTGTCGATTTCTTCGAGCTGCGACTGCAGCTTCGGTCCGACAAACGCTGTCGTTGTGAATATCTTGCTCGAGCCCGGCGCGATCGATTGCGCTTTTGCAATCGTGCTCGCTGTCGAGCGGTCGCCGCGTACGGAGATGCTATAGGACTGATCGGTGTCGGCTGCCGGAACGACCGCACTTAGAAAGTGGTGTTGGATCGAACCTATCCAGCCGTTCTTGGCGTCGAGCTTGTAGGTGCCGTCGTCGATCAGGTCGTCATGCTTGAGCTTCTCGGATTTTTCGCCGTTGTAAATAATCGGCCCAGCAAAAGAATAGGAGTCGACATCGAACATCGAGCGCTCTTGTTCCTTAAAGACGCGTTGAATCTGTGCGTAATCGGCGCCACGCCACAAACTATCGCTGCCGTTTGTCACTTCCTGTTCGATGTCGATCGCGTAACTGCCGCGCTTAAAGTGAAGGCGCTTTTCAACCTCAACGCCGCTCGCGCTGCGCCAGCGCAACGGTACAACGATCTCGTCGGCACCATCGAGTGAATAGGTGTCGCGACTGCTGGTGAAGACGGCGAGATGGTTCGGCTCATCGCCCTCGCCCACGATTCGCAGGCCCGTCTGAATCTGGCCGAAATTCGCGGCTTCTTGGCTTAAGAGCTGAATTAGCGTGTCTGGCTGATCTTTTGCGACTGGATAGGCGGTCAAGCTGGCGGCCTGCAACGTGCCGCCTTGCGTGCTGATCTCTACTTCGAAGACGTCGGTAACAACACGAATGGACGGTGCGGCTGAGGTGCCAGCCGCCATCACCGGCGCTGCGTCGTCAACCGGCATCGGCGCATCAAGCGCTGCTTCGCTAGGGGCGGATAGCGGAGGCAGGTCGCCGCCTTCCGCTGGAGCGCTAAGTTCGGGCTCCTCGGTCTGTTGTTGTATGGCGACCGGCTTCGGCGCGAATTCCTGAATCCACGTCTGATAGGTTATCCAGGCCAACAGGCCAAAAAGTCCCCAAATCAATAGTCGTTGATTGTCCATCCGTTAGCTATCCTGCGTTGTTATGTTGCGTTTTCTTGATGAGCACTTTTGCCAGTGTCGCTCGAGGCTTTCGGTCATCGCGATATTGTTCGCCATAGCCGCCGCCGGTTGATTCATGATGACGATATCAACGCCGTGCAGCTCTTGCTGGTGTTGTCGAAACGATTCTCGAATCACCCTCTTAATGCGGTTTCTCGCCGTCGCTTTACGACAATGTTTTTTCGAGATCGCAAGACCGAGTCGTGCTTCTTCGTCATTATTGTCGCGGCAGAGCACTGTAAAGAATTTATCCCGGCTTCGCGTGGCTTTTTTGAACACGCGGCCGAAAGCGGCTGCGTCAAGTAAGCGGTTCGTCTTTCGAAACCGATAACCCTTGCTGCTCGTCAATCCTGTTTTTTGAATCGTCGTCGTGACGGTCGCGGTTGCGTTACGGCGTCAGCTGCGCGCGGCCCTTGGCGCGGCGGCGCTTAAGAACGAGTCGCCCGGCTTTGGTTGCCATACGGGCACGGAAACCGTGGGTTCGTGCGCGTTTGATTTTGCTGGGCTGGAATGTGCGTTTCATGGTGATTACCTGGATCAATAACCGGTAAGTTCTGACCGGCTTTTCTGGAGGTCGGCAAGGGTACTCAGATGCCCTGACAGTGTCAATAGACGGATGTAAACCATGGAATTTCAGTATAGACTGCCCCGTCTTTCTGTTGTCATAGACTACGGTCGGGCCCGCACTGAATTTGGGGCCGTTTGGGGAACTCCTTGTCTGCTGAATCCACGCTTTGGAACCAGTGCCTCCGCGCGCTGCAGTCGGAGCTACCGGAGCAGCAGTTTAATACCTGGATTCGCCCACTGCAGGCCGTCGACGATGGCAGTATTCTTCGCTTGCTGGCGCCCAATCGGTTTGTGGTCGACTGGCTCCAGCAGCACCATGTTCAAAGAATCCTGCAGTTAATTGAGGAGAACGGCGGCGGTACGGAGCTTCTTATCGAGGTCGGTTCACGCAGCGCGCCGCCCGTCAGATCCACGAGCGGTCGGCCACAGGCCTCGCCCATCAAGGCGCCGAGCCATTCGCCGGTCGCCTCCCGGCTGAACCCGTCATTTACGTTTGAAAGTTTCGTCGAAGGTAAGAGCAATCAGCTGGCCAAGGCCGCGGCGACGCAGGTCGGTGAGAACCCCGGCTTGTCCTACAACCCACTATTTATCTACGGCGGCGTTGGCCTGGGCAAAACGCACCTTATGCACGCTGTTGGCAACGCCATGCTGAAGGCGAATCCGGAGGCGCGCGTGAGTTACGTACATTCGGAGCGCTTCGTTGGTGACATGGTTAAGGGCCTCCAGCACAATAAAATATCGGAGTTTAAGCGCTCCTATCGATCGCTCGACGCCCTGCTGATCGATGATATTCAGTTTTTTGCGGGTAAAGAGCGATCCCAGGAGGAGTTCTTTCACACCTTTAATGCGCTACTCGAAGGGCAGCGCCAGATCATTCTGACTTGTGATCGTTACCCCAAAGAGGTGACCGGGCTTGAGGAACGACTCAAGTCCAGGTTTGGTTGGGGTCTGACGGTTGCGATAGAGCCGCCGGAGCTCGAAACCTCCGTCGCTATTCTGATGAGTAAGGCCGCCGCCGATGGTATCGCGCTTCCGGAGGAGGTCGCTTTCTTCATAGCCAAGCGCATTCGTTCGAACGTCCGGGAGCTGGAGGGCGCTTTGCGCCGGGTGATCGCGACTTATCGTTTTACGGGACGGGCGATCGACCTGGATTTCGCCAAGGAAGCACTCCGGGACTTACTTGCGCTACAAGATCGGCTGGTTTCGATCGAAAACATTCAGAAAACCGTCGCAGAGTATTTTAAGATTCGGGTGGGGGATTTGTTATCGAAGAAAAGAACACGTTCCATAGCGAGGCCCAGGCAGTTTGGGATGGCTCTCGCGAAGGAGTTAACAAACCACAGTCTTCCGGAAATTGGAGATGCGTTTGGCGGTCGCGACCACACGACGGTGCTGCATGGTTGCCGGCGAATCGAATCTTTGCGGGAAACGGAAAAGCGCATAGATGACGACTATTTGAATTTGTTGAGAACTCTGACAGGATAGTGTGGATAAGCGGTGGAAAAGTTTTTCGAAAAGTTTTGTCCACAGACCGTCCACAGGAGGCTGTTATGCTGTTCGCGAATTGTTACGTAGAAATATCAGGGTTAAGTAATTGATTTTATTAGTATTTATAAAGTTATGCACAGGAAAAGGCGTGCTTAATAATAACAGTAATTTAACTATTTCCAATATTTATTAACAGGTGGAACCTATGAAGTTTACCGCAGCTCGGGAAGCGCTGTTGAAGCC
>CAZMRZ010000080.1:0-11642 GCA_964568835.1 uncultured Woeseiaceae bacterium | reverse complement strand
TCGTGGCGCCGTGAACGCGAAGCCTGCCGATGTTCTTCGCAGTGTGGGCACCTGATGGAACACAAACTCTCCTGTGGGGTTGTCGCGGTTCGCAAGACGGACGAGGGCTGGAAAACCATCCTGCTGCGGGCGTTTCATCATTGGGATTTTCCAAAAGGCATTCGTGAGCCCGGTGAAGATTCGATGGAGGCTGCGCTGCGTGAGGTCCGCGAGGAAACCGGAATTGTCGATCTCGAGTTCGATTGGGGTGATCGTTTCTTTGAGACCGGGCCCTACAGTAAAGGCAAGGTCGCCAGATACTATCTTGGTAGCACTGAGCAGGAAGATATCGTCATGGGCATCTCGCCCGAGACCGGCGAGCCTGAGCATCATGAATGGCGCTGGGTGAGCTTCGATGAGGCCTATGACCTCGGCTCGCCACGCGTGCGCGGCATCGTGCAATGGGCGAGGCAGATCGTTGGCGCCTAACGACTCGTCGTAATAGTCAAAACTCGAGTATTACAACTAGGCTACGCGGTTTCTCTCACGACCATCGAGAAAGGCGGCCACATTCAATGCAAGCTCGTTGATCGCCGCCTGGCGAGCCTCATTAGTTCCCCAAGCGACGTGGGGGGTTACTAACAAATTTGGACTGTCGAAATCGAGCAAAGGATCACCGTCGACAGGAGGCTCGGTTGGCAAGACGTCGATAGCAGCGCCCCCGATGTGGCCGTTGTGCAGCGCCGCAACCAGAGCCGTCGAATCCACCAGTCCGCCACGTGCTGTATTGATCAGAATAGCGTTGGACTTCATGGCATTGAATTCAGCCTCTCCGAACAGACCCGCGGTTTCGTCGGTCAGCGGGCAATGCAGAGAAATAACGTCCGATCGTCGCAGTAATTCGTCGAAAGCCACCCGATCATCAGCCACCGTCTCCGCGCCCGGCCGTGCGGAAATAATCACCTCCATCCCGAACGCCTCTCCAATCCTGGCAATGCCCTTGCCGAGGTCGCCGAAACCGACGACGCCCAGCGTCATGGCGGACAGCTCCCGAATTGGGAATGAAAGCAGACAAAAGTCCTCGGATTGCTGCCACTCGCCAGCCCGGACGGCTGCGTTGTACTGCGTCAGGTTGTGAGTGAGATTCAGCAGCAGGCCGAACACATGCTCGGCGACGGATTGTGTGCAGTAGGCCCTGATGTTGCAGACTGCAACATCGTGCTTTTTCGCCGCTACGAGATCGACGTTGTCAGTTCCCGTAGCGGTTAGGCCGATGAACCGCAGGGCCGGGTTGCCCTGGATTCGTTCTTTGGTGAGGCGAACCTTGTTGCCAAGGACGATTTCCACATCTTGAATGCGTTCGGCGATCTGATCGTCCGTCGTCACTTCGAAGAGCTCAAGTTCGGGAAGCAAGCGGCGCAAGGGCGCAACGTCCAGCCCCGGCCCCATCGTCGCGAAATCAAGAAAAACGGCTTTCATATAGATATTGGATGCGTAGTAGAGCAGAGTACCGGACGATGAACGATCAGTTTTGGAAACGCAAATCACTTTCGCAAATGTCGCGCGATGAGTGGGAGTCCTTGTGCGATGGCTGTGCGCTGTGTTGCATGCATAAGGTTGAAGATGAAGACACAGGCGAAGTTTTTTACACTGATGTCGCGTGCAGGTTGCTTGATTTGCAGACGTGTCGTTGTTCAGACTATGCGAATCGCGCCAAGCAAGTGGCCGAATGCCTGACCCTGACGTTGGATGAGCCGGAGGCCTTCGAGTGGCTGCCGACGACCTGTGCGTATCGTCTCATAGCGAATGGCGACGACCTTGCTGCCTGGCATCCGCTGGTTTCGGGGCGACCTGAGACTGTTCACGAGGCGGGCATCTCGGTTATGGGGCGCGCTGTTTCCGAGGCCGACACGGACGACTGGAGCGTCCTGCAAAAAAGGAGCTGACGTGAAGCGTTATCCAACTATTCCGCTAGAAAAGTATCGTGAGTTTCCCGTCGAGGAGATGCGGCAGCGACTCAATGATTTTTACGATGACATAGACAGACGCAGAACGATTCGCGAATTTTCCGACAGGCCGGTACCGCGCGACATTATCGAGACTGCCTTGAAGGCCGCAAACACAGCGCCGAGCGGGGCCAATCTACAACCCTGGCATTTCGCGGTTGTCAGCGGCGCGGAAACGAAGAAAAAGATTCGTATCGCCGCTGAGGTTGAGGAGCGGGAGTTTTACGAACACCGCGCGTCGGAGGAGTGGCTGGCCGCTCTGGAACCACTGGGCACTGATGACAAAAAACCCTTCCTGGAGACGGCGCCGTACCTCATCGCGGTGTTCCTGCAAAAATTCGGCGAGCTGCCGGATGGCCGCAAGGTGAAACACTATTACCCGGCGGAGTCGACCGGTCTCGCGACAGGTATTCTGATTACGGCGCTGCACACAGCGGGTCTCGCGACATTAACGCATACACCAAGCCCGATGAAGTTCCTGAACGAAATATTGCATCGACCGAAAAGCGAACGACCCTTTCTTCTATTGGTCGTAGGTTATCCAGCGGACGATGCAGAGGTCCCTGACATTTCTCGCAAAACGCTGGACGACTACGCCTCCTTCATAGACGACTAATCTACGGCTCTGCGAAAATCGTCTTTTACCTTAACCCGTATTTTGAAGTGCCTGAGCTATTCCATTAACGGACGCGAGTAAGGCATTGAAGATGTCTTCGTCTTCGCGGTTTGATTCACGCCATCTGGATAGCAGGTCAACCTGCATGAGGCTCATCGGGTCGACGTATGGGTTACGCAACATGATCGCGCGTTGCAACGTGACGTCGCCATCAAGCAATGCGTCGTGCTCGGAGAATTTGAGCACGAGATCGCGGGTGAGTTCGAACTCGGTCTTTATTGGCGGGAAGAATTCATTGTGCAGGTCCTCGCCTGCGAGTTCTGAGTAAAGCTGCGCGATTCCGAGATCCGACTTTGCCAACACCATCTCGGTGTCCGCGGTCAGTGAACGAAGGAAGTACCATTCCTTGAACATCTCGCCAAAGGCATCTTCGCCGAACTCGTCGACCGCCTTCTTAAGTCCGCTGCCGATTCCATACCAACCGGGTAACACGAAACGGGCCTGAGTCCAGGAAAACACCCAGGGGATTGCGCGCAGATCTTCGATTCCCGACTGACGCCGGCGAGCTGATGGCCTTGAGCCTATTCGCATACGCTCGATCAGATCGATGGGTGTTGCCTTGCGAAAATATTCGTAGAAATTCGGTGTTTCGTAGATCAGCTTGCGGTAGGCGCGTCGACTTTCTTTCGCAATCACATCCATTATCGCGTGCCACTCGAGCTGATCATTGCCGCGATGTCTCGGCATTGCCGTGGCCAGAGCAACGGAACCGGTCATCTGTTCCAGCGTGCGAAGAGCAATGCCGCGCAGGCCGTACTTTTCGTTGATGATCTCACCCTGTTCCGTGACTCGCAGGCGGCCATTGACGGTTCCTGGCGGCGCGCCGAGTACAGCAACGTGTGTTTTGCTGCCGCCGCGGCTAACGGTGCCGCCGCGCCCGTGGAACAGAGTCAATTCAATTTCCTGCGCGTCAGCGGCTTTGACGATGACTTCCTGGGCGTTTTGTAGCGCCCATCGTGCTGATGCGAGACCGCCGTCCTTATTGCTGTCGGAATAGCCAATCATGACCATCTGGCGATTCTCGCGGCGCTTCAGATGTTTGCGGTACAAGTCCGAGGACAGCAGAGATTTGAGAATTGCCGGTCCGTTCTGCAGGTCGTCTACTGTTTCCAACAGTGGCGAGACGTCGAGCGGGACTTCTCCGCGCTTGTTGTGCAGCTCACCCCATTGCGCCAGCAGAATGACGGAAAGAATGTCATCGGCCCCCTGCGTCATGCTGACGATGAAAGGCCCTATGGCCTTCGGGCCATATTTTCGCCGGCAAAAGGCGATTGCCTGAAAGACGGCCATGGTCTTGCGCGCCTGTGTGCTCAATGTGACGGGTACGCTTTCTCGCGACACAATGGCGTCGGTGATTCGTAGCGTGCGCTCGTCGGCAGACATGTCGTCCCAGCCGTCCTCACCCAGACACTCACCCACGACGTTGCGATGCACCTCTGAATCCTGACGGATATCGAGCGTGACCATATGAAAGCCGAAGGTGTCGATGCGGCGAAGCAGTCTCTGGACTGCGAAAAGTCCCGCCTGTTCGCCTTTGTTCTCGGCAAGGCTGGCGGCGATCAGCTGTATATCGTCGACAAGCTGTCCGACCTTTTCGTACGGGAAAACGTCATCGTCATAGGTCGATTGCAGTCGCTGCTGCACAAGGCGCAGGAAGACACGGTAAGGCATGTCTCTATGACGGGCAGGCACGGCATGGTAGGCCTTCGGGAAAACGCCGCGGTACTCGTCAATCTTGTCGAGCATTCCTTTGCCGAAGTTGGCGCGCTCCATGGATTGACTGAGCTTCGCACCGATAGACGCGCATTCCTTAAAGTACAGATCGAGAATCAGTGACCGTTGTCGTGCGAGCGTTTCGCGAATGGTCTTCGCGTTGACGTTCGGGTTGCCGTCCATGTCGCCGCCGACCCAGGAGCCGAAGCGCAGGACAATGGGCACTTTCACATCTTCCCCGTCTTCGCCATAAATTCGCTTTACGGCACTTTCAATGTCCTCGTAAAACGGTGGGACAGCGGGATACAACACATCGGTGACAAAGAACAGCACGTGCTCAAGCTCATCGGCTACCGTCATTTGTTCGGATGGATGTTCATCCGTTTGCCAGCCAGTCGTTGCCAGCAGGCGAATGTTTTGTAGTGCGGCGTTGGTTTCCTGCGGTGTCATCGTGGGGTTCAGCAAGTCGATCAGATGTTTCACGATCTTCTGTTCTTTTCGCAGAATTGTCCGTCGTGTTGGCTCGGTCGGGTGAGCAGTAAAAACAGGTTCGATTGATAACGAGTCGAGGAGCTCCTTCAGCCCATCGGTATCGAGACCCGAGGCCTTTAGCTTAATGAAGGTGTCTTCCAGACCGCCCGGCTGATAGTGAACGACGTCGCGCAAGTATTCTCGCCGTCGTCGTATGCGATGCACTTTCTCGGCCGTGTTGACCATTTGAAAATAGGTCGAGAAGCTGCGAATGACCTGCAGCGCTTCATCGGCGTCCAGACCGCCGACAAGCTCCGCGAGCTCCTCGCCCGGCTTTTCGTTTCCTTCGCGACGACGAATGGCACGGAGGCGAGCATTCTCGACGAACTCATACAGCTCATCGCCGCTCTGCTCCCGAATCAAGTCGCCGACCATCGCGCCAAGCGTTCGAACATCGTCTCTTAACGCCTGGTCTTTATCTTCGAATGTGATGTCCTGACGACGAAGCGACTTGTGAATTCCAGTACTCATGATCGGAGTGGTCTCGTGTCAGTCGCGAAAGTTTTCGTACTGCAGGGGCAGGTCGACGTCGAATTCTTTGAGCATTGCGATAACGCTTTGCAGGTCGTCGCGCTTCTTGCCGCTGACGCGGAGTTTGTCACCCTGAATGGCCGTTTGTACTTTCATCTTTTCGGCTTTGATTTGTTTCACGATTTTTCTCGCGCGATCGGCATCGATGCCGCGCCGTAAAATAATCAGCTGGCGCGCACCATTATTCGTTACTTCGGCGTCCTGTTCTTCAAGACAGGCGATGTTGATGCCTCGCTTGGCGAGCTTCTGATGCAGGATGTCGAGCATCTGCTTGAGCTGAAAATCGGACTCCGTGGTCATCGTAATCGTTTGTTCTTCGATTTCGTATTTGGAACCTGTGCCTTTGAAATCAAAGCGCGTGTTGACCTCTCGATTGGCCTGGTCAACACCGTTATTTGCCTCGTGAGAGTCGAAATCGCTTACAACGTCGAAAGAGGGCATTTGAGTTCCAGTTTGTCCTGCAGAATTGAGTGAGACGAAAGGTACACCCGCTTTCGTGTCCACACCAGACCTCTCGGCGAAATCACGAAGGATATCTGCATAAATGCCCGAATAACGGAGGCGGTTTGCGAGGCGTGGTGGCCACAAGATTGGCTTATGTTCCTAGTACTCGATTCAGCCGTCGTCACATCGCCTTGCCCGCTGCTGCCAGCGGAAGCCGCGAGCGAGTTCTCGCCGGCGGTGTGCATGCAGGTACCCAGTCATTCCGCGTGGATACCTTTGAACCTGGATCTGGCAGCTCATACTGACGATGCAGGCGCTCTTTCAATGCCTGCCCTTGAAAGCGCGCTCGTGGCGGCTGTCGACGACGGTGAGAGGCTGCATGATCAGACGGACTGGGGCGAACCTCTGATCCAGTACGACAGCTGGCTGAACCGTCGGCTGGCGATCGCGCTTCGTGGGTGGGGTGATATCGTCGAACGACGTGGGGCTGACCCTTGTTCCCTTCGAACCTTGAGAGACATGGAGGAGCTGGCCGAATGGTGCTGCCTGATTTTGCAAAGGCGATCGCGCGAACTGGCTCGGCAGTGCAGCTGGTGTCCCGCGCTCGACGAGGCGGGCGCACTTGTCATGCAAAAGAAGCAGTCGCGAGTTTGGGGGAGCCGCTGGAAAAAGGCCGTTCAGGATGTCGCGGTACGACACCGTAACCTGACGACGATCTCCCCATGGGACGTATTTCCCCGGAAAAAGCCGGCCGATTTACGCTACGCCAACCTGCTGCCATTAACTCGATACGCCGATTCGCTTTCCTTCCAGCGCGACGTCAGTATCGCGCACTGGAACGCGAATGAATTCAAGGGGTTTTGTGAGCGCGTGTCGGCGATAAGGCGTTGTAACGGCGGTGCAGGGCTCGTCGCAAAACAGGTGTAGTCGAGTCGTCTGGTAAGTCAATATTGACTTACCGGCCCACTGAGATACGGTCTATGGTCGTCGCCCGCCGGGCGAAGGTTTAACGAGGGCACGTATTGCAAGCAATCACACCTGATGCACATGGATTAGCCGTGTTGGCATTGACGGTCGTCGCTTTGATCTTGTTCACACGCGATAACATTCCACTCGAATCGTCGTCGCTTGCGATCCTGGTCCTTCTGATTGCCGGCTTTCAGTTGTTTCCTTACGAAAAGGCCGGTGAAGTCTTGCTTGGCCCAATCGACTTTTTCGCCGGTTTCGGGAATGAAGCCTTAATCGCGATTTGCGCGCTGATGATGGTTGGCAAGGCGCTGGAAACGACGGGCGCTCTGCAGCCTCTCGCGACGATTGTCAGTAGGGCGTGGTCCACGAGGCCCGTACTGGCGCTTGCGATTACGCTGGTCGCCGGCGCAATCCTCAGTGCTTTCATGAACAACACGCCAATTGTTGTTCTGCTAATGCCCATACTGGTTGGCGCGTCGCTGCGTGCCAAGTTCCCCGTCTCCGGCGTGATGCTCCCAATGGGGCTGGCGACGATCATTGGCGGCATGTCGACGACGATCGGAACGTCCACGAACTTGCTGGTTGTCGGCGTCGCCCACGATATGGGAATGCATGACTTCAGTTTGTTCGAGTGGGTGTTACCCGTCGCAATCGTTGGTGGCGTTGGATTACTGTTTCTTTGGCTCGTTGCGCCGAGACTGCTCCCCGACCGAACGCCACCGATGGCGGATACGTCGCCGCGTATTTTTAGCGCGCAGTTGCATGTGAAGGAAGATGGGTTCGCCGACGGCAAGTCGCTGTCAGAGGTGCTGGCAAAGGCGGATGGCAATCTCAGGATCGACAAAATTCAACGTACGGAGTCATTGTTTCTCGCGAAGCTGCCATCCGTAGTCATTCAGCCAGGTGATCGTCTGTTCGTGAAAGACTCCCCTGAGAACCTGAAGCACTATGAACAACTCCTGGGCGCAACGTTGTTCAATATTTCCGACAATGAACATCCGATCGATGAAGAGACGCCGCTAAAGGCAGAGGGTCAGCAGCTTGCCGAGGTTGTCGTGACTCGTGGGTCACCGCTGCATTTACGCAGCCTCGCTGCGGCGCGCTTCAGTAACAGCTATGGACTATTAGCTCTGGCGCTGCATCGTGCACGCACGCCCAGCTCACAAGTCACCGGGGATTTGAACCTCATTCGCTTGCGAGCCGGTGATGTGCTTCTGGTGCAGGGGTCTGGAGAGGCCATTGCGAATCTGAAAGACAGCGGCTCGATGTTGGTGCTTGATGGCACGACAACCCTGCCGCAGACGCATCATGCCAAGCGCGCATTGACGATTATGGGTGGCGTCATCTTGTTGGCCGCACTCGGCATTATGCCGATTTCCGTCAGCGCGCTTCTGGGTCTGGGGCTGATGATAGCGACCGGCTGTCTTGCCTGGCGAGATGCGGCGAGCGCGCTGTCGACTCCGGTGATTATGATCATCGTGGCGTCGCTGGCCTTGGGTAAGGCCCTCATGGGTACCGGTATGGCCGACTATATCGCGGTCAGTTTCGTGAACGTCGCGTCCGGGTTGCCGCCGCCGATGATACTGAGCGGATTTATGCTGCTCATGACCATTATGACCAACATCGTTTCAAATAATGCGGCGGCGGTGATCGGAACACCGATCGCTATCAGTATTGCGCAGCAACTGGGCGTTAGCCCCGAACCGTTTATCCTCGCGGTCCTGTTCGGCGCCAACATGAGCTTCGCGACACCTTATGGTTACCAAACGAATCTTCTTGTAATGAGTGCCGGTGGTTACAAGTTTGCGGACTTCTTGCGAGTGGGTATTCCTCTCACGATCATCATGTGGGTAGGATTCTCGTTAATTCTGCCGATGTTGTATCAGTTGTAACTTTAGCGAGGCTTGACGGTTACGAGATCGGCGGTAATACTCGGTCGCATGAATGCTTCAGTCATCAACAATTGGTGGTGGCAGCCCGCACAAGAGGGGGTTGCTGGCTAGATATAGCTAAGCGAAGAACATCAAAAGCCCATCTCTGCCGAAATCAGGGATGGGCTTTTTTTTGCCAACTGTACGAGCGCGTCTTACGCGCGAAGTGAACAATATATGCAAGCACCATTCGACATAGCGGCTGATCTGGATACACCGGTATCGGCCTACCTTAAGCTGGGGTCGCTTCGCCCACGGTTTCTTCTCGAAAGTGTGGAGGGCGGCGAACGACTGGCCCGCTATTCTTTCCTGGGGTTCGGCGACGCCGTTGAGGTGCGTATGAACGCGAACTCGCTGCGCGTCGACGGCAAAGACGAACCTCGCCCCAGGAACCAGCAGGAGTATCTGGATGCGTTGCGCCGCGCGCTCGAGATTGCGCCGCGACCGCAACCCGACAACGGCCTGCCGTTCGCGGGTGGCCTGGTCGGCGTTTCCGGATATGACGTCGTCCGCCTGTTCGAAAAGCTGCCGGTAGACACGGAAAAGCAGACCGGTGTCCCCGACGCCGCATTCGTCGCTCCTGAGTCCTTGTTGGTGTTCGACCACCTCACGCGCCGGGTGGCGATTCTGCACGACGGGCCTGAGGAAGAGCGGCAACGGCTGCGGGCTGAAGTCATCCGGCTGTTGCGCGGCGCGATTCCGCCAGTGCCGGAAGATGTGTCGGTCTCGCCCGCTGAAGCCAGCCTGACAGAAGAGGAATATTCCGAGCGTGTCGCGGCGTGTAAGGAATACATCGCGTCAGGCGATATTTATCAAATCGTGTTGTCCGTCTTGTTTCGCGGCAAGACGAATGTGCCGCCGTTCGAAGTCTATCGGGCGCTACGCCTGTTGAATCCGTCGCCGTACATGTTCTTCTTCGATTTTGAAGATTTTCAGGTCGTCGGCTCATCGCCCGAGGCGCTCGTCAAACTAAACGGCACGACAGCCTCATTGCGGCCGATAGCCGGCACGTTGCCACGCGGTGCGACAGACGAAGAAGACGATGCGAATGAAGCCGCGTTGCTCGCGGACCCAAAAGAAGCGGCCGAGCATGTCATGCTCGTCGACCTTGCTCGCAACGATCTTGGCCGTGTGGCCAGCGCCGGGTCGGTGCGTGTCGATCCCTACCGGGCGATCGAACGATACAGTCACGTAATGCACATCGTTAGCGGTGTTCAGGGCGAGTTGGCAGCAGAGCATGATCAATTTGATCTATTCGCGGCGAGTTTCCCGGCCGGCACGCTGGTCGGTGCACCGAAGGTCCGCGCAATGCAGATTATTGAAGAAATGGAGCAGGTCGGTCGCGGCCTCTACGCCGGGACGGCGGGGTACTTTGGGCTCAGCGGCGACATGGATCAGGCGATAACCATTCGGACGCTGGTCTTCTCTGGCGATGAGTACAGTTTTCAGGCCGGTGCCGGTATTGTTGCCGACTCAGTACCCGCCAAGGAATATCAGGAAGTGCTCGCAAAAAGTGCCATATTGAGGCGCGCCCTCGAAATCGCAGAGGGGGGGCTGTAATGGCTGACAAATCTTTCGATCACGTACGTATGTTGTTGATCGACAACTATGACTCTTTCACCTACAACCTGGTGCAGGCGTTCGCCGCGCACGGCGCCGACGTCATGGTGTATCGCAATGACATGATCAGTGTGGAAGAGGGTCTGGCGCTTGAGCCGACGCACCTTGTGATTTCGCCAGGTCCGGGTCGACCGGAGGATGCCGGCGTGTCGCTCGACATGATCGGCGCCTTCGCCGGCGTCATACCTGTATTGGGCGTTTGTCTTGGCCATCAAAGCATCGTGCAACAGCAGGGCGGTGAAATCGTACGGGCTGAACGATTGATGCACGGCAAAACCTCAAACATCCAACATGATGGAAAAACGGTCTTTGAGGGCATATCGCAGCCCTTTGAGGTGGGTCGCTATCATTCCCTGTGTGCTGAGGCAGAATCGTTACCGGACACACTTGAGGTCACCGCCGAAACAGACAGTGGCGTGATCATGGGTGTGCGCCACAAAACGCTGCCAATCGAGGGCGTTCAGTTTCATCCCGAGAGCGTCTTGACGCCCGAGGGCGAAACGCTGATGACGAACTTCATGAAAATGGGGAACACATGAGCAACGAGCACAGCGCATTACTCGACAGTCTGCTCAACGGCGAGGCCCTGACTGAGAGGCAGGCGTATGAGTTGATGCATAAGCTGGCGGAAGGTGATTTGCCGGCAGCTCTTGCGGGTGCGTTGCTGGCCGGTCTCCGCGCAAAGGGCGAAACGGCGGACGAGATTCGCGGCTTCGCCACGGCAATGCGTGAGCTCGCTATACATCCGAGCATTCCTGCGGGGGCACCGACCGTTGACACGGTAGGTACGGGTGGAGACGGCTCTGGCAGCCTTAATATATCAACGGGCACGGGTCTTCTGGCCGCGGCCTGCGGTTCGCGAGTCGTGAAGCATGGCAATCGTTCCGTATCGAGTCGTTCCGGCAGCGCTGACATGCTTGAGTGTCTGGGAATGCCACTGCCGCTGCACGAGAAACAGGCGGTCGACTGTCTCGAAGCCACCAATTTCACGTTTTTGTTCGCGCCGGCTTACCATCCAGCGATGAAAGCCGTTATGCCGATTCGTGGGGCGCTGTCGGTGCGGACCGTTTTCAACGTGCTTGGGCCTCTCACCAATCCGGCGGCACCGCCGTATCAGCTGATCGGCGCCTACAGCAAGGGTGCCGCGAAGTTGATGGCTGAGGCACTGTCCGGCATGCCTTTGGAAAGAGCGTTTGTTGTCCATGGCGAGCCGGGCTGGGATGAGGCCACCCCGGCGGGAAA
>CAZMRZ010000079.1:0-11801 GCA_964568835.1 uncultured Woeseiaceae bacterium | reverse complement strand
GGCGCCATAAGCAGTTGAAAGACAAGGGTATGGATGTTAGCCTTGCCGCCCTTTCGCGGGACATAGGGGACCGTGACCGCAGAGATACCGAGCGATCGGTAGCTCCGCTGAAGCCAGCAAAGGATGCCAGAATTCTGGATTCTTCCGGGCTCTCCATAGAGGCTGTAACCAATACAGTTCTCGAGTGGGTCGCAGAACTCTAAATTCTAAGGATAGGTAAATGGATAGGGTCGAACAGGATGTTCGCTCCTTTTTTTAATGACCGTCGATAGCAGGACGCGTATCGACTTAATTGGGCGGGGAAATTTAAGTCCCCTTGGATTAACTAACATGTCTGAAAGTTTTGCTGAATTATTTGAAGAAAGTTTTGCCAGTCAACAAATAAAACCGGGTTCAATCATCACCGGCATTGTGGTGGCAATCAATGACGATGTCGTCATCGTCAGCGCAGGTCTCAAGTCTGAGGCCGTTATCCCTAAAGAAGAATTCAAGAACGACAAGCGTGACGCCGAGCTCGCCGTCGGTGATGAGGTTGAAGTCGCACTCGATGCCGTTGAAGACGGTTTCGGTGAGACCAAGCTCTCCCGCGAGAAAGCGATTCGAGCGCGTACCTGGATCGATCTTGAGAAGGCCTTTGAAGAAGGTGCCGTTGTTGAGGGCATTATCAACGGTCGCGTCAAGGGTGGCTTTACCGTCGAAATCGACAATGTCCGCGCATTCCTGCCGGGTTCATTGGTTGATGTTCGACCGGTTCGCGATCCCGCTTACCTCGAAGGAAAAGAGCTTGAATTCAAGGTAATCAAGCTCGACCAACGCCGCAATAACGTCGTTGTTTCTCGCCGTGCTGTTGTAGAGAAAGAATACTCTGCAGAGCGTGAGGCACTTCTGAAAGAGCTTCAGGAAGGCAACACGGTTAAAGGCATCATCAAGAACCTCACCGATTACGGCGCATTCGTCGACCTCGGCGGTATCGATGGCCTCCTGCATATTACGGATATGGCCTGGAAGCGCGTTAAGCATCCTTCTGAGGTTGTTGAAGTGGGCCAGGAAATCGACGTCAAGATTCTCAAGTTCGACCGTGAACGTCAGCGTGTATCGCTTGGCATGAAGCAGCTCGGAGATGATCCTTGGCAGGATCTCGCACGTCGTTATCCGCCGCAGACGCGTATGTTCGGTAAGGTCACGAACATCGCTGATTACGGTTGCTTCGTTGAGATTGAGGACGGCGTCGAAGGTTTGGTTCACGTATCCGAAATGGATTGGACCAACAAGAACGTTAATCCTTCTCGCGTTGTTCAGGTTGGCGAAGAAGTTGAAGTCATGGTCATTGAAATTGACGAAGAACGTCGTCGAATTTCGCTGGGTGTTAAGCAGTGCAAATCGAATCCATGGGCTGAGTTCTCCGCGACCTTTAACCGCTCCGACAAGGTATCCGGTCAGATCAAATCGATCACGGACTTCGGTATCTTCATCGGACTTGAAGGTGGTATCGACGGTCTCGTGCATCTTTCTGATATTTCCTGGGATTACCCCGGCGAAGAAGCCGTACGTAATTACAAGAAAGGCCAGGAGATCGAGGCAGCAGTTCTCGCGATCGACTCTGAGCGTGAGCGTATTTCACTGGGCATCAAGCAACTTGAAAAAGATCCGTTCTCAGGCTGGCTCGCGGCCCATCCGAAGAACTCAATCGTTACCGGTACGGTCACTGAAGTTGACGCTCGCGGCGCGATGGTCGACTTAGGCGACGGAGTATTTGGCTCCCTGCGTGCTTCTGAGTTGGCTCGCGGCCGGGTTGAAGATGCGCGTACGATGATTAAGGTCGGTGAAGAGATCGAAGCCAAGTTCACCAACGTTGATCGCAAGAGCCGAATGGTTGCGCTATCGATCAAGGCCAAAGAGGTTCACGATGAGCAGGAAGCAGTCAGCAGCTACAAGTCTGATTCATCCGCAGCCCCTGTCGGAACCACTCTTGGAGAGCTTCTGAAGGAGAAATTGTCCGGCGGAAGCAAATAATAAGTAAAAAAGGTAGCCCAGACCGTCTGGTCTGGGCTATTATTACCTTTAATATCCGTGGGTTACGGTAAGCAAACGGAACGGCGATAGGTAATATGACAAAATCAGAACTTATTGAAGCGATCTCTCGCAAGCAAAAACACCTGCCAGCCAAGGATGTTGAGTTAGCGGTTAAGCATTTGCTGGATCTCATGAGTGACTCTCTTGCGCAGGGACAGCGAATCGAAATCCGCGGTTTCGGAAGCTTCTCACTGCACTATCGTCCGCCTCGTATCGGGCGTAATCCGAAAACCGGCGAAGCTGTCGCGTTGTCTGGCAAGTACGTGCCGCACTTCAAGCCCGGCAAAGACTTGCGCGAACGTGTCGATGCCAGTCGCCACTTCCCTATTAAGAACTGACTACCTAGAAATTGATTATTCTCAAGCGTATCGGGCTGGCTTTACTCATCGTCCTGATATTCACTGCGATGGTCGTGTTCACGGCCGGCAATCCGGGTGAGGTCAGTGTCAAAATACTTCACTGGGAAATCAGCTCTCCGATTTCACTCGCATTTACGGTTGCGTTCGCAGTCGGTTGGCTTTTCGGTGTCGTTTGTATGGGCCTGTACGCGTTTAAAGTTTCGAACGAACGCCGCATGTTACGTCGCTCTCTCCGCATGTCGGAGCATGAAGTCAGCAGTTTGCGTAATTTGCCGCTAAGCGATGCCGACTGAATCCACACTACTTCTCGCGGGTCTGTTTCTTTTGCTCGGCGCGGCCGGTTGGGCAATGGGTCGATTCGGCGAGCGCGACACTGAAGAGGCGCCACCGCCGCTCAATATCGACTATCTGAAAGGTCTCAACTTCCTGCTCAACGAGCAAACTGATCAGGCGCTGGAACATTTTCTGCGCATGGTTCGGGTCGACGACAAAACGATAGAGACTCACTTTGCGCTCGGTAGCTTGTTTCGCCGACGCGGCGAAGTCGACAGAGCGATCCGCATTCACCAGAACATCATCGCCAGACCCGACCTCGCGTCCGAACAACGCGATCAGGCCTTGTACTCACTTGCCAAAGATTATCTGGGCGCGGGCTTACTGGATCGAGCGGAGAAGCTCTTCGTACGCCTTGCGCAAGGGTCGCGATTTCAGGTGCAAGCACTAGAGGCTCTGGGCGGTATCTACGAGCAAGAACGCGACTGGGAGAAAGCGATCGACGCGGGGCAGCGCCTTGAAGTCCTTGGCGGCCGTTCGATGGCCTTGCAGATCGCACATTACAATTGTGAGCTGGCTGAAGCGGCGGCAGATAAAAAAGACTACGCGTCTGCTCGCAAGTTTGTGAAGCGCGCGCAATCCGGCCGCCCCAGGACGATGCGAGGTGCGCTGACTCGCGCACACATCGCTCGCGATACAGACGATAACAAGACGGCACTGAAGCTCTATCACCGCATTATTGATGAGAACACGTATCTAATAGCCGAAGCATTGCCCGAAATTGTGTCGATCTACGTTCGAGAAAACAAAGCGGCAGAACTGCAGTCGGCGCTTACGGCCTTGCTGAAAAAGAATCCCGAGATGAGTTCGCTGGTCGCCTACACGGCAATCGTAAACGACCTGGGCGGTATTCCAGTCATCGATGATTGCGTCGAACAATACATGCTCAACGAACCGACGCTGGGTGAGTTCATTGAACTGCAGCAGCTGTCGGAGGGCGATAAGGGTTCAAGCGAATCCGCGCTCGCCAAGGTTCGTGGCGCGTTATCCAAGTTGGCCAGCGCGACGCCTCGCTATCAGTGTCAGGAATGCGGTTTCTCAAGCCAGCGTCTGCTCTGGCAATGCCCCAGTTGTCGAAACTGGGAAACTCAGCGTCCAGCCACGCGAGTGCAGTTTGACACGGTGTTGCAGCACAGCATTACCAACCGATAGATCCGACTTCCAGTTTTCATTTCCATAGTAACGCCGCAATTTCGGCTGCGGTCGGAATCGCTGTGTGCGCATAAGCTGCTTTTTCCAAAGTAAAACTGAAGGAGCTTATGATGAAAATCTTGAAAATTTTGACTGCACTCGGTCTGCTGATGGTCTCAGCGGCATCGTTTGCGGGCCAGGTAGATGTCAATACCGCGGATGCCGAGACTATTTCGGCAGAATTGAACGGCATTGGTCTGTCCAAAGCCAAGGCCATTGTCGAGTACCGCGAAAAGCATGGTCCCTTTCGCAGCGTCGACGATCTTTCTCTGGTCAAAGGCATCGGTGAACGAACGGTGGAAAGAAACCGCTCGGACATCAAGGTATCGGCAACGAAGAAGAAATAGAATCGGCAGATTGCCATCTGGGTAATTACTATCCCGGGGGTCGCACGAGTTCGCTCCTTGTGCGACCCCTTTTGCACTGCCGAACGTGACGTTGTTCAAGACGCGAGCATCACATTTTGGCTATGATGCGAGGTCCTGGTTCAGTGGAGTAGTCGAGTGGGGCAAACAGTAAAAGCAGCGGTATTCCCGGTGGCCGGACGCGGTACGCGATTTCTTCCTGCGACCAAAGCCAGCCCGAAGGAAATGCTGCCGATCGTCGATAAGCCGCTCATTCAATATGCGGTTGAAGAGGCGATTGATGCCGGCGCCACCAAGCTTGTCTTTGTCACCGGCAGCTCCAAACGCGCCATTGAAGACCACTTCGATACCGACCCCGAGCTGGAGCAGGCGCTGACCGACGCTGGCAAGGATGAACTACTCAGGTCGATACAGGACATCGTGCCGCCTGGCGTGTCCTGTATTTACATTCGACAAGGTAAGCCACTGGGACTGGGGCATGCTGTTCTGTGCGCACGTCCTGCCGTCGGCGACGAACCGTTCTTCGTGCACCTGGCAGATGACCTGATCGCTGGCGATCCCGGATGCCTTTCTCAAATGGCAGACGAGTACGCCAAGCACAACGGCAGCGTTATCGCAGTGGAAACAGTGCCTCCTGAAAGCACGTCCAGTTACGGCATCGTCGCCGTAGATGCCAGCAACATGAGCCGAATTACCGAGATCGTCGAGAAACCTGCTCCGGAAGATGCTCCGTCGAACTCGGCCGTCGTTGGCCGATACTTGTTGGCGCCGGAGATTTTCGACAAGTTGGAGCACATCGGCAAAGGGGCTGGTGGAGAAATTCAGCTTACCGATGGTATCGCGGCGTTATTGGATGAGTCGCCCGTCTACGCATACTCGTTCGGCGGCATTCGTTACGACTGCGGCAGCAAGCTGGGCTATCTGCAAGCGACGGTCGCCTACGGGCTAAGCCATGCCGATACGGGTGAGCGATTCCGAGAGCATCTCAAAGCAGTGCTCTCGGACTAAGCAAACTACGCGCTCTTCTTGTTCAAAAAAATAGGCTAGTATCGCTACTCGACCCGCCCAATTTTTTGACGAGAATAGTCGGTATGCGATTGATAATTTTACTTTTTTTCATCCTTTCCGCCAGCGCTTCAAATGCCCAGCAGACCTACCTGATCGATTGGGACGCGGTCGGCGAGGAGTCCATCCAGCACCTCGTTGAGCTGATTCAGATTGACTCCCGGAATCCGCCTGGCAACGAGACCCAGGTCGTCAGCTACCTCGAAGACGCGCTTAAAGAAGCGGGAATAGTGTCGAAGACATACGCACTCGACGAATCTCGAGCGAATCTTGTTGCACGCGCGAAGGGCAATGGCTCGAAACGACCGTTGTTGATTATGGGTCATACCGACGTTGTCGGGGTTCAGGCAGACAATTGGTATGCGGATCCATTTAGTGGCATGCGGCGAGACGGATTTGTCTATGGTCGCGGTGCCCTGGACGACAAGGATAACGTCGCTGCCGGATTGATGGTGATGAAGCTATTAAAGCGCTACGGCGTAGAGCTTGATCGTGACGTTATCTTTCTCGCAGAGTCCGGCGAGGAGGGAACGCCGGAGGTTGGAATCAACTATATGGTTGAGCATCACTTTGATGTGATCGATGCCGAATATGTGCTGGCCGAAGGCGGTAAGAACGTCATAGAGGACGACGAGGTAAAAATCGTTGGCATAGAGACGACCGAAAAAACGCCTCGCCGAGTGACGCTGGTGGCGCGAGCAAAGCCGAGCCATGGTTCGATGCCGACTTTGCAGAATGCCGTATTGATTCTCGCGAATGCAGTCGCGAAAGCTGGAACGTGGCAAACAGAAGTCCGATTTAATGAAACGACCAGAGCCTATTTTCAACGCATGGCCGAGATTTCGAATGAAGAAGACGCCTTCCGATACAATAATATCGAGAATCCTGAAGAGAGCGAAGCGATCCAGCAGTACTTCATAGAAAACTTTCCCTACCACTATTCGATATCGCGCACGTCTGTTGCGCCTACAGTCATCGACGCTGGGTTTCGCAAGAATGTAATCCCGTCAGAAGCGAGCGCGATCCTCGATATACGGATGTTGCCGGACGAAAACGTCGAGGAATTTTATGCAATGCTGGCCGAAGTGATCGATGACCCGCGCGTCGAGATCGTGCCCGAGCATATTTATCGGCCGGTTGCGCCACCGTCGGAAATCGATAACGAGATGTTTCAAACACTGGAACGCGTCGCAAAACAGATGTACCCGTCCGCCACCGTGCTACCGATAATGCAGACCGGGGCGACCGATATGGCTCAGGTCAGAGCGAAAGGTATGCAGGGCTACGGCGTCGGGTCGGCACAAACAATTGAAGAGATTAACAGTGGCTTTGGTGCCCACGGAGATAACGAACGCATTTCCGAGGAAGCGTTCGTCGACTTCGTTCAGTACATGTGGAACGTCGTCATAGAGATTGCCGCTACTCGGTAGTTGAGTCGAAACGTTATCCGAGTGGCGACGGCCTACATCGTTGTTGCCTGAATAACAGTTAAGGAAAAATAATGATTCGCAGTTTTTTAGTCGTGCTACTCATAAGCCTGTCCAGCACTTCGTGGGCTGACAGTATTCTCATCGAGAACGTGCGCATTTTTAACGGTGTCGATGCGACGCTTACGTCAGGGCATGTGCTTGTTGAGGACGGGATCATCGCTCAGGTATCAAGCGATGCGATTTCGCCCGGAGAAGACGCTACCGTCATCGACGGCGCAAATCGCGTCTTGTCTCCCGGATTCATCGATCTGCACGTGCACTTGTATGGTCATGTGCCGTCGAACCAGTCGCGGGCGCATCCGACGGTCGTTGGCGCGGTCGCAACCAATGTTGCGAAGCACTTTCTGGATAGTGGCTTCACTACGATTCGAGACGCCGGTGGTACGCATCCGGACTTCGCCAAGGCCATTGAACTGGGCACTATTTACGGGCCTCGTGTATTTCCATCCGGCGCAGTACTGTCGCAGACGGCCGGGCACGGAGACTGGCGTGAAGCATCGGTTCGCAATCCAACGCTGGATGGTGGCACGCCGTATATCGGCGGCGATCAGTCCGTCATTGTCGACGGTGTTGACCAACACTTGGCTGCAGCGAGAGAGAACCTTCGGCACGGCGCGACCCAGATAAAGATTATGGGTGGCGGCGGCGTGATGTCGGACTATGATCCGATCCAGTCCCTACAGCCGACACCCGCCGAGATTCGGGCCGCAGTTGCTGCGGCGAGCGACTTTGGAACCTACGTGCTCGCACACGCCTATACCAGCGAAGCGATCCGCCGCCTGGTCGACAACGGCGTGCGCTGCATTGAACACGGTTTGCTGATTGATGATGCAACTGCGAAGTACGTGAAGAAGCACGACGTCGTCATCAGCACGCAGCTTGTCGTGTATCGAGAACTTGCGAATTTACCCGGCATCACTGAAACGCATTTGAAAAAACTCGATGTTGTTTTGAAAGGTCAGGAGAACTTGATCGAACTGATCAAGAAATACGATATCACGACGGGATTTTCGACCGACCTGATCAGTGGCATGTACCCGATGTTAACGCGTGAGTTTACTGAAAGGGCGATGTACTGGACGCCTGCCGAAGTACTTGCTCAGGCGACCTCAGAAAGCGCCAAGGTCATTCGAATGGCCGGCTACCTGAATCGCCACGGCAATTTTGGCGAAATTCGTGAAGGGTGGGTTGCGGATCTTTTGTTGATCGAGGGCGAGCCGCTTGAAGATATATCGGTTTTGAGAGACCCGGAAAACAATCTTGCGCTGATAATGAAGGCGGGAAAAATCATGAAAAATCAAACAAACTAGTTTTTTGGCAAACAAAAAAAGCCCTCAAAAGAGGGCTTTCTCGGATTTGGCTCCCCGACGCGGACTCGAACCACGGACATTCTGATTAACAGTCAGACGCTCTACCAACTGAGCTATCGGGGAATAGGTCGTCACCGTAAAGTGAGGGCCGGGATTTTGGTCTAGGCCCCGACCCTTGTCAAGCTGAAACCGCGCGTTTTATGCGATTCATCGCCTCTTGCAGCGATTCCATTGAGCAAGCGAATGAAAGTCGCATATAGCCGGGCGCGCCAAAGGCCGTACCGGGAACGCAGGCGACATCGACTTCATTGAGGAGCAGCGCCACCAAGTCGGTATCAGAGGCGAGTTTCTTGTTCTCCAGAACGCCGAGTACCCGCGGCAAAGCGTAGAACGTACCTTCGCCTGGACGACACTCGAAGCCGTCAATGTCGTTCAAGGCCTTGATGACGTAGTCGTGCCGATCCTTGTAGGCCGCGGTCATCACTCCAACGGGCGTTTGATCGCCAGTCAGCGCCGCAACAGCCGCGACCTGAGAAATACTGCAGGGGTTGGAGGTGCTTTGGCTTTGGATCGTTTTCATCGCCGAGATCAGTTCTTGTGGCCCCGCTGCGTAACCGATTCGCCAGCCTGTCATCGCATAAGCCTTCGACACACCGTTCGTCGTTACCACTCGATCGAAGAGGTCAGGGCAGGCCGATGCAAAACTGCAGAATGCTTCGTCGGCCCAGTGGATATGTTCATAAATATCGTCGGCAACGATAACGATATCGGGATGATCCATCAGTACTGCGCCCAGCGCCTGTAGTTCAGCCTTGGAATAACTGGCACCGGTTGGGTTACTGGGGCTGTTTAGAATCACTAATCGTGTGCGATCCGAGATTGCAGCGTCCAATTGGGCGGGTGTGATCTTAAAGTCTTGGTCAATACCCGACTCGACTATGACCGGCTCAGCATCCGCCAGACGCACCATGTCGGGATAGGAAACCCAATAGGGCGCCGGGATGATGGCTTCGTCGCCGTGCGAGAGAAGCGCCATACAGAGATTAAACAGACTTTGTTTAGCACCGCTCGACACGATGACTTGCGACGGCTGGTAATCAAGACCATTGTCGCGTGCGAATTTCTCGCAAACGGCGCTCTTCAGTTCCGCCGTACCGTCGACTGGCGTGTATTTCGTCTGGCCATCGACAATCGCTTTCTGCGCGGCCTCTTTGATGTGTTGGGGCGTATCGAAATCCGGTTCGCCGGCGCCGAGACTGATGATGTCTCTGCCTGTTGCCCGCAATTCCGCGGCCAATGCCAATACAGCGCCGGTCGGTGAAGGCTTGATGGCTGCCATTCTTTTTGAAACTGATAAACTCACTCGATTGCCTCTCAAAAATGCACAATGGAATTGCACAACGATGGTACGTCAATCTATAAGCCTTCCCAACAAACAAATCGATGAGCGCGATCGACTGACGCTGGTGTCGGATTTCGAGCCGGCTGGCGATCAGGTCAAAGCGATTTCCGGGTTGTTGGAAGGTCTCGAGGATGGCCTTGCGCGCCAGACCTTGTTGGGCGTTACCGGTTCGGGAAAAACCTTCACCGTCGCCAACATCATTGCGCGAACCCAGCGTCCTGCAATCATTCTCGCGCCGAATAAAACCCTGGCCGCGCAATTGTATGGCGAGATGCGCGAGTTCTTCCCGAAGAACGCCGTCGAATACTTTGTTTCCTACTACGACTACTACCAGCCAGAGGCCTACGTACCGAGCTCGGATACCTTTATCGAGAAAGATGCGTCAATCAACGAACAAATAGGGCAGATGCGACTATCCGCGACCAAGGCGCTCATAGAGCGCCCGGATGTGATTATTGTCGCGACCGTGTCGGCCATTTATGGGCTCGGTGACCCTGAGGCGTACTTCAGTATGGTCTTACACCTGGTGCGCGGCGATCGGATCGATCAGCGCGGATTGCTGCGCCGTCTCGCCGAACTGCAGTACGTCAGAAACGAGATCGATTTTTCGCAGGGCACGTATCGGGTGAGGGGTGATGTGATTGATGTCTTCCCGGCTGAATCCGAGAAGGACGCGGTGCGCATTGAGCTGTTCGACGATGAAATCGAATCGCTTTCCTATTTTGATCCGCTGACAGGCGAGGTTGTCCGCCGTGTCCCACGACTGACGATATTTCCGAAAAGTCATTACGTCACGCCCAGGGAACGTTTGCTGGAGGCCTGTGAGCACATCAAGGTCGAACTAAAGGACCGTCTGGAATACCTTAGGAAGCACCAAAAACTTCTTGAAGCTCAAAGACTTGAACAGAGAACTTTATTTGATTTAGAGATGATACGGGAGCTCGGATACTGCTCAGGAATTGAAAACTACTCCCGCTACCTGTCTGGCCGGGGTCCCGGCGAACCACCGCCGTGTCTGTTCGATTATCTTCCGGAGAAAGCAATACTTATCATTGACGAAAGCCACGTTACGGTGCCGCAACTCGGCGCGATGTATAAGGGCGATCGATCTCGAAAGGAGACGCTGGTCGAGCATGGTTTTCGATTACCATCCGCACTCGATAATCGGCCGCTTCGTTTTGATGAATTTGAGGGCCTGTCGCCGCAATCGATATACGTTTCAGCGACACCTGGGAAATACGAAAATGAATTTACCGACAACGTGGTGGAACAACTGGTCAGACCGACTGGCCTTGTCGATCCCGAGATCGAAATTCGCCCGGCAAGCACCCAGGTCGATGACGTTCTGTCCGAGATCAACAAGCGCGCCGCGGTGGGTGAGCGAGTACTGATAACGACGCTCACCAAACGTATGTCCGAAGATCTGACGGACTACCTGGGGGAGCACGGTGTTCGCGTGCGTTACCTGCACTCCGATATTGCGACCGTCGAGCGAACCGAGATCATTCGTGACTTGCGCCTTGGCGCATTTGACGTGTTGGTCGGCATCAACCTGCTGCGTGAGGGTCTGGATATGCCCGAGGTCTCGCTCGTCGCGATCCTGGACGCGGACAAAGAGGGTTTTCTGCGCTCGGATCGATCCCTGATCCAGACAATGGGGCGCGCGGCCCGCAACATAAACGGCAAGGCCATTCTTTATGCCGACAAGATGACCGGGTCTATGGAGCGGGCCATCGACGAGACCCAGCGTCGCAGAGAACGACAGGAAGCCCATAACAAGAAGCATGGCATTAAACCGGAATCGATCATCAAAAAGGTTGCGGACATTATGGAATCTGCCTACCCGTCACCCGATTCTGAAAGGCGCATGGTCGGCGAGGATAAGGTGCCGTACGACGTATTGAGTCCGACGCAGCTCTTGAAGAAGGCCGCGAAACTCGAGAAAAAGATGCTGAAAGCCGCCAGAGACCTTGAGTTCGAGGAGGCGGCGCGCATTCGCGATGAGATTCAGCGGATCCGGGATTTCTCATTCGGGCGAGCCGATCAAAAAGCCGGCTAACAGGCCTTGCAGTCCACCATGCGCTTCAGTATCTTACGCCTCCGCCGAAAGGGCTCTGACCCCTTTAGGATTGAATTGGGCGATTAGCTCAGGGGTAGAGCGCCACGTTGACATCGTGGAGGTCCCAGGTTCGAAACCCGGATCGCCCACCAAT
>CAZMRZ010000078.1:0-11933 GCA_964568835.1 uncultured Woeseiaceae bacterium | reverse complement strand
ACCCGCCGCGTGACGAGGTCCTTTTCCGTTGCCCAGATATGCGTTATTTCAAAGGAGCGGAGTGCTCCACCAATAATCGAGTACTCCTCTCCCAGCTCGCGGCGGGTTTCAACCGACAAGCCCAGGTAGCGTCCGCGTTCATAGCTCTCATCGAATTCAAAGACAAGAAAAGTGTGCGCTATCAGCCCGGAAGCGTCGAGCTGTTGCTCGTACATCCACATCGCAACGATGTCCCCTGGATCGAACGAGGCATCGAAGTATTTTTTCGACCTGATCGAACTGATCGCATAGCGCCAGTCACGAATCTGAGTGAACGTGACAGCCTCGTCATTCGAAACCTCTACGCCCGCAAGGATGCTGACATCTTCGTCCCAGGTGCGGCTTAAAGATGGCTCACGCAGAGAGACGAAAATTAGCAGCACCAATGCAGCCATAAGAAGGACCAGTAATGTCCGTCTAAGCACTCTATTCATCTAGATTATTTTCATTCGGTTGCCAGGATACTCATTGTATATGAGACGAGATATCAGGGTCGCGCGCTGGGCGCGCTCCTACATTGCTATACTCGCCCCGTGACCGTGATCTGCCAATCTGCTGAAGAAACCGCCAGGACCATCGTCGAGCGTGTCGGGTCGATGAAAAAATGAAAAAGTTCGCCAGTAGGATTTACGACTATGTCATCAATCCGCCCTCCGATGACGAACTGAAGAAGGCCTGGCAGCAATCCGACCTGCAGTTACCGGTGATCTGGATGCTGGGTAAGACCGGGGCCGGCAAGTCGTCAATCGTGCAGCAGTTGACCGGACATTCCAGAGCGGAGATCGGCAACGGCTTCATGCCTTGTACCCGCGATTCCAGCTATTTTGATTATCCGCAGGAGCGCCCCATTCTGCGTTTTCTGGATACCCGGGGCCTGGGGGATGTCGATTACGAGGTCGACGAAGATCTCGAGACGCTCAGCCACAGCAGCCACGCCCTGCTGGTTGTTGGCCGGATGCGGGACGCTGAGCAGAGCGCCGTGCTGGGCACGCTCAAAAAAATCCGCAAGTCGGCCAGGCACATCGGCCGTTCGGCGATCATTGCAGTACACACCGGCGCTGATGAGCTTGAGGATGAGCACGACCGGCATCGGGCTGTTCAGGCGCGGCAGGATCAGATAGAGGCAGTCTGGGGCAAACCCGTGGATTCTTGCAGCACCGGTTTCGGTGAGCGCAGCGACGGCAGCCTGAACGATCTGGGCGCCGATCGACTGCGTGAGTTGATCGGAAATAAGGTGCCCGAGTTGAGCCTCTGGTTGCTAAAAAGCGCCCATCACGACGCGGAACAAGACAACTTTGATCAGCTCAAGACGGACGTGCTTTGGTATGCGGGCACTGCCGCGGCCAGTGACGCCATTCCGGTGGTGGGGCTGGTGAGTGTGCCGGCTATTCAGGGAAAAATGCTGCACAGCTTGTCCCGGAAGTACGGCATGCACTGGAACAAACGCAACTTCTCCGAATTCAGCGCTGCATTGGGCACCAGCTTCGCGTTGCGCTATGTCACCAGCCTGGCCGGGCGGCAGCTTGCCAAACTCGTGCCGGGATTTGGTCAACTGGCAGGCGGTGCGTTTGCCGTTACCGTGAGTTATGCCAGTACCTACGCCCTGGGGCGCGCCGCCTGCAGTTACCTTTATCACAAAAAAACGGCGACGGAGATTGGCGATGGCGCTTTGCAATCGGTCTATCAGGACGCCATGAAGCAGGGCCGGCAGGCAGGTAAGGACGCCACCGGGGTGTCGCGAAAATGAGGGATCTGCTGCGCAAACTGCTGCGGGAGCGCTCCACTGAATTTTACCTGGCGGGAATATTGTTGTGGCTCTTACCCGGATTGCTTTTATGCCTGCTGGGATTTGTTTACTTGTGGCAATCCGGCTGGTTCTGGTGGTTCAGCGGCGCATTGCTGCTGCTGACCATCCTGTCCTGGGGCATTCGCCGTATCCTGGCCAGGCCCGCCGAACAGACAAATGAACCGCCACAGCGCCTGGACCCGCGGCCGGAATGGTCAGACCACGACCAGCAAGTATGGCGCCGGTGTGTCGCCCATATCGATGAGGCGGAGCTGGCCGCCACTGCCTGGGACGACATCCCTCGCGCTATGTTCGACCAACTCACCTATGTGGCGAGCGTCTATCACGACAACGACAAAGAGGCCGAGTTTGCTTTCAGCCTGCCTGAGCTGCTGCTGATGCTGGAGACCTGGAGCAGGGAATACCGGGCGCAAGTCGTCGCGTACATGCCGCTGGCGCATGACATGAAGATCTCAACGCTAAGGACGCTGACTCGCCATACCGATACGGCATTGAGGATATACAGATATGTGTCTCCGTTCGTCAGCGCGCTGCGTATCGGGATAAATCCGCTGACCGGGCTGGCTCGCGAATTCAGTTCACAACTGGCATCAAAGTACATGGGTGACCTGGGCCAGCATATGCAGAAAAACATCAGGGTCGTCTTGTTTGAGCAGGTGACACAAGTGGGCATCGACCTGTACAGCGGCCGTTTGAAGTTCTCAGAGGAGGAAATGCTGGCCTACCGGAATGCCCAGGACAAACCGGAAGAGGACGAGCTAAAGCCGCTGTCAGTCATGATCCTGGGACAGCTCAATGCTGGAAAGTCATCTTTGATCAATGCGCTGAAGCAGCAGTGCGTGGCAGAGACCGATCCGCTTCCGGCGACTTCCGGGTTTCACTACCATCCCATGCGGCTGGCGAATGACCTCGAGATCTACCTGGTCGATGCACCCGGGCTCGATGGCAAGGAAAGCACTTCGAAAGCCCTGCTTGCCGAAGCCGTCAAAGTCGATCTGCTGCTCTGGGTATGCCAGGCGAACCAGCCGGCAAAGGCTCTGGACAGGCAATTTTTCAAGCAATGGTGCGGCTATTTCGAGGAGCATCTCGCCAGGAAGAAACCGCCGCTGCTGCTGGTGACCACCCACAACGACAGGTTACCGCCCGCGGATAGTTGGCATCCGCCTTACGACCTGGCGGATTCAGGCAACAGCAAAGTCGAGTCGATGTTGGCAGCCCTGCGTTATACCCACGAGTCAATCGGATTGTCCAAAGAAAGCCTGGCTGTGCCGGTCTCACTGCTGCCCGGCGAGGAATCCTATAATCTGGATGTGCTGCTGGCGCTGTTGAACTCTGCCAGCGATGAGGCTCGTGCGACCCAGCTCAACCGACATCGGCTGGATGCTGATGCCGGTATTCCAAGAGTGTTAAAGGCGTTGCAGCAGACTGCGGGACTGGTCAAGGTTGGCGTGAAGCTCTCCCGGAAGTAGGTCAGCACGCTGGTGGAAGGCCTGAGGCTATAGTTTTCAGCAAGTTACCGGGACGTACGGAATCAATCAACGCTTGAGAACATTATCCTGAATTCCGCGCCTGGCTCGACGTTGATCAAATCCACACTTCCATCCATCGCTAGTGTGAGTTGGTGCACGATGGCCAGGCCAATACCCGTACCGACGGTTTCACGAGTGAGTTCGGATTCTGACCGGTAAAAGAGTTCGAATATCTTCTTCATTTGATCTTTGGGGATTCCGGGTCCGAAGTCACGGACTGAAAACAAAATCTGGTTGTCCGAGGTTCGCTTGCTGCTTACCTCGATGGCCTTTTCTTCCGCGTTTTTTGAGAACTTGATGGCATTGTCGACGAGATTGATGATGATTTGGGCAAAGCAGTCTTCGTCGACGTTAATCGTGGCCTGTTCCGCGTCATCATCTCTCCTCAACCGAAGCTCGAATCCTGCGCGTTCAACCTGGCCCGAGATCTTGGATTCGGTATTGCTCAACAGTTCCCCGACTCTTGTTGGCCTTGGGTCGAATTGCGGTTCATTTCGCGTGATCCCGGCAAGCTTCAGAACATTGGAAATGAGCCTCGACAAACGCTCTGACTCATCGTGAATGAATTCGTAGTAACCCTGCTTTTTCTCCTCGTCCGCCCAGCCCTCTTTGAGCATTTCGCCGTACATGCGAATGGAGGTGAGCGGGGTCTTAAGTTCGTGGCTAACCGCGGACACGAAGTCCTGCTGTTGCCGGGCGAGGTTGATCTGGCTCAAGCCCAGCCGATACAGGGTGACGAAGCTGCCAATAAATACAATCGTCAGTACCAATGTGACCCAGCCGAGGACCTTGCCACCGGGACCCGGCGGTAGACGTTGGATGCTGAAGATAAGCTCCAGACTGTCTAACGGTGCAATCAAGCGGTTGCGGTAAAGCAACGCGCCATCCAGTCCTTCGGCAACGTTTGGATAAACAACATTATCGCGCCCACTGAATGTGTGGATAACATCATCATGGTAAGCAACGATAAGATTCGACATGTTGGCTAGCGCGGTGTCCATGAAACGTGCGCCGATAATGTCTTGAGTAAACGTCTCTTGATCAAGCAGCAAGCCCTGGATATATCGCTCGCCGTCGCGCCATACTTTGCGGAAAAGTACGATGTGGCCGCTGTCGAGAAGACTGAATTCAAAGGGATCGATTTCGCTCTCGAAAGTACTGATACGCAGGTCCGATGGCCCCGACACGTTCGCCATCAGTTCACTGCCACGCGACACGGCAGATTCGGGCAACGCAATTTGTTCACTGCGCTTCTGCCGGCTCAAGGTGTAACCAGGACCGTCGGCGCCGAGCTGTTCCTTGATGTTGTCACGCTCGATTTCCTCGCTTTTCTTTTCCAGGTCCGCATCGAGCTTTAAGTCGCTGACTTTACCGATGCTGTTGAAGCGCTGCTCCAATTGTGAGGTCTCAACCGCTGCTTCGTCGGACGCCAACGTGCCCGCCTTGTTCGCATCAGACAGAATCTCTCTCCTGGGCTGATTTAGTTGATCGAAAATTTGCTGGCTATAGTCTTCGTTGGCGGCAGCGATCCGTTCGCGCGGCGCGCTCGCGACGTCGTCGACCGCATTAATGTCGGTTGACGTTGCACTCCTGTATCCACTGCTAGCACCCGCTTCGTACCTGCCCGCCTCTTCTTCTAGTGTGGACACGTCTTTAGCCCCTGCGAAAACCGTCGCAAGCCCGCGGCCAGCAAAATCTTGCCGCGACTGCACCAGGCGGTTATCGGCAAGCACTGCCTGAATTTCCTGCGCGAGTTGCAGGCGGTTGCTGTATTCGGCTTCGCCGATACCGAGAGTGGCCGCTTGAGTGCCCTCCGGTGGCAACAGCGGTGTGCTGAATGTTCCGTTGGTGTCTACCTGGAAGTAGCCCAGCACACCGGGTAAGTCTTCCGTGACAGGATAGGCGGACAACGCAGATCGCTGCACGAACTTGGCGCTTGGATCTCCGGAGACGATCAGGAAAGTGTAGTCTGCGAACGAATGCGCGTCCGCGGCAGTGATCATGTTATTAAGACGTGTGTCGATGCGACCGGTCAATTCCTCTGCAGCACCCCTGAACTGATGAAACGCCTCCCATTTAAGCTGGCTGTATGCCTGCCAGATAAGAATCGCGGTCGGCAGGGCAAGCGCCAGGAAGAACAACGCCAGCAGATTTCTGAGCCGGCGCTTGTCAAAGCCCTTAATAAGAGTCTTGCGAAGCACGCCTAGTTCTCCGTCACAAGACGGTAGCCGGCGCCGCGGACGGTAATGAGTTTTGCCGGCTCCTTGGGATCGGCTTCGATCTTGCGCCGTATTTTCGCAATATGAATATCGACGGTCCGCGTCTCGAGGGCGAGGCCGCGTGCGTATCCCCAGACTTTTGATAGTAGCTCGTCTCTCGAGACCGGCCGCTCGGAGTTTTGGGCAAGGTAGCTCAGGACCTCCATTTCGCGTTTTGTGAAAACGATTTCGTCAGTGCCGTTTAGACCTGAGAGATTCTCGGTATCGATTTCGATGTTGCCGATGTTCAGAGTCCTGGCGTGTTTCTGGCCGACCTGAGAGCGCCGCAAGACAGCCTCGATCCGCAAGACCAGTTGTTGGATCGAAAAAGGCTTCGCCACATAATCGTCGGCGCCAAGTTGCAGCCCCTGGATAATTTCCTCGTCTGAAGATTTCGCTGTCAGCATGATGATTGGCTGGTTACGGTCCACGGCGCGAATCCTGTCGCAGATTGCGTAGCCGTCCATACCGGGCAACATTATATCGAGCAAGATCAGTTCGAACTTGCCCGTTAGCGCTTTCTCGAGCCCCTCGGGCCCTGTTGCGGCACTGTCGACTTCGTAGCCGTGAAAAACAAGCACGTCGATGAGGCCCGTGCGGATGGCTTTTTCGTCTTCCACAACCAGTATGCGTATCTGTCTATTCATCAGGCACTCAGGCTAGCACTCTGGCGCCGGTTGAGCAGTCATTCCATGTAATGTTTTTGTAAATTCTGGCCCCCGGATTTTACCGATTCATGTCTTATTAATCACGCCGTCGCTGCCTATTATTCCTGCATCGAATGTTTCGACCGGAAATATCAGGAGGCAACACCATGGCACTAATCAATCGTATCTCGCAGCTCTTTAGAGCAGATTTTCACGCTGTTCTGGATCAGATCGAGGAGCCCGAAGCCCTGCTTAAGCAGGCCATCCGCGATATGGAGGACGATCTTGCCAATGCTGAGCAGCGCATCGCCCTGTGCGCGCATGACCAGGAGGCTTTGTCGGTGCGCAAAAGTGAACTCGAAAGCTCGATCGCCGAGATCGACGCACAGCTCAATTTTTGTTTCGAGTCGAAGAAAGACGGACTCGCCAAGAGCTTGATCAAAAAGAAACTCGAGGCAGAGCGTCTCCTGAAGCGTCTTGGCGCGAAGCACATGGCGAACGATAAGGATCTCGATGAGCGACGGACGATGCTCGATAAGAACCAGCTGACACTCGAAAGCCTTCGGCAAAAAGCCGAGCTCTTCGCACATCGCGCACCCACGGTTGCCCGCGGCGACTCAGAGTTCGATGACATTGCCTGGATGGCAAGAGAAATGACCGTCGGCGACGACGAGGTAGAGATTGCGTATCTCCATGAGAAAAGCATAAGGAGTTCGACATGAAACGGCCTTCCTTTGTTCACGGCGTAATTGTCGCCGCGGTACTTGGCTTCTTTGCCAGCGCAGTTGTTGCAACACTGACACCCTTCGTCGGTTTAGGCGCTGTTCTTCGCCTGGTGATTCCCGCGCTGGGGCTGGCTTATCTCTTGTATCTGTTCAGCCGCAGCAATGAACGGGTGGGACGCGTGACCACGCTTGCGCTTTGGGGCGCACTGGCTGCGACCACCTGGTGGGCGGCGCCCCCCTTGCCGTTTTACCTGCTCGTCCACGTCGCTTCGATCTGGCTGGTGCGCTCCCTGTATTTCTACTCGGGTGTAATGCCGGCCCTGATGGACCTGGGCGTAAGTGCTTTGAGTGTCTCGGCGACCGTATGGGCAATCAGTCGTTCCGGCAGCGTGTTTCTTGCCACCTGGTGCTTTTTCCTGGTGCAGGCACTGTGCGTTGCGATCCCACCGGCAATCAAAAGCACGCCGAAGCATCAACGCAAAACGGCGAACGAGAGCGAGAACTTCCAGCACGCAAGGCGTCAGGCCGACGAGGCCCTGCGACAGTTATTCACACAATAGAGGACTTTAATCATGAACAGCAAACTAATGGGCATCGCCCTTTTCGGACTCACTCTGGCCGCAGTCTTGTACTACCCGCAACTCTCGGCCAAGAGCATCCAAATCGATCCGTCGATCGATCATCACATAACGGTGAATGACCATCCCAAAATCGACGTAGTGTTCGTACTGGATACGACGGGCAGCATGGAGGGTCTCATCGAAACAGCGAAAGAGAAAATCTGGTCGATCGCAACGACTATGGCATCAGCGCAACAAGCACCGGAAATTCGCATCGGACTGGTCGCGTATCGTGACCGGGGTGATTCGTACGTGACCAAAGTTGTCGAACTGTCGGACGATCTCGATTCCGTTTATGCAACGTTAATGGATTTCGAGGCGGGTGGCGGCGGTGACACGCCTGAAAGCGTCAACAAGGCACTGTACGACGCTGTACACGAAATGTCCTGGAGCCAGCAAGACCAGGCCTACCAGGTGATCTTCCTGGTCGGCGATGCGCCACCGCACATGGACTACAACGAGGTGCGCTATCCCGAGATTGTCGCGGCTGCTCAGGAGAAAGGCATCGTCATCAACGCAATCCAGTGCGGTGAAATTCCGTCGGCGGTCGAGCCCTGGACGCAGATCGCGAGTCTCGGTCACGGCAACTTCTTGCAGGTTGAGCAGGCTGGTGGTGCCGTCGCATTCACCACCCCCTTTGATGCAAAGATCGCTTCTCTGTCGGCGAAACTCGACGACACGCGACTTTACTACGGTAACGACGAAGAAAAGGAAGAGATGCGAGGAAAAGTGGCTGCGATTGAAAAGCTACATGAAGGTGCCTCGTACGCCGCACGCGCACGACGGGGCGCTTTCAACGCATCGGCCAGCGGCCGGACCAATCTACTTGGCAACAATGAACTGGTTGCCGCCGTCGCAGACGGTTCCGTCGAACTCAGTGAACTCGACGAGGATGCACTCCCTGAGATGCTAAAGCCGATGTCCTCAACCGAACAGGGGGCCTATATTGCCGAACTCGCCGGTGAACGGGCGGACCTGCAACGACAGATCAAGGACTTGTCACAGGATCGTAGTGGTTATCTCGCCAAAAAAGTCGAAGAAGCTGGTGGTCTGAAAGATTCGCTCGACCAGAAGCTCTACGACACCGTCAAGGCGCAGGCCAGCGAGGCCGGGCTCGAGTACGTAGACGGCCCTGCGTATTAGTCAAAGAGCGCGTATGGTTAGTGCCATACGCGCTTCAACTGTACGCATGTCGAGGAAGCCCGGTTGCCATCGTTCTGATTATTCGAACCACCGACACGCGTATTTTCAGTTTGTTAGGCACGCGGTCTCAGCCATATTTTCAATAGGTTACCGGGGCGTTCGTCGCCGATTGACAGGTTTGGGATGCGAAAGACGCGGCGTTTCAAGCTTTGCGAGGCAATCACCGCTTCGACCGTTACCTTTCCATGATGCGGGCGACGCCGCTAAATGAGAACTATTGAGGACTTTTGGCACTGACGGATGCGATAAACTGAGGTCTGTTCGCAACAGGATTAAGATTATGTCCAAGCCATCCATTAGCGTTGTGGTCCGCGGTGCGGTTTTCATTCTGGCGCTAAGTCTCCTTGCTCCGATCTATGCACAAGACGACGAAAAACTACAGCAAGTTCGAGACGAACTCTCTCAAGACCCCGCCAATCCAATTCTGCAAATGCAGCTCAACATGATGAGCCACGCGCGAGGAGAAGACGCGCGCGCATTTAACAGCCAGCGTTGGGCTCGAACGCGCACTAATTTGCGAAATGAACTACTTGGCGCTCAGCCAGACGGCAACGGGCGAGTTTCATTCTCAAGGTCAGCCACGTTGCTAACCGGCCAGCGTGCGATTGATGAGAGTTTGCAGCTCGGTTCGATCGGCGTAAATCGAGTGAGTGACGATCGTTCTGGGGCGATTCCAATAGGCGATATTGAGTTAGTCGAGATTCCGTCGCATCCCTGGAATGACATGGTCGCGGATCAGGCTATCGAGGTGCCTGCAATTGCAGGGTTGGTTCCGCGCGACATGTTATTCGTGCATATGATTCATCCAGCGCAGTTTCTTGAGCTTGAGAAAATACTGGAGCAGCAATCAGATTTGGTGGGCGATGTCTATGGTTTGGCAGGCGCCGTTCAGCTGAAAGAGAAAATGATGCAGCGCCTCGGAATTCCGGAAATCGACGCCTTTATCGCAGCGGTCGATGAATTGGCGTTTGTCAGCGACGACCTGTCGTTTATGCCACGGACGGATTATGCGTTGGTGCTAAAACCGGTCAATGCAATCGCCGAGAAAGGATTTGAGCTCATCGTAAGCGATCGGGCAATATATCGAAAAGTCGGCGACTATATTGTTATAGCAACGCATGAGGCGGTTATCGATCGCATAGAACACGCGGCGCAAAACAAGGAAGCCGCAATGGCTGGCGCGCTCGACTACCACTACGCGTTGCTAAAGATGGAACCGCAACGCGATGGATTGATCTACATGTCAGAGGCATTCATCCGCAAGTTGACCGGTCCAGCCTATCGCATTAATGCACGTCGTCGTAACACCGTACTCGACGCGTTGGAAACTTTGCAGTACAGCGTGTTCGCCTATCGACGGACGCACGGCGAATGGCCAAATTCGCTCCGTGACATGGTTGCAAAGAACTACTTTGAAGCCGATGCTATTTACGCGCCCGAGAATTACAGTATCGACTCTGAAGGACGTATCGCACACAGCACGTGGGGCTCGGTATGGTCTATCATGCCCGTCGATCGGGTTCCTATTTCGACCGTTTCAACGACAGAGAAGACCAATTACGAGCGCTTTTCCGCGGGCTATCAGAGTTTCTTTCGCGAGTTTTTCGACCCCGTCGGTATTGCGTATACGATATCCGACCAGCTGTACCTGCACACCCTTATTCTGCCGCTTATCGACAACAGCGACTATCGTGAATTGTCCGAGTTCTTTGGCGGAAAAACCGGAGTGCTGTCGTTTCTTTTCGATGCCGAGCGACTCGGCGCGGTTAATCTGGTTGCAAACTTTTCGGTCGATGACTTGCTAATGAGGGCAGGTGGGAACCGCCGTCGGGAACCACGTGATGGTGAAACAGAGGAAGCCAGACGCACACGCTTGATTCGTGCGGCTGAGGAAGAAATTTCGGATGAATTATTTGGCGAAGAGCTTGTACAAGGTGAACGCCTGTTGGATTTCGTTGGCGATGAGATTTTTCTCGGCATCGGCGAAAAGAACTCATTCTCCATAAGCAATATTGCAGATATTGACGTTTGGTTCGGGCTGAAGCTCGACGATAGTGTGCGTGCGGAGGCGTTTTTTGGGAAATTATGGAAACGTTTCGCAACCGAGTTTGGTGGCCGCGGAATGGGAATGTTCCAGCTTTCGAGTACGGAACCACTTGGCAACGAATACAACGGCCAAAAATATTACATGTTGCCAACAGGCTTCGTTAACGTGTTCTATATTTTTTATGATGACGCGTTCTATCTAACGATCTCACAAATCTCAATGAATCGAATTATTGACGCTCACCAGGATGCGGGTAAAGCGGATTTTTCGGAGCGCCTGGGGCGTGGTTTCGCGCACGTTGGAGCGAAACACAACATTGTTGCGGCGCTTGATTTGGAGAAAGTGTCATCGTTCGAAATGGGCAGCGATTTCAATCTGTGGGGCAAGAATATAGGCACTCAATTCGCAGCGCATCACAACGCTTTAAGGGAAGCGATGACACTTGCCAAAGCGCTACCCGGCTACGATGGAACCCTGCAGAACACGAAAGACTATTATCACAACCTGCCGGAGACATTTTACGGCACGCGATTCGAGGCGCTCGATGGCGAGCTGTACTTACTTGCCGGTCAGGAACGCGCATCACTTGAAGATCTCACGAGTGACCGGCGTGGTGAGCAACTATCCGCACTTCTGATGCAAGCCTTGCCAGCCGAGAGATTGCGCGAACGCTTGAGCGAATTTCGCTCCGCCGTTCTCGGCATGTCGTTTATTCCTGACGGCCTGGAGGTCAAGCTCAGCATCGGTAATCCAAATCGTGCGGAAGCAGATTCGCGGTTCACGTTTGTTGGTCCTGAAACGTATGGCGGCGGTCCGGCGACAGGGCGCTCGCAAACTGTCGCTATAGCGTTGGGAATCTTGTTGGTCGTGATCCTTGTTGTGTTTATCGGAAGGAGACGCGGACAGGCGGCCTGACCAATCGTTTTGTGGCGCGTTGATGAGTTTATCTGGACGGGCATAGGCGCCCCAACGCCGCCTCCCGAATCCACTTCGGAACCCCCCGCTTGACGTTGCTATACTCGCGGCGTGACCGTGACCTGCCAATCTGCTGAAGAAAC
>CAZMRZ010000077.1:0-12462 GCA_964568835.1 uncultured Woeseiaceae bacterium | reverse complement strand
TAGCCCTTGTCGGGGTCGCCGGGCGCTTCGCTAAAAAAGAACATCCCCAGAGTTTCGGCGACACACGCTGGCTTGCGTTGACCTTCGACTTCGATTCGAACTTCGGAGGTCAGCAGCAACGCCCCGGCACGCTGCCGGGCCTGCAGCACCGTCGCCCGACCGCGCAGACGCGATCCGACCGGTATAGGCGCATAGAAACGGACCTTGTTCAGCCCGAAATTGACAGCGCGAGTGAGATTTTCAAAGTGTACGAACTTGCCGGTCAATGCGGGAATCAGCGCGAGTGTCAGATAGCCGTGTGCGATGGTCTTACCGTCCGGCATTTCTGTCGCAGCTCGTTCAACATCAACGTGAATCCACTGATGATCCGTGGTGGCTTCGGCAAACTGATCAATGCGATGCTGATCTATTACAACCCAATCAGAAAGACCAACCTCTTCGCCAATCAGCGCTTTCGCATCGTCGATGGATTTTATGATGCGCAATTCAGCCGCCCTTCCTGCACTGGTTCATCAAAGTCGCTAAACGTTAGCACAGCGTTCACAGTTGACCCAACCGGAGTCACCATCGACGTAGTGCTCTTTTTTCCAGATGGGTAATCTGGTCTTTATTTCGTCGATGATATATCGACAGGCCTTGAACGCTTCGTCGCGATGCGGGGCGGAAACACCCACCCATACGGCGCAATCACCAATCGCCAAAACTCCGGAACGATGAACACACCGTGCTTCCAGAAAGGGAAACTGCTGCAATGCTTCTGCGATGACTTTTTCGCCCTCGCTGACGGCCAGAGGCTCGTAGACTTCATACTCCAACTGCAGAACGTCCCGACCGTCGTTATTATTACGAACCCATCCCTCGAAAATGCACACGCCCCCGGAACCCGGATTCGCCAAATCCTTGCGAAGAGCATCCACGTCGATGTCCTGATCGGAAATAGCGATCATGTCATCCACCGGCAACCGGCGGAAACAGCAGCACGGTATCACCGTCATCAACCGACGCGGTCCAGTCGGCCATCGCGTCATTGATCGCCACTTTGCAGTGACCACTGGGCTCCTTGGAGCCATGACGGTCACGCGTGTGTTCAAACACGTCCCGGACCGTCGCGGCATCGAGCTGCAACGTCTCTTCGCCCAACCCGGCGTTTTCGCGAAACATCGCGAAATATCGAACAGTAATTCGCTTCATCTATCGGCCTGCAATACGCTGCTTTGTAGATCGTCCGGAGTATTGACGTTATCGAGTGCTCTTGGATCCGGCTGATCGATGAGTAAGGTCGCTGACCGAATCAGGATTTTCCTTGGGCAGTTGATGCCGTCATCGACGAAACGCTGAACCGTCTCCGTGCAGCCCGAATGGTACACAGCACAAAGTGGTTCCGGAAGACTGTCGTGACTGCTTCTGTACGCGGTAAAGGGCTGTGGGCCCTCTCGTTGAGCCAATAAATACTCGATCGTTGGTCGATCAAGATTGGGAAGGTCACAAGCGACGACGAGCCAGTCAACCTCCGGATACGCGTAGAGGGCCGAAAGAATTCCCGCGACGGGGCCGATATTCTCGAATTGATCAACGATTTGATCGTATCGCGCGCGCTCCCCTTCATCACGCTGGTCCGGCCTCGTGGAAACATAGACTTTGTCGACACAGGCACCCACCAGATCGACGACGTAAGCGAGCTGCGATTGTCCATTGCGGTCCAGCAATGCCTTGTCGTGACCCATGCGGCGGCTCTTGCCGCCCGCAAGGACCAAGCCGAAGACGGGCGTCTCAGCCACGCTTGAAATCCTGCTTGCCGCCTGATTTTGACATGAGCTTGGTTTCGGTGATTACGATGTCGTGAGACAAGGCCTTGAGCATGTCGTAAATCGTCAATGCCGCAACGCTTGCTCCGGTCAGCGCTTCCATTTCAACGCCGGTTTTGTGTGTGACCTTGCAACGGCAATCAATGACTGCCCGACTGCCGTCCAGCTCAATCGACACTTTGCAGCTATCGAGTCCCAGCGGATGACAAAAAGGGATCAACTCATGCGTCTTCTTCGCCGCCATAACGCCCGCAATGATCGCGGTCGCGAACACAGGTCCTTTTTTTGTCGCGATCTCATCGTCGGCAACCTGTGACAAAACAACATCCGGAAGCTCAACGCAGGAGCGCGCGTGCGCTTCACGTTGGCTGACGACCTTGTTGCTGACGTCGACCATGGTGGGTCGATTCGCGCTATCAATATGAGTTAGTTTGCCCACGTCATCCACCTATCCTATACATTTCGACTTTTCGCAATACGTGATGCTCAGCGATGTCCGGACGACGAAGCTCACTGTAACGATCCGCACGTTGCAGCCAGATACTGGACAGAATCCCCTGCAGCTCGTCATCGTCCGCGCCATTCCTGAGCGATTCTCTGAGATCCGTGCCCTGATTGGCAAACAGGCAGGTGTATAACATGCCATCCGCTGACAGGCGCGCGCGGCTGCAGTCGCCGCAAAATGGCTCCGTCACCGACGATATGAAGCCAATCTCTCCAGCACCGTCGACGTATTCGTAACGGCGTGCAACTTCTCCCGGATAGTTCTTCCCGACGGCCCGAAGCGGCCAGCGTTTCTCAACTTCCGTCAGCAACAGACGTGATGGCACGACCCGGTTCATCCGCCAGCCGTTTCGATTGCCGACATCCATAAACTCAATGAGTCTGACAATGGTGCCGGTGCCACGAAAGCGATCGAGGAGATCAAGCACGGTATGGTCATTGACGCCTTTTTGTACGACGACATTAATCTTAATCGGACCCAGACCAGCGGATTCAGCCGCTTCTATGCCCGCGAGAACTTTTTCGAGATCTCCGCGTCCTCCGCTCATGCGGCGAAAGACCTCTTTGTCGATGCTGTCCAGACTAACCGTTACCCGGTGCAAACCGGCTTTAGCCAATTTTTCGGCGTACGTTGCGAGCAACATTCCGTTCGTCGTCAACGCCAGGTCGGCAACACCCGGCAAGACTGCGATTCGTTCAACCAGATCGCAGATGTTCTTATCCAGTAAAGGCTCACCGCCCGTCAGGCGAATCTTGCTTACGCCCAGCGCACCGGCCATCGCCGCGACCCTGATGATCTCGTCGTAAGTCAGCCGCTGTTGTTTCTTAAGAAACTCATATTCCGAATGGAATTCGGCCTCAGGCATGCAGTAGGGGCACCGAAAATTGCATTGATCCAGCAAGGAAATACGGAGATCGTGCAGCGGTCGACTGAGCGCATCAACGACCGGCGTGGGACGCAGGTCAGATGCTTCATCGGGTTGAGAGCGCGTGGTCATAACCCCATTGTGCATTAAGAGCCGCTGGTCGCCTATAGGAACAGACTCGATTCCCGGGGTTTGGTAAGCTTGCCGGCCGGTCAGCAACGAGGTTTTCCATAGATGCATGTCAATTTCAGTGACGATGAACTCGCATTTCGAAAAGAGGTAAGGCAATTTTTCGAAACGGAATTTCCGCAGGATGTGCTGGACAAGCAGGCGCGGAATATTTCGTTGTCACGGGAGGATATCGTCCGATGGCACAAAGCCATGTATGCGAAGGGATGGGCAGCCCCGAATTGGCCGCAGGAGTTGGGTGGCACTGGCTGGAGCTCGGTTCAGAAATACATTTTCGCCGATGAGCATGCCCGGGTTAACGCCCCGCCATTCTTGCCATTCGGCGTATCCATGGTCGGACCGATCATCTATAGCTATGGCTCTGAAGAACAGAAACAGCGTTTTCTGCCCGACATTCTGCAATTCAATACGTGGTGGTGTCAGGGGTACTCAGAACCCGGCGCGGGTTCCGACCTGGCATCACTCAATACGCGTGCCGATCTGAACGGTGATCATTATCGGGTGAACGGCACCAAGACCTGGACCACACTCGGTCAGTTCGCGGACTGGATTTTTTGCCTTGTTCGCACGAACACGGATGTTGCGAGACGTCAGGAAGGCATCAGTTTCATACTGATCGATATGAATCAGCCCGGCGTTACGGTTAAGCCGATCGTCTTGCTGGATGGCGAGCACGAAGTAAATGAAGTGCACTTCGACAACGTCAAAGTTCCGGTCGAGAATCTGGTGGGCGAAGAAGGTATGGGCTGGACCTACGGGAAAGTCCTGTTGCAACACGAACGGACTGGCATCGCTGGCGTGGCCGGATCGAAGTATCGCCTGCAGACTCTGAAAACCCAGGCTGGAAAATCGATAAAGGGTGCCGCGCCGCTCGCCGACGATCGCAACTTCATGCGCAAAATAGCGGCGGCCGAGATCGAACTAAAGGCGCTGGAATACACCGAACTTCGCACGCTGGCTTCCGTGGCATCGGGAAAAGCCCCTGGCCCGGAGTCCTCGATCCTGAAAATCGCGGGAACCGAGCTGCGACAGAACATAGATTCTTTGCGCATGGAGGCCTCCGCCTACTACGCACTGCCCTATGTGCGCGATCAGTATGTGGAGGATTTTCCGGACGACATGCGCGTTGGCGACGGTGCTGAAACATTTGCCGCGTTGACGTATTTCAATGATCGCAAGGTCACGATCTTCGGCGGCTCCAACGAAATCCAGAAAAACATTATCGCCAAGCACGTGCTTGGCCTCTAGGGCGATACGAATGGACTTTTCACTCAACGAAGTACAGATGATGCTGGCCGACAGCATCGAGAAATTCATCGCTAACGATTACGATTTCGAATCTCGCCAACAGCGCTCTGCCAGCGATATCGGCTATAGCCAGGAGGTCTGGCAAACATTTGCCGAGCTCGGTTGGACCGCTGTTCCGTTCAGCGAAGAAGACGGTGGATTCGATGGCGGCGCGGTCGACATGATGGTTGTCATGGAACGTCTCGGGCGCGGCTTGATCGTCGAGCCCTATCTGGCCAATGTTGTTTTGTCAGGTGGCGTATTGCGGCGCGCAGCCAGTGACGCGCAAAAAGCCGAATGGCTAAGCCCGATGATAGGCGGAGAGCTACAAGCTACGTTGGCCTGTGTCGAACCTCAGGCTCGCTATGACGTCAACAACGTCGCAACCACCGGCACACTCGATGGCGACACGTGGACCCTCAATGGCGCCAAGGGATACGTATTGAATGGCGGCCGCGCGGACTTGCTCATCGTACCCGCGAGAACGTCAGGCGATCAAAGCGATCATCACGGCATAACGCTGTTTGGCGTGGCTGCCGACGCCCCAGGCGTTGCGATTCGTGATTACGAGACGATCGATGGACAACGTGCCGCGGAAATCGACTTTAAAAATGTCGTTCTGCCCGCCGACAAAGTCATTGGTGAGATCGACCAGGGATTCGATGTTCTGGAAGCGGCGGTGTCCGACGCGACGCTCGCCGTGTGTGCCGAAGCGGTTGGAATAATGAGCGTTCTGACGGAAAAAACGATCGAATACAGCAAGAGTCGGGTCCAGTTTGGTGTCCCGATCAGCAGTTTTCAGGCACTTCAACATCGCATGGTCGAAATGTACACGGCATGCGAACAAAGCCGTTCCCTCCTCATGTGGGCCGCGATGTTGTCGGAGAAAGACGATGACGAGTCCAGACGTGCCGTTCATTCCTTAAAGTACCAAATTGGTATTGCCGGCAAACAAGTCGGCGAAGAAGCGGTGCAAATACACGGCGGAATGGGCGTCACCTGGGAACTCGATGTTGCGCACTACTTTAAGCGTCTGACCGCGATCAATCTCATGTTCGGTAATGCCGATTGGCACCTCGACCGACTGGTCGCCTCGACAGACTAATGTTTCCGGAAAGTGTTGAAGTAATCAAGACCGGCATAGCGATGATAGATACTATCTTCATATACGGGGCGAAACGCGCCTACGGACAGCGCCATCCGGTGGAGGGATAAATCAATGCAATGGTCAGGTGTCATCACATTAACGACCGACTTTGGTCACAAGGGACCCTTCGCTGCGGTCATGCGCGGCGTGATTCTCACGCGCAATCCGGACGCGCACGTCATCGATCTGGCACACGACATTCCGCCTCAATGGCCACCCGAAGCAGGTTTCTGGATCAGCCGTGCATACCCCTATTTTCCGCGCGGCACCATTCACATGGCCATTGTTGATCCGGGTGTGGGAACAGAGCGCGAAATCCTCGTTGTCGAACATGACGGTCATGTTTTCATGGCACCGGACAATGGCCTCCTCGCACCACTGCTTGATCACGCTGAGAGCCCAAAAGTCTGGCAGCTGAATATCGAACGGCTGACATCACTGAATCTGGCCAAACCGAGCGATACTTTTCACGGCCGCGATATCTTCGCTCCGGTTGCCGCCGAACTTGCGGCCGGACGGCTTTCATTAACTGCGGTCGGAAAGTCCGTCAATGAGTGGACGCCTGGCTGGCTGGACGATCCTGATATCACTGCGGAGAAAGTCAGCGGGACGATCATCACGATTGATGCGTTCGGCAATCTAATCAGCAACATCGATCAGTCGATGATCGCGAAATTCGCCGAACCGGTCGCCCATATCGCGGGTCATCAGATTCCGATGCTCACCACCTACGGACGCGCAAAACCCGGCGAGCTTCTCGCGCTTGTCAACTCATTCAGTGTTGTTGAAGTCGCCAAATCGGAGGGAAGCGCGGCCGAGGGACTCGGCTCCGAACGTGGTGCACCGCTGGTGATTACTGACGGCTACACGACCTGACCTAGCCTTGTTGCTGCATCGCCTGTTTTTCGAGTTTCGCCCACGAGTCGCGCAAAGTAACAATTCGATTGATAACTCGCGCATCCGCCGAATCATCTTCACTATCAGCACAAAAATAACCGAGGCGTTCAAACTGCACCGACTCACCCGCTTTCAGGTCGGCTAACGACGGCTCCATCTTGGCGTCGACGGTCTGCAGTGATTCGGCGTTTAGCACCGAATGAAAATCATCGACGGAGTTCGGATTGGCTTCCGTAAACAAACGATCGTAAAGGCGAACACTCGCGTCAATACCATGCTCAGCTGACACCCAGTGGATCGTGCCCTTGACCTTTCGGTCACTCGTACCCGTGCCACTGCGCGTGTCAGGATCGTAACTGCAGCGAAGTTCCGTAACTTCACCGGCATCGTCCTTGATCACTTCATCGCAGCGAATGATGTAGCCAAAGCGTAAACGCACTTCGCCGTCCGGCTTCAAGCGGAAGAACTTGCGGGGTGCTTCTTCCATGAAATCGTCGTGCTCGATCCATAGTTCACGCGAGAAAGGCAGCTCCCGTGTTCCGAGCTCCGGTCGACCTGGATGATTCATCGCCTCCATCATTTCGACCTGATCTTTCGGGTAGTTCGTCAGAACAACTTTTAGCGGCCGCAAGACCGCCAAGCGACGCTCGGAGTCGTCGCCGAGATTTTCACGAACGCAGTTTTCGAGCACGCCCATCTCGATCAACTTGTCTTTCTTTGTAACCCCGCCGCGTTTAACAAATTCGCGCAGCGCCGCTGCCGGATAACCACGCCGGCGCATGCCAGCAATCGTAGGCATGCGTGGATCATTCCAGGCTTCGACGATCCCCTCTTCGACCAACGCATTCAGTTTGCGTTTGCTGGTGATCGCATACGCAAGATTCAGCCGCGAAAACTCTATTTGTCGCGGTCGATGATCCGGTTTTAGTTGATCGAGAAACCAGTTGTACAAAGGACGATGATCTTCAAACTCGAGCGTGCAGAGCGAATGCGTGATTTCCTCGAACGCATCGGACATCGTATGCGCGAAATCGTACATCGGGTAGATGTTCCATTCATCCCCGGTGTGCTGATGCGCTATATGGCGGATTCGATACAGCGCGGGATCGCGCAGATTCATGTTCGGCGAACTCATGTCGATCTTGGCGCGGAGTACCATCTCGCCATCGGCGAACTCACCAGCGCGCATACGCGCAAGCAAATCCCGATTTTCCTCGACGCTTCGATCCCGGTGCGGGCTGTTCTTTCCCGGCGACGTCAGAGTTCCACGGTATTCACGAATCTCGTCGGCGCTCAGACTATCGATATAAGCGGAACCCAGCTCAACAAGACTGACAGCGGCACCGTATATTCTCTCGAAATAGTCGGAGGCGTGCGTCAACCGATCTGACCAGTCAAAGCCAAGCCAGCGAACGTCCCGTTCAATGGCCGCCACGTACTCCTCGCTCTCTTTGCCCGGATTCGTATCGTCAAAACGCAGAAACGTACGACCGGCGGTTTCTTCCGTCACACCGAAATTCAGGCAGATCGACATGACGTGGCCAATATGCAGATATCCGTTTGGCTCCGGCGGGAATCGAGTCACGATTTGATCGTGCTTCCCGGACTCGAGGTCGTCGTGGATGATCTGGCGAATAAAATCGCGTGTTTCGGTGTCGCTCATGAAATTTGATCTGGAAGGTTTTGCAAGGGGCGCTATTGTACTCGAACTTGTTTATCCGCGGGGCATTTCGCGTACAATATCGCGCCGTCCCGTCCCAATCACACTAGTAGTTCTAAATATGCCGAAAATAACACTACCTGACGGTTCCGAGCGTCAATTCGAGTCGAGCGTCAGTGGCGCTGAAGTCGCCGCGAGCATAGGCGCAGGCCTGGCGAAAGCCGCTGTGGCCGTGCGTGTCGATGGGGCGATGTGGGACCTTGACCGCCTTATCGAAGCCGATTCAACGCTGGAGATTCTCACGCGTGATTCGGGCGAGGGTCTGGAGCTGCTGCGCCACGACGCCGCACATATACTCGCGGAAGCCGTCAAGGAGCTTTGGCCCGATACTCAGGTAACCATCGGACCGGCCATCGAGAATGGCTTTTACTACGACTTTTCCCGCGAAGAACCCTTCACTGACGCAGACCTCGAGACCATTGAGACGCGGATGAAGGAAATTGTCGAGCGTGACGAACCCATCCAACGCGAAGTCTGGGAGCGTGACAAAGCCGCAGAATTCTTTCGCGGCATCGGTGAAGAATACAAAGCCGAGATAATTGAGAGCATTCCGTCAGAGGAAGACCTGACCCTGTACCGACAAGGCGATTTCATTGATCTGTGCCGCGGCCCGCATCTGCCCTCGACCGGAAAACTCGGCAAGGCCTTCAAGCTGACTCGCGTATCAGGTGCTTACTGGCGTGGCGACTCCAACAACGAAATGTTGCAACGCATTTATGGCACAGCCTGGTCCAACGAAAAACAGTTGCGAAAATATTTGCACATGCTGGAAGAGGCGGAGAAACGTGACCATCGACGTCTTGGCCGCGTCATGGATCTGTTCCACTTTCAGGAAGAAGCACCCGGCGCAGTTTTCTGGCATCCGAAAGGCTGGAGCCTGTTCCAAAGTTTGATCGGATATATGCGTGAGGCACAGAACGCCGCCGGCTACCAGGAGATCAACACTCCTGAAATTATGGCGAAATCCTTGTGGGAGAAGTCGGGCCACAACGCGGCCTTTGGCGATAACATGTTTACGTCAGAGACTGTCGACGGTCGCGTTTACGCCGTTAAGCCGATGAATTGCCCGGGTCACGTGCAAGTCTTCAAACAGGGCATTACAAGCTACCGAGATTTGCCGGTGCGGCTTGCTGAGTTCGGCAAATGCCATCGCTACGAACCATCGGGCGCTCTCCACGGCATGATGCGAGTGCGTGCCTTTACGCAGGACGACGCACACATTTTTTGCACGCCCGAGCAAATCACCGAAGAGTCGATCGCGGTATGCGATTTAATTCTCAGCATCTATCGCACTTTTGGTTTCGACGACGTACGCATTAAGTTTGCTGATCGTCCTGCGGTTCGAGTCGGCGAAGATGCGGTTTGGGATCAATCGGAAGCCGCCCTTCTGAAAGCGCTTGAGGTCGCCGGTCTCGACTACACGCACAATCCGGGTGAAGGCGCTTTTTATGGCCCCAAACTTGAGTTCGTTCTGCGTGATGCCATCGGTCGTGACTGGCAGTGTGGAACGCTGCAGGTCGACCTGAATATGCCCGGTCGACTCGGCGCCGCCTACATCGGCGAAGACGGTGAAAAACATCTGCCGGTCATGTTGCACCGAGCGATTTTCGGTTCGCTCGAGCGATTCATGGCCATCCTGATCGAACACCACGCCGGCAACCTGCCGCTATGGTTAGCGCCTGTGCAGGTCAAGATTCTGACGATTACATCCGACTCGGATGAGTATGCCGCCGAGATTGCTACCGTATTGCGCGCTAACGGAATACGGGCTGAAACAGACGTTCGCAACGAAAAAATCTCTTACAAGGTTCGCGAACACAGTGTCGCCAAAGTACCGGTGCAGTTTGCAGTGGGTCAGCGTGAACTTGAGAATCGCACGGTTGCCATACGTCGAATTGGTTCCAAGAAACAGGAAGTGATGTCACTCGACGAGGCTGTTTCGGCACTAAAAACAGAGATTTCCAGCCTCGGAAAAAGCGACTGACACGCCATTCCCAAGGCTCCCGGCAAACAAGCGCAAGCGCAATAACGGCGCGGCAGGTAGCGTTTTCTTCGGTTCATTTTGGGCAAACGTGACGCGACCAGCACTTTCACTGTGCGCCGCGTCACAAATTCAGAAATCTGTCGCGGCCGGACGACAATCTCCCGCAGACCCAAGGCTATACTTCTTTGACGAAAGGACCGCGAAAGCGATTCGACATAAGACTTTGGAGAAAACGAAGTGCCGTTGGACGAATTTAAGACACAGGTATTGTTACTGCATAGCGAGCAAAGCACTCTGGACAATCTCAGTTCGGGGTTTAGCGATCGCTATACGGTGCATTGTGCCACCAGCGGAAGTGAGGCTCTAAACACCTTAGTCGAAACACCGATTAATGTAATTATCACCGCACACGATCTTCCGGGCATGAGCGGACTGGACGCATTGCGCGAAGCCAAAAAGCGATCCCCGGATACCATCGGCATTCTGCTTGCCGGAAGCAAGACCTCGGATATACATGCATTGGTCGGCGATGAAGAAGTATTTCAAGTCGTCAGTGGCAGCGTTACAGGCGAAGGCCTCCTCAAGCTTGTCGATAGTGCCACACGTCAAATGCGCTTGATGGCCCTCGCCGAGTCAGCGAACGACACCACCGCGAATGTCGACGAACCAGCCGAACACATCATCATGGAGACGTCGGAAAACGGATCCACAATTATTAGTGATGGCACGGGCCGATTGCCGATTCTGGACCCCAAGAAGGTTTCCGCGGCCGCAAGCGTTGGCTCGCGCTCGGTCGATATACTCGTATTGACCAAGGATCAGGAATTCCTCGAGACCATCAAGGATTCTTCGCGCGGAATGCACAAAGTGTATTACGCAAGTACGCTCGGCCAGGCCAACGAAGCCATCAGCAAACACAAAATTGGCGTCGCAGTTGTCGATGCCGCCATGGTCGGCGAAAAAATTGAACAGCTCACGCAACACCTTCGCAAGGGATCCGAGCGACTGGTTTCTATTGTTGCAGGACGCCGGGACGATGGCGAAATGCTGATGGACCTCATTAATCGTGGCAAGGTTTATCGCTTTCTGTTGAAGCCAGTATCACCCGGCCGCGCTCGGCTTGCGGTTGAGGCCTCCGTCAAACATCACCTTGAAGCACCCGACGCCGCATTCAAAATAAACGGCATTCCCGCCACGCCGAAACCGGCGGCAGTAAAGCCGACGGTAGCACCTGCGACCAAGCCAGCGCCGAAGCCGGCCGCTCAACCCGTGCAAAAAGAGGCACCGAAGACCGAGCCGAAGCCAGTCGCAGCACCTGTGCCAAAACCCACGCCTGCTGCGAAAGCGGCAAAGGCCCCGGCTGACCCACCGTTGGGTTCGGTCATGGATCCGGAAGGCAGCTCACCGATAGAAGATGGGCTTGCCGATGCCTTCGGTCAGAACGACAGCAGTTTTACAGAAACGGTGACCGGTCTCATTAGTTCGGTCAGCAAGAGATTTTCGTCAGACGAGAAAACAGAATCCGTCTCGAAGGCACCGACTGTAGATAGTGAGTCGGTCGCTTCCAGTTCAGGTTCCGGTGGATCGCTTCTGCAGAACCCAAAGATTATGGGTATTGCCGCAGCGGCCGTCGTTGTCGTTGCGGGTGCATTGTTCTGGTTCATGAGTGGCTCAGAGAACGAGGCTGTAGAGGAACCGATCGATACGGTGGCCGCGCCGTCGTTCGCTGAATCAGAGCTTGATTTTGATGCAGTCTCGCCGCTGCCGGCCGATGTCGTCGACGTAGAGGCACTTATTGAAGAGGCACGCCTGGCTCGCGATGCTGGTCAGCTATTCAATCCGGCTGGCAGCAACGCGATCGAACTATTCGCCGCTGCTTTGGCCGCCGATCCGACTAATTCGATCGTGGCGGCGGAGCTGGAGGCGGTGACAGCCCAAACTTTGTCGATGGCCGAATCAGCAATTCTGGAGTTACGTCTTGACGATTCCGAAGCTGCCTTGCAGCGCGTCGCTATGGTGGATTCGGCCAACGCACGACTGCCATTCTTGAACGCCCAACTTTC
>CAZMRZ010000076.1:2209-12476 GCA_964568835.1 uncultured Woeseiaceae bacterium | reverse complement strand
GGATACGTGGTGTCGGAAAAGGCATCCTGCTGTTTTTTCGACTCTTCGAATTCAGCACGTTTTTCAGCAATCAATTGCTGCTGACCAAGGTCCAGTTCAGGCGAGCCCATCATACCGATCATGATCAGGTGCTTCTCAACGATGTGTCCAAGCTCCGCGATGATCGATGGCATGAACTTGCCACCGGCCTGCCAGTATCCGCCGCGTGGATCGAATACCGCTTTAAGCTCTTCCACCAGGAACGTGACGTCGCCGCCTTTGCGAAACACGGCCGACATAATTCGTGTCAGCGCAACGATCCACTGGTAGTGATCGAGATTCTTCGAGTTAATGAATACTTCGAACGGCCGGCGTTTTTCGTGCTCGGTGCCTTCATTGAGAACATAGTCATTGATCGTTATGTACATGGCGTGATCTGACACCGGCGTCTTCACCTTGTAGGTCGAGCCGACCAGCATCTCCGGTCGCTCAAGCTTCTCGTGCATGCGAATGACTTCCGCCATATCGCCGCCGCCGCCTTCGCGCTTGAACTCACGTTTGGCTTCTTTCTCTTCTGCTTCGGCCTGATTGACCGCGTAGCCCACAATTTTCTTATCAACTTTGATCATTTGTCACTTACCGTCAAAACTTGCCGTAATAGCCTTCTTTCAAGGCATCAAACAAATTGGCTGCTGTATGCACTTCACCATCGTACTCAATCTCTTCGTCGCCCTGGAGGTCAACGGTTGAGCCATCATCGAGTGTGAACGTGTACTTCGTATTCTTCAGGTCCTTCTCTTTGACGAGAACGCCCTGGAATGCTTCTGGATTAAATCGGAATGTCGTACACCCCTTCAGACCCTGCTGGTACGCATACAAGTAGATGTCTTTAAAGTCATCGTAGTTGTAGTCCGTTGGGATGTTCGCCGTTTTAGAGATCGAAGAGTCTATCCACTTCTGCGCTGCCGCCTGAATATCGACGTGCTGTTTCGGTGACACTTCGTCTGCGGTTATGAAGTAGTCCGGCAAGTTCCCAACCGCTGCCTCATCACCCATGCCGCTCGGCATGGCGTTCGAATCCATCGCCGCTCGGTAGGCCAGCAATTCGAACGAGAAGACATCGACTTTTTCTTTGGTCTTCTTGCCTTGACGAATCACATTGCGGAAATAGTGGTGTGCAAAACTCGGCTCAATACCGTTGCTCGAATTATTCGCCAACGACAGTGAGATCGTGCCGGTCGGTGCGATCGAGCTGTGATGCGTAAAGCGAGCGCCCGTTTCTGCCAGCTTTTCGACAAGCTCAGGTGCTTCAGCCGCCACACGCTGCATGTAACGACTGTAACGCGCGTGCAGGATACGTCCCGGCACTTTATCGCCAACCTGATAGCCGTCATCACGCATTTCCGGACGTTTGCGCAGCATTTCGTCAGTGACCTCGAAGGTCTCATTCATGATCGGCGCCGGTCCTTTTTCTTCTGCCAGCTCGAGGCCCTCTTCCCAACCCGCTATCGCGAGCTGACGTGCAACTTCTTCGGTAAATTCAACCGCTGCCGGATCACCGTACTTCATGCGCATCATGGTGATCGAAGAACCCAGGCCCAGGAAGCCCATGCCGTGGCGCCGTTTACGTTGAATCTCATTGCGTTGCTGCGGCAACGGCAGACCATTGATCTCGACAACGTTGTCGAGCATTCGCGTGAACAGCTTCACCACCTTGCGGAAGTTGTCCCAGTCGAAGGCGGCATCCGCCGTAAAAGGCTTGCTGACAAAGCGTGTCAGGTTGACAGAGCCCAGCAGGCACGAGCCGTAGGGCGGCAACGGTTGCTCGCCGCAAGGATTGGTCGCGCGGATGTTTTCGCAGAACCAGTTGTTGTTCATCTCATTGACCTTGTCGATCAGCACAAAGCCAGGCTCTGCAAAATCGTAGGTCGATGCCATGATGATGTCCCAGACGCGGCGCGCCGGAATCGTCTTGTAAATCTTGCAGGCGGCGAGACCCTCGTTATCGGTCACGTAGTTGCCGGCTTCCGGCCACTCGCGCCAAACGAATTGCGTCTCGTCCGAAGTATCCAGGCCGTCAACCTCGACCTCTTTCTGTGTTACCGGGAACGCGACCTTCCACTCATCTTCATTGATGACGGCCTGCATGAATTCATCGGTCACGAGGAGCGACAGATTGAACTGTCGCAACCGCCCGGCTTCGCGCTTGGCGCGGATAAACTCCATGACATCCGGATGACCCACATCAAATGTGCCCATCTGTGCGCCACGCCGTCCGCCGGCCGACGACACGGTGAAACACATCTTGTCGTAGATATCCATGAACGACAGCGGACCCGACGTATAGGCGCCAGCGCCTGTTACGTAAGCGCCCTTCGGTCGCAACGTCGAAAACTCGTAACCGATTCCGCAGCCGGCTTTGAGCGTCAGCCCCGCTTCGTGAACCTTGTTAAGAATGTTGTCCATGGAATCGCCAACAGTGCCCGACACTGTGCAGTTGATCGTAGACGTGGCTGGTTTGTGCTCTCGTGCACCCGCATTGGAGATAATACGGCCAGCCGGAATCGCACCGGAGCGCAATGCCCAGACGAATTCCTTAAAGTAATGTTCGCGCTTTGATTCGACTTCTACGTCAGCAAGCGCCCGTGCCACTCGCTGGTAGGTATCGTCAATATTCCCATCGATCTTCGAGCCATCTTTGGCTGTCAAACGATACTTTGCATCCCAAATATCAAGAGATGCTGGTTGAAATTGAATCTCGGTAACCGTGTGCGTATCCAAATTTACGGCAGACTTCATCTGTCCTTTTACTCCCCTGTACTCCCTTAGGAGACCCCAAAACCATCATGACCAGCTTGTTTTTTAGGGGAAAAGACTCCCGCCCGCCGGCGGCCAGAAAACGCGCGACAAGTGCCGTTTCCGGCCACTTTTCCTCTTTGAATAGACACAAGATGTTGTGTCTGAGTGGAGACAAGATTATGCCCGAAACAGACTTCTGTCAAGCGTTTTGAGTATTTTTTTATTAGGGTATTTATAATAATAAATCAATGACTTACAAGGTATTCGCGAGTAAGTGCTTTAAAAATAGAGCAAAAAAAATGGCACTTTCGTTAAATTCCCCATCCACTAGATATAGTGGCTCTGTTCACCAGGGTATTTTACCCACTCCGACGCGCAAAAAACGCGTTTTCTACGCGAAATTTCGACTTGAAAAGCCAAATGACGGCCCTAGATAAGCGTTCAACAAGCTGCTCTAAACTGGAGAAAATTATGAAGATCGCTCGTTTTGAACCCTGGCCTTACGTTGACGCGTTGAATCGCGAACAGCTACGAACCCCGCGCAATGCAGATGCCACCGAATGGGTACCGGCCGTTGACATTATCGAAGAAAAGGGTCGTTTTTTGCTGCGCGCGGACGTGCCCGGCGTGGCCGCTACAGACATTGAACTATCAATGGATGCCGGTGTTTTGACCGTTTCGGGCGTCCGACATGCTGAAGAAAGAGACGAAGATGCAGGCCTACAGCGCGCGGAGCGCTCTAGCGGACGATTCCTGCGCCGCTTTACGCTGCCGGAAACGATTGACGCCGACCGTATTGCCGCGAAAAGCAGCAACGGAATCCTGGAGGTCTCGATTCCTAAACTTCCCGAGGTTCAGGCCCGTCGAATTACCGTAGAAGCTGCCTGATTCTGTCAGCCGATCCACTGGTGCCTGAACGCGACGCTTTGTTGCGTTCAGGCATCCCTGTTGAGGCGTGCGGGCAAAGGCCTATAATTGGCTGCGCGTATGTTCATGGGTAATTCAGCTCCGTGACACTAATATGACCATTACCTGAGATATCTTTGAGGCGAACTATGACCACAAAAAGACGACTTCCATTTGCCGCCGCGTTGCTGGCTCTGGCCTGCATCGGCACCGCCAGTGCCGCTTTGCCACAAATCGTAAAGGGCGAGCCCGTCACCAGCCTCGCTCCATTGGTGGAAGAGGTCTCACCGGCCGTCGTCAATATTCGTGTCAGTCAAACGGTGACGCGGCGCAATTCGTTCGGTGATGATTCCTTTCGTCGCTTCTTCGGTTTGCCCGATGGCGGTGCAGGTGGCTCTCAAGAAGTTGCCAGCGCCGGTTCAGGCGTCATTGTCGATGCGGAACGCGGTTACATCCTGACGAACCACCATGTTGTCGGCGACGCAGATGCTATCCAGATTTCTCTGTTTGACGGTACGGTTCATGACGCAGAGATCGTTGGCTCCGATCCCGCGACCGACATTGCGGTGATCAAAGTCGATGCGGATGGTCTTACTGATATGCCAATCGGTGACTCGACGAACGCGCGTGTTGGCGATTTTGTTCTCGCGATCGGAAATCCGTTTGGCCTTGGCCACACGGTAACCTCCGGCATCATCAGCGCCTTGGGTCGTAGCGGAATCAGCCGAGACGGCTACGAAGATTTTATACAGACAGACGCCTCAATAAACCCCGGTAACTCCGGCGGCGCGCTCGTCAATATGAACGGCGAATTGATCGGTATCAATTCGGCGATCATCAGTCGTTCAGGCGGCAATGTCGGAATCGGCTTTGCCGTACCGACCGAAATAGCGGGCTCCATCATGCGCCAGATCCTCGATTTTGGTGAGATTCGACGCGGACTTCTGGGTGTCAACATTCAGACCATCGATGCGGAAGCGGCAGAAGCACTCGGTAACGATATTGACAGCGGCGCACTCATAACCGGAATTCAGTCAGAATCCGCAGCGGAAACTGCCGGGCTTCACGTCGGCGATATTATCGTCGAAGTGAACGAAAAGAAGGTCGATGGCGCCGGCGAACTTCGGAATCGAATTGGTCTGTTGCGCTCTGGTGAAGAGATCAACATCAAATACCTTCGCGACAACGAAGTGTTTACTACTCAAGCTGAGCTGGGCCAGGCCCGTAGCCAGATGGTGCTCGGCGAGGAACTTCATTCTGGATTGGCCGGGTCGACATTCGCTGCCGCGTCAACGACGGGCGATGAAGGCATTGAGATCGCGGAGGTTCAGGAAGGGACACCAGCCGCTCAGCGTGGACTGCGCACCGGCGACCTGATCACGCACGTGAATCGTGCGCGTGTTCGAAATCTCGAGGACCTTCGAGAGATCGCCTCTCGATACGACATCCTGTTTCTCAATGTCCGCCGCGGCGACAGAGCGTTGATGTTCCAAATTCGCTAGACTGACGGTTCCTTAGTGAGGGTTCCTCCTGACCAGTGAATCAGTCGATCACCGCCAACTGTAGAGTACTGTCCGTAGGACTGGTGATTCTGGCGGCCATTGCGGCCCCGGCGGCATTCGGTCAACCGGAACCGATCGAGCACCAACGCGAGTTATTCCGGTCGGTCATCGAGACCGTGGAACGCGGCGACTGGTCTGTCATTGAGGCTTTGCCGCAAAGCGACTTTCAATTGCTGCAGCAGTACACGCTGTGGCCGGATCTGCGCGCGACCTGGCTGCGTGCCAATATCGATCAAGTATCGACAACCGAAGTAAACGCCTTCGTGCAGCAGTACGGCTCGTTGAGGCCTGCTCGCGAACTTCGTTACCGCTTTGCTTTGAATTACGTTCGCGACGGCGACTTGCCGGGCTTCTTGCGCATTTACGAACAGTTTTATCAGGGTCAGGACATCGAGAAACTCGACTGTCTCGCCCTGCAGGCGGAAATTGCAGCCGGACGGCACCAACGCGTCGAGTTTCGCGCAATCGATTTATGGCTCGTCGGCAAGAGTCAGGTTAGCGAATGCGACCCCGTATTTGAGTATCTCGGAAATCTCGATCTTCTCGGGCTGGTCGAATACCAAAAACGCTACGATCTCGCCGTTGACGAGCGAAACTTTACTTTAGCTCGGTGGCTGGCGAAGAAGATCGATCAACAGCACGTCGATGCCGCTGCCCAATGGCAAAGAGCGCAGTCAAATCCAGCGGATTTCCTCGAGAAAAAACGCACTCGGTCGGGTGATGAAACACTGCGTAAACAATTAGTTTACGCCGCCGAAAGGCTCACTTATCGCGACCCCGAAATCGCACACAAGCTTTGGGGCAGAGTGTCCGGGCTACACAAGTTCTCGGAATCTCAGAAACTTCGAACCGCGCAGCATATTGCCCTTTGGACCGCTCGAGACAATTTGCCCGGCGCCTACAATCGCCTGCAGAACCTCCCACCAGCCGCTCAAAGTGATGAGGTCATGCGTTGGCGAGCTCGCACCAGTCTGCGTGAGGCGCGCTGGAAGCGCTTGCTCGTTGATATCGCGGCCATGCAGGACAAGGAGCGCAAAACCGAAGAGTGGCGCTACTGGCACGCCATTGCGTTGATCGAATCGGGCCAGGCCCTGGCCGCCATGCCCGACCTGGAGACGCTGAAACTCGAACGTAGTTATTACGGTTTCCTCGCCGCGGACAAGCTTGGGCAAGACTACGCCCTTGACCACGCCGGGCTGGCAGCGGATGAAGCCCGGCTCAGCGAACTGGAAGGACGCCAGGAGGTTGTTCGCGCTCGCGAACTTTTCTACGTCGGCCAGGATAGTCGAGGACGATCAGAGTGGGATGCCGTCATTCGGCACCTGTCCGACGATGACAAGATTCAGGCGGCGATACTCGCCCACCGCTGGGGTTGGCACTCGCGCGCGATTGCCGCGGCTGCGAGCATTGGCGAGTACGATGATCTGTCGATTCGCTACCCCCTTCCGTATCAGAAAACATTCGAATCGTATTCGTTGCAAGCCAGCATTTCGTCAACCTGGGCGTATGGCATCGCGCGCAGCGAGAGTCTGTTTATGCGCGACGTGAAATCACACGCCGGTGCGGTGGGTCTCATGCAATTGATGCCGGCGACCGGGAGAGATGTCGCCAAAGGAATCGATTTTCCCTACTCCGGTCTTGCCACATTGGTTGATCCGGAGAGCAATATTCGCCTCGGCACGACATATCTTGGACAGATGGCACAACGCTACGGTGGCAATCAGGTTCTGGCAACCGCCGCATACAACGCGGGACCGCACCGGGTGGATGGTTGGCTACCGGAGAAAGGCACGATCGACGCCAGAGTCTGGATCGAAAATATTCCATTTAATGAGACTCGTAAATACGTTAAGCGAGTGCTCGCGGCACAGGCGATATTCCACTGGCGCATGACTGGCAAAATTCGACGACTATCCGATGAGCTACTGCTCGTCCAGGCTGCCTCCGAAACGCAGCAGGTCGCCAGCCGCTAAGACTGCCTCGCGTTCTTCGAAATCCAGCTCGGCCAATTCTCGTGCCTCGGCATAAAAACAATTAATGTCGTTCTCACAACGCCGGAATAGCGCTCTAAACGCAGGCAGCCGCCCTTCGTAAAGCGTCGTTGAGATGAGATGTGCATTATTGAGCCCGTCCTTTAGCCATCCTGACGATTCCAGACCCGAGCGTTCCGCTTCTGCAGTCACATCCTCGACTAACGCGGAGAGGCGCTGAGACTTCAGCCCTCGCTTCGTCTCGGTCGGTGTATCGCTCGAGTAGATATTCTCGAGCTCAGTGCGTGCTTCGGCGACGATGTCAGCGAGTCGCTGCTGGTAATCTCGACGCGCGACGTAATCGGCAAACAATGCTTCCTGCTCCCTCGACTGAAGCCAGTGTTTCACGCCAAATTCTTCGACCGCCGTTGCGAACGATTCGTTAAACGCCGAGTCATCCTTTACGTAGACAACCTGATGCGCCAGTTCGTGGAAAAGCACGGCGACGAGGTGAACATCACCCCAGTGCATCATCGTGCTCAATATCGGATCAGAAAAGTTCCCAAGGGTCGAGTACGCCGCGACACCGCCCACGGCCACATCGAATCCATCTTCTGCGAGACGCTGCGATTCCTTTATTGCTTTTTCTTTCGAGAAATATCCGCGGTAGCTGACGCAACCTGCAATCGGAAAACACCATTGTTTCGGTGTCAGAGAAAACTCGGGTGCCGCAAAGACATTCCAGACGACGTAATCGCGCTCAAGTTCGGCGTAAGTGCGGTAACTATTGTTGTCCGGCAGGCCCAATTCTGAAATCGAATAATCACGCGCTTCATCCAGAAGTCGCAACCGCGCAGCCAGTTCCGGGCTCGTGTCCGGATTCTTAATGACCTCGTTCAGCGGTTCGCGCTTGCGCATCACTTCCATCTGACCTTTCGCCGCCTGCACGTAGTAGCAAGCGGAGATCATCGGGAAAATTAGAATCAGGAGAAGAACGCGTTTCATGCCGCAACTCTACATCACAATTCCGGTTACTATTGTGAGATGAAGGTCTATCTCGTCGGTGGCGCTGTTCGTGACGAACAGCTCGGTATCTCGCACAAGGAGCGGGACTGGTGCGTCGTGGGCGCGACGCCCGACGAGTTGATCGCGGACGGTTACAGACAGGTGGGCAAAGATTTCCCTGTGTTCCTGCACCCGAAGACCAACGAGGAATACGCCCTCGCCCGAACTGAACGGAAAACCGCGCCGGGTTACCACGGCTTCGCGTTCGATTTCTCTCCGGACGTCAACATTGAAGACGATCTGTCGCGCCGGGATCTGACCATTAATGCCATCGCGAAAGATGATGACGGCAATCTGATCGACCCGCACGGCGGATTACAGGACATCGAGAATCGCGTACTGCGGCACGTATCCGTTGCCTTCCGCGAAGACCCTGTACGCATCCTGCGCGTTGCCAAATTTGCCGCCCGACTCTCGGGCATGGGTTTTTCGATCGCCGGCGAAACGATGGCACTGATGTGTCGCATGGTCGATGACGGCGAAGTGGATGCCCTTATCCCTGACCGCGTATGGAAGGAAACCCAGGAAGCGCTTCGCGGTAGCAATAGTCGCGTTTTCTTCGAAGTACTGCGCAGCTGTGGGGCGCTACGAAAACTATTTCCTGAAGTGGAACGGCTCTTCGGCGTGCCACAACCGGAGAAGTGGCATCCTGAAGTCGATACCGGCCTGCACACCATGATGGTTTTGGATCAGGCGGAATCTCTTAGTCCTGACCTCGAAGTTCGTTTTGCCGCACTCACTCACGATCTCGGCAAAGGCACGACGCGAAAAAGCGAACTTCCAAGTCATCCTGGGCACGAGGCTCGCGGCGCGAAACTGATTCGAGAAATGGCGGATCGACTGCCACTTCCGAAGTCGTGCCGGGATCTCGGCATCATGGTTGCGGAATATCACACACACTGCCACCGCGCTTTGGAACTGCGCGACAATACGATTTTGAAAGTCCTGGAAAAGACCGACGCGTTCAGACGCCCGGAACGCTTCGAACAGTTCTTGCTGGCCTGCGAGGCGGATGCCAGAGGTCGTACCGGTCTCGAGAATCGGCGCTACCCGCAGGCTGATTTTCTACGCGGGGCGTTTGCCGCGGCGTCTGCTGTCGACTCCGGTGCAATCGCGAAGCAGCACGAAGGACCGAAAATTCCGGCCGCCATCAAGAAGGCGCGGCAACACGCGATTGGGGAATTTCAGGCAGCGGCTCAGCCGTAAAAATACAGAAAGATCGAAAACAGCGTCACCGATTCGAAATCGCGAGATTTGTCCACGCCGAGACCCAATTCGATATCGCTACTCTTGCCGAGCGGCGTCAGGAATCGCAGAGTTGCGGAATTGGTTTTTCGACCATCCACCTCACCTTTCCACGTTGCGATATCCAGACTCCAGCGTTGGTTGCCAGCATCAATACCCAGCCCTACGCGCGCACGATAGTCGATCAGACTATTGATCAGGCTGAGCCGCGATACCGACAGAAAATCCAGGATCGGACTATTCGCGTCGATGCGAAGATTGACGTTGTAGTCGTAATCAATTCCCGACAGGCTCAGGTCAACCGACTCGCTCAGCTCAAACCGCGCTGACAAGCCAATACCGTTCGCATTGAATTGTGCGTCCTGACCCGGACGCAGGTCATTTCGAAAAACATCGAACGAAAAATCACGGTATTCATACTCGCCAGACAAAGTGACTTTGTCACTGCGCCAATAAAGTGAGCCACGATAATCCACCGAATCGAGGATATCGCTATCGCCCCAATAGGCGACCGTCGCACGAATGCCAACAGGATCGAACCAGTGATCAACGCCAATATCGGCGTACACGGTATCCAGCGTAATGCCACGTGGCAGATCGATGGAGTTCTTGGCAAATGCGGCTGACAACCACGTGCTCTCGGTTACGCCGAGTTCGCCAGACAAACTTCCGGCCGAGGCATCGGCGTTGTCGACCTCCGCGCCTATTCCGATGATATAGCCTTCCGCAGCCCAGACCGGA
>CAZMRZ010000076.1:0-2109 GCA_964568835.1 uncultured Woeseiaceae bacterium | reverse complement strand
GTCCATTCGAGGAAATGGGGCACGAGTACCAGATGGCCCGAGCTTGAAATCGGCAAGAATTCGGTCAGTCCCTGAACGATCGCCAAAATAATGATCTGTAGTGTGGTCAAAGAGTTTGTGTCCTGTCAGCAAACTGAAACGCTGACGGCGCATTTTCCACGCCACGTCCCAATGCCATGCATTTGAAGTTCTCGCCCATTTCACCGGGAAGAGTAAGTGTTTTGATCTGGCCGGACAATTCGACTTGCTGTTCCATCGGTAGCTTTACAAAATTTTCCATTTCTTTGTCGAGCCCGCCGCCCAACAGGAATTGCGACTGCGTCTGATAACCCAATATCTCCAGTTCGCTTGCCACTGCTGCCCCTGCGACCGACGAAAAATCGACCCAGGCGGTCAGATCTTGAATACCCGGGTAAACCAAAGGGTCATTGTGTGCGTGATGTCGAAAATGGCAGCGTAACCAACCGTCCGCCCTGTCGGCCGCATAGTATTCGCGCCGCGAGACACCGTAGTCGAAAAGAAATACGGCTCCGTGGCGAACACTTTCGCCCAGATCTCTTATCCAAGACGGTGCTGCAAGTGATACGTCGGACACGTAGCTGTCGCCCAGCGCTCTCCCCAGATCCGCTTCGATTTCCGCTACAGCCTCTCTCAATCGCGCTGGCGCATCGCCTTCAGTCCAGACGAACTTGTCACCATCACGCGAAACATGCAGTTGGCGCAGGCCTGCCTCGCGTTGCACAAACCGCTCTACCGGCAATGCATCGAGCACTTCATTGGCGATGACGACGCCATCAAAGTCCTCCGGCAAAGACGACAACCATCGGACTCGATCAAAAAGCTGTGGCAACGCATCCCGCAGACGTGCTTGTTGCTTGCTCACTAAATCCGCCGACACTTCCAGAATATTGTAAGCCGCGGGCAAAGCATTCTGCGCCTCCAGCGTGGTGAGAATATCGACAGCGAGTTTGCCGCTGCCTGCGCCGCATTCAAGAATTTCGCCATTTTCGATGTCACAAAGAACTTCTGCGGCCTGCCTCGCGAGGATTCGGCCAAAGAGGGACGAGACTTCCGGCGCTGTAATGAAATCGCCGTCGGCACCGAACTTGGTCGCGCCTGCTGCGTAATAGCCGAGACCCGGTGCGTACAGCGCCTCGTGCATGAACTCGGCGAAACTGATTTGGCCGCCAGCATCGCGAATCCTGTCGCGAATATGGTCTCTCACGCGGACGCTGTGCTCAGCGCTGAGTTCGTCAGGCTGCGGCAAGGATGAAGGCTGTCCGTATTGCATGTGCGCGATAAAGTCTTTATGAATGTTTTCATGACCGAGCAAACTATCGATAACAAGATCATTCTCGTCACAGGCGCCGCCCGTCGAATTGGCGCGGCTATTGTGACATGCCTGCACGAGAACGGCGCGCGCGTAGCGATTCATTATCGTGGGTCGGCCGACGATGCTGAAAAACTTGCCGGCGCGCTGAACGCGATTCGAGCAAAGTCGGCGGCGACTTTTCAGGCCGACCTTCTGGACACGGCTAGCCTGCCGCGGCTCGTCGATGCGGTCGTCGAATGGGGCGGCCGTCTGGACGGCCTTGTGAATAATGCCTCCAGTTTCTACCCAACGCCCGTCGGGAGTATCACCGAAGAACACTGGGATGAATTGGTGGGGAGCAACCTCAAGGCACCGACGTTCCTGTCGCAAGCAGCGGCCGAGCACTTGCGCACCAGCGGCGGCGCTATCGTCAATATTGTCGATATTCACGCTGACAGGCCGCTCCGCGACCACGTTGTCTATGGTTCAGCAAAGGCCGGCCTCGCCATGTTGACGCGCTCGCTCGCGAAAGATCTGGCGCCTGAGATTCGCGTAAACGGGGTTTCGCCGGGCGCCATTCTCTGGCCCGAGAACGGCATGACAGAAGCCGTTCAGAAAAACATTTTGGAGCAGATCCCGCTGCAGCGGGCGGGTAGCCCTGAAGATGTTGCAGGCTGCGTGCTCTACCTGCTGAGGGATGCGACCTACGTAACCGGTCAGATCATTCCGGTTGACGGCGGTCGCTCCACAGGCTGGTAATGCCGAACCCCCAATTAAGGTGACAGTGACCTTATATC
>CAZMRZ010000075.1:0-12501 GCA_964568835.1 uncultured Woeseiaceae bacterium | reverse complement strand
TCGTACATCATGCCCGCGCCGGCGACTTGAGCCGTTTCATGAATGGATGTGCCGAGAAACAAACCGGCGAGTTCTGGCTGTGTGGCGAAGACCTGATGTGCGAGGACCGGGTAGACAAACATGGCGGCAAGACCAAACACGGTAATGCATGCAACCGCGTAGCTGACCTCGGATTCGTTCGCCTTGATCAACGGCGCAGTCGCCACGATCGCGGTACAACCACAGATGCTGGTGCCGACCGCAATGAGACCGCTGAGCTGCTTTGAGAGCCCCATATAGCGTCCCAGCAGCCCGACGGTAGTCAGGCCGATGGCAATGGCCGCGATGACGAATGGCAGCGCAACCAACGTATACTGCCCTGCGCCTGTGAGACTGAGACGGATACCGAGCAACATGATGCCGATGCGCAAAATCGCCGAGGTGCAAAATCTCAGCCCGGGCTGAATACTCTCCGGCAGCTTCACCGTATTGGCAACGAGCATACCCAGAACGATGGCCATCATGATGCCGCTAACCGGACTCTTGGCGAAGCCAAGAATCGATACGCCGAACCAATCGGCGACGTAGCCCGCCGCGATCGACACGAACAGGGCGAGTCCAATACCCATCCACCAACCGGGCGATTTGATATCCTCTGCCACTCTGATAGTTCCATCTGCAAGTAATGCGCGCGATCTTAACGCATAATGCAGCTGAAATACCCTTACCTGCGCTCACGAGAGAATTCGATGTCAGAACCAGCCATCACCGCGCCCATAGGCAATCCGGACTTCAGCGAGCTCTTAGGCGAACTGAGCGCGAGCTATTATAGCGGCAAGACCCGAGATCTTGCCTGGCGGCGTGAGCAGCTGATCGCCGTCGAACGCATGATAAATGAGTGCGAACAGGAGTTCTTCGACGCCTTGAATTCAGACCTCGGCAAGCCGGCGATGGAGGCGTTTACGACCGAAACTTCGTACGTTAGCAGCGACGCAGCATACAGCCGGAAGAACCTGAGTCGCTGGACACGCAAGCAACGTGTTTCTACACCTGTTCTTGGCCAACCCGGCAAGAGCTGGATACAGCCCGAGCCACTCGGAGTCGTACTGGTTATCGGTGCATGGAATTACCCGGTTCAGCTGACATTGGCAGGCATGTCCGCTGCCATTGCGGCGGGCAATTGCGTAATCATCAAACCCTCTGAACTGGCTCCCGCAGTCTCTGCGCTTCTGGCACGCCTGGTGCCGAAATACCTGGACCCCGGCTGCGTGAGCGTGGTCGAAGGCGCCGTGGCGGCGACAACTGCGCTGCTCGAACTACCGTTCGATCACATCCTCTATACCGGCGGCGGCCATGTTGGTCGTATTGTGATGGCGGCCGCTGCGAAACATCTGACGCCGGTAACTTTGGAACTAGGCGGAAAATCGCCCTGCGTTGTCCTGCCCGACGCTGACCTTGAAGTCACTGCCCGACGCATTGCATGGGGCAAGTTCACGAATGCAGGACAAACCTGCATCGCGCCCGACTACATTCTCACCGACGCTGACACGGAAGCACTTCTTTTGCCGCTCTTGGATAAGTGCATTCGCGAAATGTTCGGGGACGACCCACAGCAGTCCAATTCCTACGGTCGCATGGTTAACGAACGTCACTACGACCGTGTCAGCGCGTTAATCGGCTCCGGTCACGCCGCTATCGGCGGCCAAATGGATGCGGCCGACAAATACATCGCGCCGACCGTTCTTACCGACGTCACGACCGACAGTCCGGTCATGCAACAGGAGATTTTCGGGCCCGTGCTACCCATTGTCCGCGCTCGGACTCTGGAAGAATCGATTGCCATGATTCGGGCCAGCGACAAGCCGCTTTCCGCCTATGTTTTCACCAACGACAAACAAGCCGAAAGAAAATTCCTCGAACAGGTCAGCTGCGGCAGTGCCTGTGTGAACGATGTCATGATGTTCATGACCGTGCATGAACTGCCGTTTGGTGGCGTCGGCCAAAGTGGCATGGGTGCCTATAGTGGCCGAAGAGGATTCGAAACATTTAGCCACATGAAATCGGTTATGAAACGCGGCTGGTGGCCCGATCTTGCCGTGCGTTACGCTCCCTACACCGAGAAAAAATTCAAGTTCCTGAGAAAAATCCGATAATAAAAAGGACGAGTATGCTATTCAATCGCCTATGCTTCGCGGCAGTTATCCTGTCGATTACTGCTCCCTCCATGGCGGACACCACTCTGATTCATGCCGGAGAGCTACTCGCGGTTCCGGGTGAGTCGCCATCACGTCGCCAGACGATCGTCGTCGAAGACGATCAGATCGTCGAGGTCCGAAATGGCTTTGCCAATGCCGACGACTTCGACGGCGATGTGACAGTGGTTGATCTCAGCGACAAGTTTGTTCTACCCGGCCTCATGGACATGCATGTTCACCTCCAGGGTGAACTAGGCCCCAAAAACGATCGCGATGCTTTACGCATGTCGGATCAATTGATGCAGATGCGCAGCATCCATTTCGCGATGAAAACCTTGAAAGCCGGATTCACGACCGTTCGCGACGTCGGCTCATCGCCGCAAGAAATGTACGCAATGCGCGATGCCATTGAGAAGGGCTGGATCGACGGACCGCGGATTATCGCAGCTGGCGGTGTGGGTATTACGGGAGGCCACGCAGACATCAGCGGCGTTAGCCCGGACCTGATGGAAATATATACGTCGCCCAATGTTTGCGATGGCCCCTACGACTGCCGCCGTGCGGCGCGCAACGCGATCAAGTATGGCGGAGATCTCGTCAAAATTACGTCGACAGGCGGTGTCATGACGGACCGTGCGACGGGCACGGGCCAACAAATGGAAATGGATGAATTGCGAGAGGTCGTTCTGGCCGCTGCACGTATGGGCAAGAAGGTCGCATCGCACGCGCATCACGAAGACGGCATCGTCGCTGCGCTTGAGGCCGGCGTTGCGAGCATCGAGCACGGATCCTATACAGGGGACCGCGCGATCAAACTTTTCAAAGAGACCGGTGCCTACCTGGTCCCGACCTTGTTGGCCGGCAAGACCGTCGTAGCAATCGCGATGGAATCCGACATCATGAGTCCCGTTATTGAGGCGAAAGCCATTCGCGTTGGCAACGACATGGCGGGATCATTCGAAAAAGCACACAAGGCTGGCGTCAACATTGCTTACGGCACAGACAGCGGTGTCTCGCCGCATGGCAACAATGCCGAAGAGGCTGTGTTGATGGTCAAAGCCGGCATGTCCGAAATGAACGTTCTTGTTTCCGCAACCATCAATGCGGCCGATCTCATCGACATGAGCGATTCGATTGGCACAATCGAGTCTGGGAAGTTCGCCGATATTATCGCCGTCGGCGCGTCTCCACTCGCGAACATAGACGAACTGCTGGATGTCGACTTCGTCATGAAGAGTGGCAAGATTTATAAAGACGAGAATTGAGCGAAACATGCCTGCGATGACGCCAAGCACACTGAGAATCGGATATCGCTATCGACCGACTCGCCTGGCTGAAAAATACGACGCAGTCGTCATCGGCTCGGGCATGGGCGGCCTTACCACGGCGGCATTGCTGAGCGACCTGGGCTGGAAAGTCTGCGTCCTGGAGCAACATTACACGGCTGGCGGATACACGCATTCCTACGAGCGCAACGGTTACGAATGGGATGTGGGCGTGCATTATATCGGCGAAGTGGGTGCGAAGACGCGAACACGCCAGATGTTCGACTACCTCTCCAGCGGCAAGCTTGAATGGGCACCGATGGACGCCGAGTACGATCGGTTCTATATCGGCGACAAGGTTTTCAACGCGAAAGCCGGCAAACAGGAGTATCGAGACAATCTCGTCCGGCAGTTCCCGAACGAGGCGGAAGCGATCGATAAGTATTTGAAATTACTTAATAAAGTGGGATCCGCCCTGCCCGCCATCGGCATGAAACGAACCTTCGGATTCTGGCACTACGTGGCGATGTGGCCCTACCTGTTGCTCAAGTCATCACGATTTGTGTTCAGAAATACCTACGACGTACTCAGCGAATTGACCGACGATCAGGACCTGATCGCGGTGTTGTGCGGCCAGTGGGGCGATATGGGATTACCGCCGAAGCGCTCCACTTTTCTCGTGCATGCAATGATCGTCAGACACTATTTGCATGGCGGCTATTATCCGATTGGCGGCTCCTGGAAAATCGCCGATTCTATTATTCCGAAGATCCAGGCTGCAGGCGGGGAGGTGTTCACCTACGCGCGCGTTGAGAACATCGTCGTTGAAAACGGCAAGACAACGGGCGTGAAAATGAAAGACGGACACTTCATAGAATGCCCGTGCGTCATTTCATCCGCTGGAATCGGCAATACGTTTCAAGCATTGCTGGAGCCATCGGTTGCCGAAAAGGCCGGTTACAAATGCAGATTAAAAACCGTCGAACCCAGTTACGCACACCTGGGCGTCTACATCGGGCTCAAGGCTACGGCCGAGGAACTGGGTCTGCCGAAAACGAATTTCTGGATTTATCCGGACAACGACTACGATGCGGCTGTCGAACGATTCGTCGGCGATGCAGAGGCGCCGTTCCCGGTCGTCTACATCTCTTTTCCATCGGCCAAGGACCCGAATTACGAGGAGCGACATCCTGGAACTGCGACGATCGAAATCGTCGCTCCCGCACCCTATGAATGGTTCGAAAAATGGCAGGACGAGACCTGGGGGAAACGCGGTGACGATTACGAAGCGTTTAAGGGCGAGCTCGGCGAACGCCTTATGGCCCATCTCTACGAGAAGCTACCCAACCTGCGCGGCAAAATTGATTACTACGAAGTCTCTACGCCATTGTCTACGAACTGGTTCGGTGGATACCAGAAGGGTGAACTCTACGGACTCGCACATACGTCGGAACGAATGCAGCAAAAATGGCTTCGACCGAAGACCACCATTCCCGGACTTTGGTTGACGGGCCAGGATATTCTGACCTGCGGTGTTACAGGTGCGATGATGGCCGGCGTCCTGACGGCTACCAGTATCGTCGGCTGGCGAAAAATCATCCCACTGATGAAACGCGTCTACGCCTGACAACTGCAGCCAGGGCTCTAGAACAGATCTTCTGACAGCGCCATGACCGAATCGGGTCCCGCCATCGCAGCGATCGCGAGACCACGACCTCTGGGCAAGATATGTTGCGCATAAAATCGTGTTGTCATCAGCTTCGCCTCAGCAAAAGCCGGATCGTCCGACGCCGCTCCGTTAACGATCGCCAATCCCGCGAGCGCCATCTGCCAGCCACCGACCACGGTGCCCGCCAGCATTAGCAGATTCACCGACGCCGATCCTGCAGCGTTTGGATCGAGAGGGCCTTGCTGTAGCAGCCACTCTGTCGCGGCCTGCAGTTGATCGATACCGTCGCTAAGCGACGCTCGAATATCGGCTAATCGTTCGTCATCGGCGAGCGCACCGTCAAGCGCACGCATTTCGGCAATCAACTCAGCCATTGCCTGACCCTCGTCGCCCAGAATCTTCCGACCCACGAAATCCAGTGCCTGAATGCCGGTCGTTCCTTCGTAGATCGGGAGAATACGTGCATCACGCATGTGCTGCGACGCGCCGGTTTCCTCGACAAAACCCATGCCGCCCTGAATCTGAATACCCAGCGACGTCAGCTCAAGCGACACTTCGGTAGGCCACGCTTTGATGACCGGCGTCAGAAGAGCAACACGCCTGCCCGCAGCAGCACGTTCGGTTTCATTATCGGAGTGCTGCGCCAGGTCTTGCGCCCCCGCCGTGAAATAGGCGGCGGAGCGCATGGCCTCAATCTGCGACTTCATCACCAGCAGCATGCGTCGAACATCCGGATGGTGGATGATAGTGGCGCTGCCTTTTACACCCGGCGCTTTTCCTTGCACGCGATCCAACGCGTAGGACCGCGCAAGCTGGTAGGCCCGCTCACTGATGGCGACACCCTGCAATCCAACGCCAAGGCGCGCGTGATTCATCATCGTGAACATGCAGGCGAGGCCTTTGTTTTCTTCGCCGACGAGATAGCCGATCGCGCCATCGTTTTCGCCGAAAGCCATTACACAAGTCGGGCTTCCGTGAATCCCGAGTTTGTGTTCGATACTCGGCACGTACACATCATTGCGCTCGCCGATGCTGCCGTCGTCATTGACCAGGAACTTCGGAACGATGAACAGTGACATTCCGCGTACCCCTTCGGGCGCGTCCGGCAAACGCGCCAGTACCAGGTGAATAATATTTTCGCTGAACTCCTGGTCGCCCCAGGTAATAAATATTTTGGTCCCGGAAATGCGGTAGTGGTCACCTTCCGGAACCGCCTTCGTCGACACGACGGCAAGATCCGACCCGGCCTGCGACTCCGTAAGATTCATCGTGCCAGTCCAACCGCCACCGGTCATGTTCGGCAAATACGTGGCACAAATTTCGGCCGAGCCATGCTTTTCAATCGCGTAAATCGCGCCGCTCGTCAGCATTGGTGCCAGAGAGAAAGCCATGTTCGCTGATTGCCAGGACTCGGCCGCCGCCGCACCAGCCACTCCCGGCATGCCCATGCCGTCGAATTCGGGAGAGACCTCCAGACCTTGCCAGCCGTTTTCAATAAACTGCTGATAGGCGTCTGCAAAGCCCGGTGGTGAGATCACACCTTTATCAAGCACTTTGCACCCGGCCTCATCGCCGGGGATGTTCAGCGGGCTTAAGACTTCGGCAGCGAACTTGCCCGCCTCTTCTACTACCTGATCGACGACCTCGTTATCGAAATCGGCGAAGCGATCGAGCTTCAAGACACGATCCAGCCCTGACAGTTGATGGATATTGAAAAGCATGTCTTTTAGCGGTGCGTTGTAATCGGTCATCGGAGTCTCGAAAGTACAGTGTTAACGTCGTTGAAAATTGTACTGCGCAGGTGTGGTTGGTTGCGTACCCGAATTAGGGTATGTGCAAGATCTCGACATTCGACGGCGACCTTAATCTGAGGTATACCCATACAGGGCGTTCTGGGGAAATTGACGCCTTTTGAAAAAGACCAAGAAACGCCAAAGGGGAAAACTCGATGAACTTAGGGTCACTGGATCTCACTGTGGTCGCCATCTACGCGATCGTACTCTTAGTCCTTGCGCAGTGGGTGTCGCGGGAAAAGGCCGGCCACGAAAAAGATTCGAGCGATTATTTTCTCGCCGGACGAAATCTTCCCTGGTGGGCAATCGGCGCCTCGCTGATCGCAGCGAACATTTCGGCCGAGCAAATCATCGGTATGTCAGGATCCGCCTATGTCATGGGTATCGCAATTGGCGCCTATGAATGGATGGCTGCGATTACGCTGATCATCGTCGGCAAGTGGTTGCTGCCGGTATTTCTGAAGCACAAGATTTACACGATGCCGCAGTTTCTCGAGCAGCGCTTTGATCATCGCGTCAGAAATGTCATGGCGACCTTCTGGCTCGGCATCTATGTGTTCGTCAACCTGACGTCGATTCTTTGGCTCGGCGCATTGGCTGTGAACACGGTAACCGGCATTGACCTCACTTACGGGATGATAGCCCTTGCCGGCTTCGCCGTTGCATATTCTCTGTACGGCGGTTTAAAAGCCGTTGCACTAACCGACATCATTCAAGTAACGCTTCTCGTGTTGGGCGGAATACTGATCGCGATTATTTCTCTTGATGAAGTCTCTGGAGGACAAGGTACCTTGGCCGGCTTTAGCATCCTGATGGAGAAATTACCGGGTCACTTCGACTTGATCTTCACGAAGGACTCGCCCCATTACGTGGATCTTCCAGGCATTTCGGTTCTGGTCGGCGGCATGTGGGTCATGAATCTTTCGTATTGGGGCTTTAACCAATACATCATCCAGCGAGCTTTGGCTGCGAAGAGTACACAGGAAGCACAGAAAGGCATCATGTTCGCTGCGTTTCTGAAAATGACGATGCCGCTTATTATCGTATTGCCAGGTGTGGCAGCTGTAATCCTGGCACCGGACCTCAACCCATCTGACAAAGCTTACCCGACAGTCATGAATCTACTGCCGGCCGGCATCCTCGGACTGGTATTCGCAGCATTAATCGCTGCGATCGTCTCGTCTCTGGCATCGATGATGAATTCCATATCGACCATTTTCACGATGGATCTCTACCGCCATTTCGCGAGCGGGGAAAAATCTGAGAAACAGCTGGTGACAGTGGGTCGACTGGCCAGTCTCACCGCCATGATCATCGCGCTCATCATTGCGAAGCCGCTGCTCGGGCAGTTTGAACAAGCGTTCCAGTACATTCAGGAATTTACCGGCCTATTCACGCCGGGTGTTTGTGCTTTGTTCCTGCTTGGCTTCTTTTGGAAGAAGACCACCGCAAATGGCGCTCTGGCAACGGCGATCGGATCCGCCGTCTTCTCAGTTGCGTTCAAGCTCGGTTGGCCCGCATTGCCGTTCATTGACCGCGTGGGGCTCGTTTTCCTCTTGAGCATCGGTGTTGGAATCGCCGTATCCGCGATTCAGGGCGCCGAAGAACATCCGGATGCGATCGACTATGCCGATATCGATACCTCGACGACAACCGGCTTCAATGTCGCCGCGATGGTTGTTGTGGCAATGCTCGCAGGCCTGTACGCGACCTGGTGGTAGTAATCCTGACTACCCCGGATCGGACCGTCCGGGGTAGACTCCAGCCACAGTAATAAGAATAAAAAAGGAATACCCATGGCAATCTCCGACAGCGACAGCCATACCTCAACTGTAAAAGACGTCAAACAGCTCGGCATCTGGGCGGCAATCGGCAGCCTCAGCTACGTCTTCTGGATTTGCGGCGGCATGGAAATGGTAGAACGCCTGGCCTACTACGGGGTCCGGCAAGTCTCCAGCCTTTACGCCACTGATTCAGTATCAAACGGTGGACTGGGTCTCGCCGGAGCCGAAATCGGTTCTATCTTCGCGGCCTGGGCATTAATGCAGTCATTCGTCCCGGTATTAACCGGCGGCATTTCGGATCGCGTCGGCTATAAAGAAACGATCTTCGCATCCACGATCATCAAGATCCTGGGCTACCTGATCATGGCGTGGTTTGCCACGTACTGGGGATTCATGGCCGGCGCGTTGGTACTGGCCTTTGGTACCGGAATTTTTAAGCCCGGCATTCAAGCGACGATCGTCAAATCAACGAACCGCGAGAACAGCTCGATGGCCTGGGGCGTGTTCTATCAAACCGTCAACATCGGTGGCTTTCTTGGACCACTCGTTGCAGCGCAGCTACGGCAGCTCGACTGGGCCTACGTCTTTTACGCCTGCGCCGCGATAATCTCTCTCAATTTCATATTGCTGCTGACTTACAAAGAGCAAGACAAAGAGGCACGTCTCGAGCACCGTCGGAAAGTAAAGGCCGGCGAAATCGAGGAAGAAAGCCTGTGGCTGGACAGCCTCAGGGAGCTCGGTCGACCCATCATGATCTGGTACATGGTGCTGTTCGCGGGGTTCTGGTTCATGCTCATGGCCTTCTGGGATGTCGGCCCCTTGTTTTTCCGCGACTGGGTCGACACCGGCGTCATGGTGAGACACCTGTTTGGTGAAGATGGAACGTCGAGCTGGTTCTGGAAATTTATCTTCGGCATGACTCAGGACGGCAAGAGCATCCTGCCGGAAGGCCTCATCAATCTGAACGCCATGCTGATTATGTTTGTCTGCTTTATCGTCGCGGGTTGGAGTGGCCTGATGAAGGCGACCAATTCGATGGCGCTGGGTACCTTCCTGGCGGCGGCGACGCTGATGCTGTTCGCCAGTTTCAATTACGTCTGGATCATTGTTCTGGCGATTGTTTGTTTCTCCATCGGAGAAATGCTCTCCAGTCCCAAGTGCTCTGAATACCTTGGCAATATCGCGCCACCGCAGAAAAAGGCCATGTATCTCGGATTCAGTCAACTACCGCTCGGGATCGGTTGGGTTGTTGAGGGCTATTACGGTCAGGTTCTTTATGCCGAGTTCGGCTCCAAAGACACGATCGCAAGACAATCCTTGCTTGAAGGTGGCATGCCGCAGGGTGCAGTCGACTCCGTGCCAATCGGCGAGGCGTTCCAGAAGCTTATTGAAGTGACGGGACAAAGTGCGGAGGCGTTGACCGCCCATCTTTATGCAACCAACAACGTTGGTGGCGCCTGGTACATCATGGGCTCAGTTGGCATTGTCGCCGCGGCCGGCATGTATGTGTACGGACGCTGGACTTATCAGCTCAAGGAATAATACGTTTGCTTATTCGCTACCCCATTTCGTCTCAACATTAATCCCGACCGTCTTGAGAAAGCCGCTCGGCAGAATGCCGCCTGCGGAAACGACCACGGCATCATTGGGGAATTCTTCAATCGCATCAGCGACAGAAATTTGCACAGTTTCCTTCGTAATTTCCTTCACGGTCGAACTGAAAAGAACGCGAAGCTGGCCGGACGCCTCCATTTGCTCAACGAGCTGACGATTCTTGGGTTTGGCCCGTGAAAACGCATCAGACCGGTAGGACAAAGTAACGGTGGTTCCCTGTTCGGCCGCGATAGTCGTCGCGGCCTCAAGGGCGCTGTCACCACCACCAACAACCAGTACATGCATATTCGCGTACTGCGCCGGGTCGATAACGCGGTAAACCACTTTATCCATCTCCTCACCGGGGACGCCGAGCTTTCTGGGCGTGCCACGACGACCGATACTGAGCAACACTGTCCGAGTGTCGTAAGTCTGCCGGTTCGTTATTACGGTAAACCCACCCTTCGGTGCTGCGACAATCGATTCGACCCGCTCGTTGTATTGGATCTTGATACCTGTTTTTTGTTCAACGTCGCGCCAGAAATCGATTAGCGTTTCTTTTTGTACTTCGGTAAAACGCATTTTTCCGACAATCGGTAAATCAGCCGGCTGAGTCATCACGAGCTTACCCCTCGGGAAGTGGGCAACCGTGCCGCCGAGTTCTTCCTGTTCAACAGTCACTTTTTTCAGTTTTGATTCGGTCGCCGCGAGTGTCCCCGCGAATCCTGCCGGGCCCGCACCGACGATCAAGACATCCAGTGCATTTTGATGAGGAGTTCGAACAAGATCCGTAATCGACTGCATCGCCTGTCGGCCCTGTTCGACGGCATTTCGAATCAATCCCATACCGCCAAGCTCGCCTGCGATAAAGATGCCGGGCACATTTGTTTGAAAATCGGGATTAACCTGCGGTATGTCGATGCCGCGTTCTGAGGTACCAAATACCAGCGTGATCGCGTTGACCGGGCAAACCGTCTTGCAAGCCCCATGGCCGATGCAGTTCGTCGGACCGACCAGGTGCGCCTTTTTCCTGATCATGCCAAGGACCTGGTGTGAATCCTGTTCCGGGCAGGCCGCCACGCAATTGGTGCAACCAATGCAGATGCGATGGTCGATCTCGGGATGCAGGGTTGGGGGTTGGGTCAGCCCCTCCTCCGTCGATTTCTTAAACGCTGTCAGTCCGGCCCGCTCTTTCGCCGAATGGCGCTTGATATACCACGCGAGAATCGCGAGGACGGGTAACGCGTACAACAGTATTTTTACGATTTCAGCCAATTTTGGGGTCAATCCAGTATGGATAACAGTCAGACATGTTTACATAATCCTTCAGCATCGGGCGATCACGGTATCAGCTTATGTCGCGATTTGTGGGGCGTCGCTCACGTTTCCGATTTAACAATCTCAGTACGATCAAAGGAGTATTTCATGTCGAGAATTTTTGTCTGTGATTTGCGACAACTTTTCGGAAAAAAGTGAGTGAAATCAGGAACCTTTGTGCGAGCTAGTGCGTGTTTAGATTGATGTGTCGTCTCGTGCCATCGCAGTGTCAAGAAGAATATGGAGTGTCGTAAGAAATGTCAGGACTATTTTGGATCGCTATAGGCGTGATGGCCACCGTCGCATTGGGCTTCGTGGCATTGCCCTTGCTCAAAACCAATCGGAAAGCGACGTTGCTGTCTGTAGCTGTCGTAGTGCCAGTCCTGGCTGCCGGGCTTTACATGGAGCTGGGCTCGCCGGATGCCGACGGCGCGAGTCACCAATCGAGCGCGCCTCGGTCGACGGCAAACAACACGGCGGTTGCCGATAGCTCGACGCCAGTAGGATCGGTCGCCAGCATGGTTGACGGACTCGCGGTGCGACTTGGCGAAAACCCGGAGGATGGCGGTAGCTGGTTGCTTCTCGCTAAATCCTACAAACATCTAAATCGTATTGATGAAGCCGCTGATGCGTACGGCAAAGCCGCCGCGCTTGGCGAATATGACGAAGAACTTGCTGCGCTTTCCGGCGGAACGGTCGAAGCGCCTGCGACGGGCGCTCAGATCTTTGGGAACGTAAGACTTTCCCCGGACGCGCTCAATATCGTTCAACCCGGTGACACCGTGTTTATTTTTGCCAAGGCGGTCAATGGCCCGCCGGCGCCGCTGGCGATACTGCAACGTCCTGCCTCGGAACTTCCGCTCGACTTCCTGCTGAACGACAGCCAATCGATGATAGCCGGGATGA
>CAZMRZ010000074.1:0-12707 GCA_964568835.1 uncultured Woeseiaceae bacterium | reverse complement strand
ATCGTGTAGGCGCCGATGACGAATAGCGGGCAGACGATAAGGGCGAAGACAAGGCCTGTGATTATATAGCCAATCTTGTGCGCCGTCGTGGGTGGTTTGTTCTCAATAGTGGCTGTTTGCATAATTTGCTCCGTTTCCTGACGACGCATAAGCGTCAGCAACCACAGGGTCGCCGCTTTCGCGTAGTCGAGCATCGCGCGACTACCTAGCAACCAGATGGCATCGATCATGACGCGGCAACCGCGAAGAACGCCGCGAACATAATTCCGAGCGTGATCCAGTACAAAATCGAGTGTCCTTTTTTGTCGTTGTCCTGCGTCATTTCAATCTCCTTTTTCGTCGTGAAAGGCGAGCATTTCGACAATTCCCGTTGCTTCAGATCGACCTCTTTCATAGGCACGGCGCAGTGGGGCCGGCAGAGGCTGGTCCAGCATCATGCGAGACACGGCTAATGCCTGGCCGCCTTCGTCGCTGAGGAGCGTATAGACGTAGGCGACGAGCTCGCTGACCCGGGGATTAAGGTCCAGGCGTTCACATAGGCCCGCAACGAGCCCGCCTGCGAGTGCGTAACGCTCATCTTCATCTTGCAGTTCATTCAGGCAGATAGAGCGAATCCAGATATGCGCTGTGCGCGCGACTGCATCGGCGGTTTCCAGCGAGCCGGCTGCCAGAGGAAAATCGAACTTTTGATCGAGGTTGTTTTTCATTCGCTTAAATTAGACGGGATGCCTCAAAGTCTCTTGTCTAAACCGGTCGAATTCGATTCAATGTAGGTCAAATGCTTTACGACCCGACAACACTGGCTTCAATCACCGCCGTATTGGAAACCTCACTTCGTGAGGAATACGGCATAGACCCTGAGCCGATCTTTTTGCAGGCTGAGTTGCCGATGGCGCCGCCGGGGTCACCACAGCTTCGATATCCGTTGGCGAAGATTCGCGAGCTGTGGGCTTTAAGCAGAGAAGCATCCGGCGATGAAGCAATCGGGCTCAAAACCGGCTGGTACGTCAAACCAGCGCATTTATATGCGTTCGGCTATTCATGGTTGGCGAGTTCTACCTTGCTTGGCGCGATGCAGCGGCTTACCCGCTACTTTCAAGTGATGTCTACCGCGGCAGTTGACGTCAGTTTTACCGAGACAGCAGACAGTTATGCACTCTCAGCCGTTTTCCCTGACAGGGCGAAGTCACCACCGAAAGAGGGCATCGATTGCGGTTTGACCGCCCTTCTGGCTCTTTGCGACATTGTTGCAGAGAAGAAGATTCGTCCGATTCGCGCCGAGTTGATCTGCCCAGCCACGGTGCACCCCGAGGCGTATCATGAAGCTCTGGGTACACACATCCGATTCAATGCCGATGTCGGAGTGCTTCACTTTGACAAGGCCACCTTGCGTGCACCGCTGCCTCACGGCACTCCGGATATCGCAAAGGCGACCGACAGGATTGCCGAGCAATACATTGAGACACTCGATCCGCACAAGGTTGCGTCAGAGGTCAGACGCCTGCTTATCGATCTGTTGCCCTCCGGCAAAGCGGATCAGGAACTCGTCTCCAGCTGTCTGAATCGCAGCGCGAGCACCCTGCAACGTCAGTTGCAGGGGGAGGGGATGAATTATCGCGAGGTGCTGGAAAGCACTCAGCGCAGTCTTGCCCAGACCTATCTGCGCGACAAAAAACACACGCAGGCACAAATCGCCTTTCTCCTGGGGTTCTCCGAACAAAGCAACTTCTCCAGAGCATTCAAACGCTGGACATCAATGAGCCCGCGACAGTATCAGGCATCTCAAGAACGCCGTTAGATAGTGTTGAATGACATGGGTGTGCAAAGGATCACAAAGGTCTTTGCGATAAACACGAAGTCGTTTCTCATTGACCTCGGAAAATCGGCGCTTCTGCACTTTCACACCAACGATGCCGCGCCAATAGCAGACTTCCGCCTCGTGCTACAATCCGACGCATCCCGGACTGGAACTTGTGCCGGAAAGGACAGATTCACACTCGATGGATAAAAAGCTCGACATAGCTCAACTCAAGACCCTCTCCCCGCTAAACGGGTTGAAGACGCAAAACCTCCGCGAGATTCACGACAAGATCGAATTGCTGGAAGCGCATCGCGGCCAGAAGCTTTTCAAGAAGGGCGATACCGAAAAACACGCGGTCTATGTACTGTCCGGCGTGGTCGCGCTCATTGATGGCGGCGAAGTCGTTCAGACCATCGCGGGAGGGGCGAAGGCAGCACGTAACGCGATCTCTCCCGTACTGCCACGCCAGCAGACTGCCGTTGCGACAGGTGCCGTCACGTACATCAGTATTGAGAGCAAACTCCTGGATGTGACATTGACCTGGGATCAGACCGGCATCTACGAGGTTGCCGACCTGGGCGCTCAAAAACTCGACGAGACCGGAGACTGGATGACCGCCTTTCTTCGTATCGAGGCGTTCCAGAACATACCACCAGCCAATATTCAGACGATTTTCATGCGCTTGCAACAGGTCAACCACAAAGCTGGCGACATCATCATCAAGCAGGGCAATGACGGCGACTATTTCTATGTCATTAGTCGTGGTCGCTGCATGGTGACACGTGAGACGCCATTGAGTGACCAGGACATCGATCTGGCCGAGCTGGGTGTCGGCGGCACATTTGGCGAGGAAGCCTTGCTCTCAGAGGCAAAGTGTAATGCGACGGTAACGATGATGACGGATGGCGCCCTGATGCGTTTGGGTAAAGCCGATTTTCGGTCTCTTCTACAAGAGCCGATGCTCGACTGGCTGGATCGAGACGAAGCGGACAAAGTCGTCGCCGCCGGCGGTCAGTGGCTCGATGTCCGCCTGCCGAGTGAGTTTAAGGCCTCCCATAAAGACGGTGCCGTGAACCTGCCGCTTTACCTTTTTCGTCATAAGCTCAATTCGCTGGATCCCGCAAAACAGTACGTCGTCTGTTGTGATACCGGCCGGCGAAGTTCCGCGGCCGCTTTCGTTCTGAAGCAGAAGAAGTTTCAGGTTTACGTGTTGAAAGGCGGACTAAACCACGGCGGACTCTAGGAGCAACGAGTCGCCGCAGAAATTCCACGTACGCGGCGTGTGAACTCCATCACAATTTAGACGATACGGATCGGGCCGGTTTTGCTCCGCAGGTCGCGCCGCGGCTCAGTCGTGAGCTTTTTTCATCCGACCGATGAATTATTCGAAGTTGTCTGCGAGCGAGAGCGAAGTATCGTTGTATCCGAAGACCGGTACCAACGGTCAGTTGATACAACGCTTTTTCTACCATCGCTTGGAGACTCAAAATGCAATACCTCACAATGCAAAGCATGCAGACAATGCACTACGTACCGCAGCTCGATCGGAAGTCACTCCGCTACGGCGTATCCTGGATAGTGGCAATCGCTACGTCCATGATCGGCGTCGCTGTATTCGCGTGATGAGCATCTGCACGGTGCCAGCGATACCTGTTCCTATGATAGCGATCTTCATTCGATCACCACTTCTGAGGAACGCGACGCAGTTTGGAAATGTCGTAGCCTTGAGCGATAACCAGCGAGACCAAACGATCGTAATCGGCGTCGGAAATCGTGGGTGTACGCGCCATGATCCAGACGAAGTCGCGCTGCTGCCGGCTCACTATCGTTTTCGAATAGTCCTCTTCCAGATAGGTGATTCGATAGTCTGCCTTGATGGGCCAGATGAAGCGCATACCCCAAAGTGCGTTTGACGGGTGGTCCAGAACGAAGCCTTTCGGGTTGTATTGCTTGGCTTTTCCGTCGAAGCTGTCTTTTCGGAAAGTAAACTTGGTTGCAATCGTTCCATCGTCATTCAGGCTGTATGTCTCGATAGCGTTATGCGCTCCTTTTTCAAGAAACGTCGGAATGTTGGCGATCACATACCAGGGTCCCATGAAACGCTCGATATCCACGTGATCGACGGTTTTCATTTCAGGTCCTTTGGCCGCACATCCAGCAAGGACGGCGGCAGCAAGTACGAAGCACAGAACTCTCCATTGAGCGCGCATGTCAGGACAACTCATAGCGGATGATGTGTCCGCCTTTGGCAATGGATTCGAGCGCCAGCCATTCGTTGTCGGTCGAATACCAGAGCGTCATGTCGACTTTGTCGGCCGTCAATTTGAAGCGCGTTGCTGTAACGGGCTGTCCACGGACGCTAAGCGTCTCGTCGCCAATCTCCTCGACGCGAACATCCAGGTATTCGCCGGTCTGCGAATTTAGCAACCGAGACTGATCAAGAAACTCGGGGTTCCAGTAGGCAAAAGTCATTACACACTTCGGCAGTTCGAACGAGCTGTCGCCGCTCTCGATATAGAATCCGGCGCCGCTTTGCTCTCCCGAGACCTGGACGCGCTTGCCGTTGGCGTTCGTCTTGGCATCAAACTCGACCAGGCAATTATCAGACCACCGTTCCGCGGCACTATGCTCGTATCGGTAGGCGGAAAAAAACAGGATCTTGTAATCGAAGCTAGCCTCGCTTTGTACCTGTTTTACGCTGCCCGTCTTCGACACGCTGAAACGATGCGTGCCGACCTTTTTCTCGTTCAGGTAGACATCAAAATCCCAGGAAGCGACATTGTCCGTGTTCTCCAGCGCCGGCGCGGGTGACGCGAGCGCGAGACCGAACATTCCGATCATTGTGAATAATAGTAGTTTGCGTTTCATGAACCGTGCACCTCAGATGTTTTTGGCGAACGCCGAGGACCTGGGAAGAATGCATTGGTCCGACGAATGTACTCCGCGTATTTTGGACGCCTGTGGCTAATCGTCTTCTCAAGCATCGCAACGCCTGAGACTTTCAGTAAAAGGAAACTTATTAGCAACGGGGAGGCGATGCTCCACCAACCGCCGGACGTGACCGCGAACAGGTAGAACGCCCACCACATGCAGAATTCGCCAAAGTAGTTCGGGTGGCGTGTGTACCGCCACAGGCCTGTATCAAGTACTCGGCCTTTGCTGTCTTCACGCGCCTTAAAGCGAGCCAACTGGTAGTCGCCGCCGGCCTCGAAGACGAAGCCAATCAGCCAGAGCGCCACCGCGAAAAGATCAACCGGGGTCAGAGCGTTGGCCGAAGTAATCGCGGGCAGTAGCGGCAAGGCGATTAGCCACGCCAACACGCCCTGCAAGCCGAATACGATGTAAAGGCTCTTAAATGCGAAACCGGGCTGATTGTTGGCCCGAATTGTTTGATAGCGATAGTCCTCGGACTCACCCCAGTTGCGGGCGGTTATATAGATCGAAAGACGCAGTGACCAGATGGCGACTAACGCCAGGACCAAAAGCCCCTTTGGCGAAATCGATGGCACGTCAAGCGCGAAGATCAGGGCCGCGATCAGGAAAAACAGCGACCATAAGCTGTCAACGAAACTGACGTCTTTCTTCACGACGCTGAGTAGCCAGCTAAGGACAGCAAAACCGAGAATGACGAACAGCGCAATCGAATATGGGTGCTGGATCATTGGCTTGACTCGGCAATCCAGTTGCGTCGCGGACCTGGCATGCCGTCCATATTCTGGGCTAGCCACATAAGCATCGGCATCATGACCGCCCACCCGATAGCCAGGGCTGTTAAAGCCGCAAACTGATTGACGAGGACGATGCCGCCGAGGGCTTGGCCTGCAATGTAAGAAGCCGGACCGCCATAGCAACCAAGAAGTGCAGCGAGTCGCGGCTTACCGCGGAGCCAACGCATTGAGACGTTCAGCGTCATCGCGAACAACATCCACATCGTGATGATCCAGTAAGGAGCAAAATACTCGCTGAACAGGCCGGCTTTGTACGTTACCCAGCCTGCAGCGACGAGGATGCTGTCAAAACCTGCGCCAATCAGTCCGCAACTTAAAACCAGCAGCACTTCCTCAAACCGCTTTCGCGCCGTGCGAAGGTGCAAAGCCAACGCAACCAGAGCCACAACGGGCCCTAACCATGGCATTTGCTGTGCGCCACCGATGACAGATAACAGCCAGGCGATCTGGAAAACCGCAGCATTGGCCAGCAGTAACATCTCAGCGACCCGCCTTTTGGAACAAGTAGTGACCGACGTACCACTCGCGACCTTCGTCGTAGTCAAATAACTCGGCGCACGCCATGAAGAAAATTCGCCAGCGCTGCCACCACAAAGAAGCATTTTCCTCGCCATAACAGCTGGCAAGGACCGGCATGATGGCATCTTCATTCTTGTCCATGTTGTCCAGCCATGCGTTGGACGTCTTGGCGTAGTGCTGGCCGTTCCAGTTCCAGCGATTGACGATGCTCAGGTTGTTGCCGAAGCGTAGCGGCAAATCGGCACTCGGCATGATTCCACCGCTAAAAAAGTATCGACTCATCCAGTCGCCAGGCCCTTTGTCGATATATTCATAAGGCGTCATGCGATGACAAAATACATGCATGAAGAATTGACCCTCGGGCAACAACCACTCATCAATGCGTCGAAAGAGCTCTTCGTAGTTACGCATATGCTCGAACATCTCGATTGAGACCACTCGGTCGAAGCGGTTTTTGGTTGAAAAGTCGTTCATGTCGCAGACGATGACGTCGATATTCTCAATCGCCCGCTCGCTGGCCTGCTGGAGAATGAACTCGCGCTGTGAGCTGGAGTTGGAAACGGACGTAATGGATGCTTCGGGGAAGTGCTCAGCTATCCAGAGCGATAGCGAGCCCCAGCCACAACCGAGATCCAGAACCTGCATTCCGTTCTCTATGCCTGCCCGTTTTACGGTCATTTCGAGCGCCGCCGTTTCGGCCTCGGATAGATTGCTGACATCCTTCGGCCAGTAACAACAGCTGTACTTGAGGTGATCGCCCATGACATGGGAGAAAAAGTCCGCGGGCACTTCGTAATGCTGCTCGTTTGCAAGATCAGGCACTAGCGCGATGGGCGACGCGTTCATCATCGCAACAAATCGATTGGTCGTGTTGGCGGCAAATTCGATGTCGCCCGAGTGAATCTCTTTGCGCTTCGTTTCCAGCAACCTGCGGATTCCAGCGCGAATGACGGAATCGGGCACCAAGCCCGATTCGGTCCAGCTAACTGCTTTTTTAGTGATGGCGCTCATGGCCGTCTCCAAGAATATTAGGCGGCCAATATACGGTCCGATATCTGGGCCAACAATGGCCTTCTGCGCTTTGTTACATTCCCTTACAAATGGTGCAGGCACTGGGCCGTATACTGTCCGCTTCACGGATAACAGAGAGACTCAAATGGCGCCGGCGATCATCTGGTTCCGCCGAAATCTGCGGCTGTGCGATAACCTCGCGGTAATCGCAGCCGCCGAATCCGGCCACCCAGTCCTACCCGTGTATGTGCTTGACGAACTGGATTCAGGTTCTGCAAGTCGCTGGTGGCTGCACCACAGTCTCGCCGCTCTGGACAAGAGTCTGCGGCAACGCGGTTCCTCGCTGCTTATTCTTAAAGGCTCACCCGAGACCGTGTTGCACGAACTGATCGAATACACCGGGGCCGAATTTCTCTCTTATTGCCGTCGCTATGAACCCGTTGCGCGGGCCCAGGAAGAAGCGCTCATATCGTCGAGCGCTGCGAAGATCGAGATTCAGTCCTGCAACGATGGCTATTTGAACCCACCGGAACCCATTCTGACGAAAGGTGGTACGCCGTTTCGTGTCTTCACACCGTACTGGAACACGGCTAGTAGCCATACTGAAATACCCGTACCGAAACCCGTTCCGGATTTGAGTTTTGCCACGCACAACTTCAAATCGCTAAGCCTCGCAGACCTCAAGCTACTCCCTGTAAACCCCGATTGGGCGTGCCGATTTCCCGAAACCTGGACGCCGGGCGAGGATGGTGCGCTGCAACGACTCGATAGTATCGACGAGGCTGTAAGAAATTATGACTCGGAACGGGATCGTCCGGATATTGATACGACCTCGCATCTCTCGCCGCATCTTCATTTTGGCGAAGTCAGTGTGCGCCAGGTCGTAAACGCCATTCGAATTTCATCAGCGGGTTCTGACGCGTCTGAAGGTGGGGCCGCGTTGCAGCGGCAATTGTATTGGCGAGACTTCAGCGCCTATCTGCTATTTCATTTTCCGAGCCTGCCTGAGGCGCCATTGCGTCGAGAGTTCGAATTCTTTCCCTGGTCCAGCGACAACAGCGGCCTTAAGGCCTGGCAACTCGGTATGACCGGCTATCCTATTGTCGACGCCGGGATGCGCCAGCTGTGGGCGACCGGCTGGATGCACAATCGTGTTCGAATGATCGTTGCGTCGTTTCTGGTCAAAGATCTGCTGATTCCCTGGCAGCAGGGCGCTGATTGGTTCCTCGATACACTGGTCGATGCAGATCTCGCCAATAATTCGGCCAGCTGGCAGTGGGTCGCGGGCTGTGGCACTGACGCGGCACCCTACTTCAGGATCTTCAACCCTACTTTGCAGGGAAAGAAGTTCGATCCCAATGGTCGGTACGTACGGCGTTGGGTACCAGAACTCACAGATCTTCCGACAAAATACATTCACGAGCCGTGGCGTGTGGATTCCGAAACCCAGTCTTCCTGCGGTGTGCTCATTGGCAAAGACTACCCGGAACCTATCGTCGATCACGGGGTGGCCCGGAAGAATGCACTCGCGGCCTATCACCATGCTCGGGACAGAAATGCGTCAGGAGACGGTGGGTCCGACCCATGGGATTCGGACTTGAAAACACGCGCCTGATTCTGAATTGTCCACCAGAGTTAGTACCCCGCCATGCGCCTGAGCAACGAGAGTGGCGAGATACAAGCCCAGTCCCGTCCCGCCTGATTCGCGCGTCCGCGACGCGTCCCCTCGATAAAACGGCGTGCCAATATGCTCCGCGTCCTGCGTGGGCAACCCGGGTCCGTGATCCCGCACTGTGAATATGAGTTCAGAATCATCGGTGGCGATACTCAATTCAACCGGGCCATCTGACGGTTTCGAGTAACGAAGTGCGTTGCTCAAGAGATTCTTCAGCAGCAGCGTGATGCGCGCTTCATCAATACTCGCTCGGAGTTCACCATCGAGCAGTTGAACTTGAATGCGATCTTTGTCTCTCGAAAAGAAGTCTGCCAGAAGCTCGTCGATCAGATCGCGAATCCGTACGTCCGTTCGCGCCAGCGCTGCGTGCCTGACGTTAAGTCGTTCTGCCTCCAGCAGTGCCGCGACGATTTTCTCCATCTCGAGGATCTCTTCCCGGAGGCTTTCCCTGGTTTTCTCTTCCTCCAGAAACTCCAGCGTCAGTCGCATTCTCGACAAGGGCGTACGAAGCTCATGACTGATTCCCAACAACAACGCTCGCTTCGCATCCAGCATGCGTTCAACGTCAGCGGCGAGTTTATTAATGTCATTTGCCAGATCTCCCAGTTGGTCCCGACGAATATTACTGATCCGGTAGTCGAAGTTTCCACGGCCAATGTGTGCTGACCCCGCTCGGATCAGCTTGATGGGTCGAAACAGCCAATTGACCGCGACATAAGCGAGCAAAAGAAAAGTCAGCCCCATACCGACAATCAGATAGATCAGGTCGATGCCGCCCGGGATATCCGAAATTCTTGGCGATGAAACCACAATGTCGTATTTTCCCTGGCTTATTTTCAGAAACCGATGACCCTCCCACTCTGCAAATTCAACGCCCTGCAACTCGTCCACCCATGAGTCCGGGTCATCGCTGAAAGTCGGACTCGGAGCGAAGTCAAGAACACTCAGCCGCGGGAAATTGGGGTCGGACGCCCAGTCCAGAGTTGGACCTAACATTCGGATATCCACCGGAACACGTTTGGTTATTGCGATCGCCCGGTCAATTCTCGGCGGGGAACCAATGTCCTCGAGCACGTAGTTCACGTGCAAAGACAAATGGCCGCTGATCAGGCCTCGAATATCGTCACTGTTGTAGACGATCTGGATGGCCTTAAGTGTGCCAAATACAAACAACCCACCGAGCAGGACAAATACGGCCAACAAGCGAAAAGATAAGGACCTGGATAATTGCCTAAGCATCTTCTGCCGGAATGCCGACGAAAGAGTAACCTCGTCCCCAAATCGTTTGAATGAATCGCGGTGGCTTGCCGGAGTCTCCGAGCTTCTGTCGCAAGCGGCTGATCATTATGTCGACGGATCGTGTGAGCAGCGCCGCATCAATGCCGCGCAGTTCACTTAAGATTTCGTCACGTGACAGTTTTCGCCCATGGCGGCGGGCAAGGATCAGGAGTAACTCATACTCCATGGAGGTTAGATCAACGGCCTCGTCGTCGACCGTAACGGTCCTTGTGTCGGTGGCGATTGTAAGCCCACCAAATCGCAGCGCACCCATTACGGAGCCAATTTGCTCTGACCGCCGAAGTATGGCCTGTATCCGCGCTACGAGTTCACGAGGCTCGAAAGGTTTACCCACATAATCGTCAGCACCCAGTTCAAGACCCGAAACCCGATCAATTACATCGCCGCGAGCGGTTAGCATGATGATCGGAATATTGCTGGTCTTCCTGACTTCCCGGCAGATTTCAAAGCCGTCCTTACCGGGTAGCATGACGTCGAGCAGCAGTAAGTCAGGCTCTACTCGAGCCAGCATTTTGAAACCCTCTTCTGCGTCGAACGCACAGGTGAGCTTGATGCCATAACGCTCAAAAAAAGCCTTCAGCAGCGCCGAATGCTTTTTATCATCATCAATTATCAGAACTTTGGACATTATCTAATTATACCGTTTGTCAGGCGCTGCAGCCTTGTAAAAAAAAGCGCTCGAGAAGGGGAGTTCCCGAGCGCTCCGAACCCAAAGGTTCTTACGGCGTACTTAGTCGTCGAACTAAGGTGCCAGACAAGCTGGCGCATCCGTCATATCAATCATCCTAACAAGCTGGCACATCGGTCATGTCAATGATCAGCGGCGTTGAGTCGAGACCACCGCCGACCAGATCACGCGCGATCACACTCAGTACGGAACCACCTGCGGTGAAGTCGAGACCAAGCAGCTCTATCGCAGGCGTCTTGGAGCCCGTTCCAGTCACAATGGCGTCGTACATGCCGTTCGCAATCGTCAACTGTCCGGTGGTTCCACCAAAGTCGACTCCAGCGAAGTTCGGCACAAGCGCCGGATCACTGATGTCGGTGCCGGCAGCGACCAGATAGATGTCGACAAGACCCGTGCTTGGTGAGCCGTGTGTAACCCGCAGTCGCGTCTCGGTAACGATGCTACGGCGACTGTCAATCTGCGGATCCAGCGTGGTGATTGCCGGTGTCACGCCCGTCATAGCCAGGTCCAGGAAGCCTGAAACGATGGCTGTTGCCTCAACGCTCGGATCGACAGCAAGTTGGAACTGTGTCGCAACGATGCTGTTGTCAGCGCTGGCGACAACACTGATCGTGTAGTCACCCGGGGCAGGTATTTCGTTCAGATCACAGAACGCTCCGAAAGGCACATTTCGTACCAGCGGCAGCATCTCGTCTACGCCGGTAGTGCTATTGACGTCGGCCAGGATATCGACTGCCGGTGCGTCCGGTGACAGGTGAACAGCAATCGCAGAAGCCGGAGTGGCTGCGTCTTCGATCGTTGCTGCAGCGGCGCCGTCAAGAACGACCAGATCGACAGGCGATGCGCCAGGACCTGTATTCTCGATAGCGACGATCATGAGGTCCGCACCCGCTGGGAGCGAAATCTCACCCGAGTCGAATACAGGCGTCAGTGTTGCGTCGCCATCAACGGTAATGCGAATCCGGTAGTCACCCTCGGGCACTTCGAGCTGCGCTGTGTAATCTTCGAAAGACAACGGCGTACCGACGCCATTAACCGGCGAGCTATTGGATAACAGATCGTCAAAGGCTGTAACGTAAACGTTAACTGCTGGAGCCGAAGGTGATGCGTGAACAACCTGCGCGCGGAAGAAACCTTCCGTAATAGCGTTGTCCGACGGGTTGACGATCGGCAGAGCGAAAATACCACCCGTTGCAGTCACGTTGCCGACAGCGAGAATGCTCGCCTCAGTGTTGTAGTCGAGGTTTACGTCAGCGGTAATAACAACAGCGTTACCGGCCGGCGTAATTGCTTCAACCTCGATGACGTTTTCTTCAAGCACCGATACAAAGCCAGAACCCTGACCGTAGTCAACACCAGCCAACGCTTCAGCGCCATTAACCAAGATGTTTACAGCAGGCGCATTCGGCGATGCGTGCAAAGCCCGTACCGTCGGTGTTGCTTCACATTCGAGCAACTCTGTCGAGGTAACTTCACCCGCGTCCAGAATGTCGTTTCTGTTCGTGTCCAGTCCGCTGTCCAGCGCCAGACCGCCACCGAGACAAACCGCATCTCCGGGAGCGATGTCGCGAGTCGCGATAAGAGAATTGAATCCGTCGACCCCACTCGTGCCGTCTGTACCGTTCGTGCCGTCGTCGCCTTCGCAACCGGCAAAAAATAACGCGGAAGAAATTACACCCGCCAAATAAACCTGCTTATTCACTTCGATCTCCAATCAGTTAAATGATTGGGAGAGCTTATTGGCTAGTGATTCCTACTTCTGCCCGTTCAGGTAACAGAATGTTTCAAAATGTAACTTCGCATTCCGCTCCTGGCCAACCCTAGAGCAAAAACGGTATTAACCACCAGGTTCGCTTTTTATACGCCGCCCATTCAGGGTAGCGTGACATGCTGGCTTCTTTCATGACCATGTTGACGGCAAACAAGCCAAACCAGACCCACGCAAGGACCACAATGGGTAGCCAGTGCCAGACCATCATCGCGAAG
>CAZMRZ010000073.1:5599-12791 GCA_964568835.1 uncultured Woeseiaceae bacterium | reverse complement strand
TCCGACTGAGCTACGGGCGCATGTATATTTATCAATATGTTACAGATTTTCGGTACTGACAAGTTAATTTCGCCGGATAGATGTAACTTAGCAAACTTCGTTCAGGCCACTGGTGCCTTCCATTCCTTGAACGAACTGATCCTAAGATTTCGCTAGTGCTCAGCCCTAACGAGATGCCTCCCAAGATTGAATAAATTGTATAAGCCGCTTGAAGAAGCAGCTTTGCTGCGGCGCCATCTCTGCGAGCCTGTAGATAAACATCGACCACTTTTAAGTATTCATCAACGGATTATCGACCAGCGGCAGTTGACTTGTCAGTACCCATCGACGGTCAACCCACCAGATATGGATTCAATGCAGATACCTAGGTATTTGCCATCATTGACCGTCGGGCCACCGTCCCGCATAAAAGCCATGATATTAAATAAAATATCGACGACTCAATAGTTGCCGACGGTATCGTCGGCGTGGTGAATACGAGCACTAGAATACGCGCTCAATCGTAGATTCGAGGAAAGGTCATGAACACATTAATCCGGTTAGTTGCACTGAGTGTTGTCGCGCTGTTCGCGGCACTGTGGTCCCCATTGGCGGTCGCCAATTCGGATTTCAGTGGCTGCGCTGGCTGTCACGCCAGTTTGGCCGGTAAGGGACCCGGTCACGATACTCATGCCGAAGAGCTCCTGCTCGTGAACGGCGACGATTGCGACGCCTGCCACGGCAGCGGCAAGAAAGATCCTCCGCTCGATAATTGCGTTGGCTGTCACGGTCGAACTGCGGATGCAGGTGGTGACGGCATTTCAGACGGACTGGGCCGCGGTCTGCGACAGCACCATCAGCTGAAGGGTGTCACTGGATGTTCAGGGTGCCATTCGGATGCTGTGGTTGGGGCGCCGCTAGGAGTGGGTGAGGATATATTGCCCGCGCTCTACGCATCCGTGGGATTCGATTCCTGCGATGGTTCAGAAGAACAATTTTCCTCGAGGTCCGTTAGCCTCGATAATGACGGCGATGGTATGACCGATAGTGCCGATCCGGATTGCGCAGTCAACACCGCGCCAATGGCGGACGCCGGGCCAGACCAGACAGTAACTGTTGATGACACAGTGACACTCGATGGCAGTGCTTCGTCCGATGCCGACGGTAATAATTTGACGTTTGTTTGGTCACTGAGTGCGCCGACGGGCAGTGCGGCGGCCTTATCTGATTTAGCAGCCGTCAACCCGACTTTTGTGGCAGATTTAAGTGGCACCTACACGGCGTCGCTGACAGTAAACGATGGCACTGAAGACAGTGCGCTTGATTCAGTAACGATCACCGCTGAGGCGGTGGTAGTAAACACGCCACCGGTGGCGAGTGCCGGTCCTGATCAAATAGTCGACACGGGTACCACAGTGTCGCTCGATGGTGCCGCCTCAAGCGACATTGATGGCGATCCATTGACCTACAGCTGGTCCCTAAGCACACCAGGTGGTGGTGCGACGCTTTCAGATTCAACCGCCGTTGGCCCTACCTTTGTTCCCGACGTAGAAGGTGTCTACACGGCTACCTTGATTGTCAACGATCTCACAGATGACAGCGCACCGGACAGGGTTGCAATTACGGTGCAGGCTGTTGTGGTCAATACGGCGCCGGTCGCTAATGCGGGTCTTGATCAAGTCGTTACTGCTGGGGACACTGTGCCCTTGAACGGAAGTGGATCGAGTGATGCGGAGGGTGATGCGATCACGTTCGACTGGTCATTGACGTCCGTACCCGTGGGAAGCACGGCGGTGCTGTCAAATCCGACTGCGGCGAGCCCGAGCTTTACGGCCGATGTTGAAGGTAGCTACGTCGCTCAGCTGATCGTGAATGATGGCGAATTTAACAGCCCGGCTGATACAGCTCTGATCACCGCACAGGCGGTTGTCGTGAATACCGCGCCGATGGCTAGTGCCGGAACGGATCAAAACGTCAGCGTTGGTGACACCGTGGCCCTCGATGGCAGTGGTTCGACGGATGCTGACGGTGATGCGTTGACCTTCAGCTGGTCATTGTCGTCTACGCCAGGCGGTTCGACAGCAACATTATCTGATGTAGCCGCCATGAATCCGACCTTTGTAGCCGATGTTGCGGGAGCTTACGTCGCGCAGCTCATCGTTAACGACGGTGCGTTGAATAGTACGCCGGATTCGATAATGCTTACCGCACAGGTTGTGGTCGTAAACACGCCACCTGTCGCCAACGCCGGCTTGGATCAGTCATTGTTGGTGGGTGATACGGCGATGCTGGACGGCGGTTCCTCAAGTGACGCCGATGGCGACCCACTGACCTTCAGCTGGTCTCTGTCAGTCCCGACTGGATCGGCGGCAACGGTGTCGGATACGGGCGCAGTCGCCCCGACGTTTGTTGCTGATGTTGACGGCGATTACGTCGCGCAGCTAATCGTCAATGATGGTCAAGATGATAGTACGCCGGACAGCGTAATCGTCGTCGTCGCACCGGTGCTGGGCAATCAGCCGCCCGTCGCTAACGCTGGCGCTGATCAGTCGGTACAGGTCAACAACACGGTAACGCTCAATGCCAGCGGCTCAAGTGATCCCGAATCCGACGCACTGACCTACAGTTGGTCGCTGACCAGTCGCCCGACGGGTTCCGCGGCAACGCTCTCGGATAGCGCTGCGGCCAGTCCGACATTCACCGCGGACATTGCCGGTGCCTATGTTGCGCAATTGATAGTCAACGATGGCGAGTTCGATGGCGCACCGGATACCGCGGTCATAACGGCTGCGGCGGCACCAACGGTCGTCACGCGCAGCAACGGTGGTGGTACGCCGAGCCCTGTGTTCGTGCTGTTACTGGGCGGACTGGCGCTGCTAACGCGGCATCGCAAAGGAGGGTGGCGCCGGGCGGCGAATTAGTACGGGCTTCCATAGCGGGTGCCCGGTAGCCTATTTCGAATTGGCTGTAATGCCCCTATTATTTTAGGAATCTGGTGCTCTATCCGACTGAGCTACGGGCGCTTTTACTGAGATGCGTACGATAGTGCCTTATCACGTTTGCCGCAATCCTTGGAATTTGATGCCATAATATGCGCATGCAAGGCATCGTAGTACGCACACTTATATTCATGCTCGGGCTCTACCTCGCATCCGCGATTGTTCCCGGTGTCACGATTAACGGTACGTTGGACCTCATTCTCGCGGCGTTACTCCTCGGGCTGGTCAATGCGATCGTCCGTCCATTGCTGTTCTTGCTCACCTTGCCACTCACGATCATCACGCTCGGCCTGTTTCTTTTTGTGCTGAATGCCGCGATGTTTGGGCTGGTGGCCGCGGTGCTCGATAATTTCGTGGTGGCCGGATTTTGGTCCGCAATATTCGGTGCACTCATTGTGACTATCACGAGCACGATGGCGTCTTGGTACATCGGTCCGGATGGTCGCTACGAAGTCTTCGTCATTCGTCGACGCTAATCCCTGTTTTTTTATTTAGCCAGAGTCACTTTGTGAAAACTCTTTCCAATGTCGTCATGTTTGTTAGTTGCTGTTTGCTTGCCGCCTGCGGCGAGCGAGGATCAAACCCGGAGCCCAAAGCAACGTCTCCAGAAATGAACAGCGCAACAGCCGAGCAGGCCGCTCTACAAATCGATGGCGAGTACATGCGTGGCATCGTTAAGGAAATCTCCGACGATAAATATGAAGGGCGTGGCCCCGGCACGCGCGGCGATGACGCCGCGCGTCAGTATCTCGCCGAACAAATGCAAGCACTGGGATTACAACCGGGCGCGGCCGACGGTAGCTGGGACCAGGCGTTCGATTTGGTTGGCATCAACTCGACGCAACCGGAGTCGTGGACGTTTGACGGTCACGGTACATCGATGACACTGAAGCAGTGGGATCAATTCGTTGTTGGCAGCGGTGTGCAGGAACCACGTTCGGAATTCGCCGACGCCGAACTCGTATTCGTGGGCTACGGAATACAGGCTCCGGAATACGACTGGGACGATTACAAGGGGGTCGATCTCACGGGCAAAGTTCTGGTGATGATGAACAACGATCCTGACTGGGATCCGGAGCTGTTCGGCGGAGAAACCCGTCTTTGGTACGGCCGCTGGGACTACAAATACCTGAGTGCAGCGATGCAGGGTGCCGCCGGTGCAATTATCATTCACACGTCGCCGTCTGCCGGTTATCCCTTTCAGGTCGTTCAGACTTCCTGGACAGGCGTGCAGTTTGAACTCCCCGCCGGCGATGAACCGCGCAGCCAGATATCGGCCTGGATCACTGAAGAAATGGCGCGCGACTTAATCGCGATGGCCGGCATGGATCTCGATGAATTGCGAGAGCGGGCCTACAACCGCGATTTCGAACCAGTGCCGCTGGGCATAACGACGTCTATTGCGATGGATAACGAATTAACCCGAGTGAAAACCGGCAATGTGCTCGGCATGATCCCCGGTAGTGATCCGGAGCTCAGCAAAGAAGCGGTTATCTATACCGCGCATCACGATCATCTGGGCATTGGTACTCCGAACGAAGAGGGTGACGCTATCTACAACGGGGCTCGTGACAACGGCAGTGGTATGGCGTTGTTGATGGCCGTTGCCAAGGCAATGATGGCTTTGCCAGAAGCTCCGCGACGTTCGATTCTCTTCGCTTTCGTCGGTGCAGAAGAGCAGGGCTTGTTGGGTTCGGAATACTACGCAGCCAATCCAACGTTCGCCCGCGGCAAAATCGCTGCCAACCTGAACTACGATAGTGTGAATATCTGGGGTCACAGCCACGACGTCACCTACGTCGGACTGGGCAAGTCATCTATCGATCAGATTCTGACGGACTTTGCGGGTTCGCAAAGTCGTGTTGTGAAACCCGATCAGTTTGCAGATAAGGGTTACTTCTACCGCTCGGATCAGTTTAGCTTTGCAAAAATTGGTGTTCCGGCGATGTACCTGAAGGCCGGCACGGATTTTGTCGATCGCCCACCTGCATGGGGCCGTGAACAGCAGGACACGCACACCGAAGAGGACTATCACCAACCGTCGGATGAATATGATGCCAGTTGGAATTTCGACGGCATGGTCGATGATGCGTTGCTTGGATATTGGACGGGATTGGCTATTGCTAATGCCGATGAGATGCCGAGCTGGAATGTCGGCGATGAATTCGAAGCGGCGCGACTCGAAGCGCTCGCTGGAGAGTAGATTCGGACTAGCGGTCGGGCGCTGCCTAATCCGCGATCCGGGTGCTATTTCGTCCCGAGTTTTTTGCCTGGTAAAGCGCTTCATCCGCGCGATGCATCCATTCGTGCGGTGTTTCTTCTCCTCGTAGCTCCGCGACGCCCAGCGAGATGGTGACCGACTGATCGGGCGCCAGTTCGTTGGCTTGCACGAGCATTCTGAGTTGTTCGGCTAAATGAGTGGCACGCTCGACATCCTGACTCTCCAGAACAACAACAAACTCTTCGCCGCCGACGCGATACAGGCTATCGGTTACCCGGATTCGGAAATTGATGATCTCGGTGATGCGTTTGAGAATCTGGTCGCCAACGGCGTGTCCGTGCACGTCATTTACTTTCTTGAAGTGATCCAGGTCCAGTAACAGCATCGACGCCGACGTTGCATTGCGCCGGTGACTATTGACGACGTCGTCGAGCTTGCTGTCGAGACCGCGACGATTTCCGGCGCCCGTTAATGGGTCTTTGGTCGCCAGTTGCATAAGTCGCTCGCGCTGTCGATTGGTGATGAGCGAAAATGCGAAAGCGAAAGCGCTCATAACAACGATCGTGATCAGAACGGTTGTTGTTGAATGAGAGTCGAGATTGCCGACCAATTCCGGGACCAACACACCGACCGTGATTAAAGCGAGCACGATCGCGACGCGAGGACGTACGAGATAGAAGACAGCCATCAGTGCCGGGTATGCCCAATAGACCTGGTGGGGGCCGATAATGTAAACGGTGGATATGACGCCGGCCATACAGATGCAGGATATGATGATGCTGGCGACCCGCACCTGCCGGGTCAAATAGACATAGATCCCCATGCCCGCCAATCCGACCACGATGACAGTATCGACAATGGCGGCCGACCATTCACCCTGCATATAGCGCAAAACCATGAATGGAAATACGCCCAGTGTGCCCGCCGCGCTGAGTATCAACGGCATGTAACTTTCCACCGACTGGGGTCGTGATTCTGAGTTTATGATGTATCGCCAGGCGTCCAGCCCTGAGTGCAAGTCTTTCACTCTAACGTCCCTGTCGCGCCCCCGAATGAGCGAAGAAATTGCCTGAAAACGACCGCGCTGTCAAAGTGCCAGCCGATAATTGTTCAGTAGCTCAAGGATTTACGTGCGTTTGAAACGGCTAAAGAAGCCGCCTTTTCCTTCACCGTCGTCCATGTCGTCGTCATTGACAGGCGGGCGGACGTTTAACGCCTTCAGCGTTTGCGTCATCGAGGTATTAATTTGGTCCTCGATCGGTTCCGGGGGAGTGCCGGGCGACTCGGTGGGCTCGGTGCTTGTTACGGCCTCGGGCTCCCGAATCGAAGGGTGCAAATCGGCGTTAAGTGCCCGAACTGTTTTGAGTCGTTGGGAAGCAGAGAGATCCATACCGCCCGAATCAAGTTGATGGGGAGCTTCGAGCGTTACCTGTATTCCGGGTGCAGCGTCAGGAACGAGAGCGGGAGAGGGCGTGCCATTGGGGACATGCTCGCCAGCGGCAACACCGTTTTTGTCATCGTTAGCGGAGTGGTCAGTCGGCGGGTTAGCCAGAACCTGAGCGGCGGCGAAGTTTATTTCGTCGCCAAACAGGGTTTCCGCCATTCTGTCATCGACGTCTTCAATCGATTTTGCTCTCGCGATTTCTTCCGCGATCTTTTCGATTGTTGTATCTGATTGTTTATTTGCTTTCGGCGGCGATTTCGCAACCGGCGCACTTTCGCCATCCGCCGATGTCGTTGTTGAGACATTCTCGGAATTCGGTGCGCTGACCTCACCTTTCTCATCGATGAGATTGTTTGCTATACGCTGGCTGATTGCGTGATCGAGCGTGATTTCCGGAATGACTTCAGGTTCTTCGGGTTCAGGCTCGGGTATCGGTCCCGAATCTTCAACAACGGGTTCCGGGCTGTCTCCGTGAGCAAAAGCCATTGCTTGTTCAAGCGCTGCAAGGTCAGGTTTGAGTTCCGCCATTGTCGGATCGCGATCCCAGGC
>CAZMRZ010000073.1:0-5499 GCA_964568835.1 uncultured Woeseiaceae bacterium | reverse complement strand
CAAGCGCTGCAAGGTCAGGTTTGAGTTCCGCCATTGTCGGATCGCGATCCCAGGCTGGAATATCACCGCCGGTTGGTTTGAAGTCCGCCTGAGGTTCGCTGACCGGCTCAAGTTCAGGAATTTGGGCCGGCTCCGGCTCCACTTCAAGTACTGGCTCCTGCACTGCTTCAACGACAGGTTCCGGTTCAACTTCGAGTATTGGCTCGGGCTCGGCCTCAACGAACGACTCTGGTGACAGCTCCGCGGCGGCAGCGGCCAGCGTCGGAGACAGGATCGCGAGATCGGGCAATGTATCCTGAATCAATTCAGGAATTTCATCCTCGTCCTGCGGTTCATCGGCTTGCTCGGCAGCAGGCTCAGCAAATACGATGACCGGCTCTTCAACCGGTAGCTCGGGAATATCTTCAAGCTCAGGCTCTGCCAGTGCGGCGGCCTCTGGCTCCGGCCAAGGCGCGGCTTCAAGTTCCGGCTCTGGAACGATTTCCGGAGGCGCCTCCATAGCGGGTCCTGGCTTGGGCTCTACGGGCTCGGGCTCTGTAATCGCCGGCACAACAGGGGCGGGTTTCACCAGGGGGTGCTGTGTGAAATCGAATCCAGCGGCGTTGAGTCCGTATTCGTTTTCTGCAACGCGGGCCAGGAGCTTGGATGGAACGTTTGACAGATCCTGATCCGCTGCCGCGACCATGGCAGACTCGACAAGATTATTGCTGATCCGCGGAATGCCATCACTAAGGTGGTGCAGCAATGCAGCGGCGTTAGCCTCGAATACCTGCTCGAAATCGCCGCCGGCAAGGCGGAAACAATGTCTGAGATAGCCCCTGAGCTCTGCAGCGCAAAGCGGGCCAATCGAATGTCGTTGACGGATTCGCTGTCGCACGCGAGCGAGCCCTGACTCTTTGAGAAATCCGTCGAGATTGTCATCGCCCATCAAAACAACGCTGGCGCCCTCTGAGTCACCGGCATCGGCTGCCGTTAGAGCCTCGAGTTCAGCCAATGTATCGGCGCCCAGGTGGTTGGCATCTTCAACGGCGATCAATACGCGCGAGTCATCGTCCTGCAGCTCTTTCAGACGGCGCCTGAATAGTGCGAATTTTTGAATCGTACCTGAGGGTCTGTTTTCCACACCCAACTCGTCGAGTAAGAACTCCAGAACATCGTTGCTATCAAGGCACATACGCCCCACGTGGACGATTTTCGAGTTGTTGCCGATCGATTCGAGTGCTCGAGTGACGAGCGTCGTCTTTCCCGACCCGACGGGGCCGGATACGGTAACGATTGCATCGTTGCTGGCCAGCGCCTTCTTGAGTCCCGCCATTGTCGAAGCGATCTGAGGTCCAACGAATACATTCGTACCGCCCGCTGTGGCGCGGAACGGTCGTTTCTTGAGCCCAAAGTGTTGTTCGTACATAACAATCCGATCAGCTGAAATGGGGCCGACTTTCGTCTTGGCCTTACCAGACGGTCAGTTTGGGTCCAAAAGGGCTCGATTTCAGGGAGTTATGTCACAAAAATGGCCCAAAGCTGGCTTTTGACGGGGTTTGATCCTGTTACGTCTTGAAACGAATAAATGACTGATTTTGGGGACGAAAAGCCTCAGAATAGCGTCCTCGCGGTACTCAGCAGATATTTAGGGTCAGAGGCAATAACAAGAATGCGCGTCCTTACCATTATCGGGATTTTCGTCTTTGCGATCGCTGGTGTCGTAATCATGGGCAGTTTGCGGCCCGAGCCGCCCAAGAAGGAACGCGTCGAACTGGATCCACTGGTTGAGGTTATTGTCCTCGAAACTATGACCGCGAATTTCGAGGTTAACAGTCAGGGCAACGTCCGCCCCAGGACCGAGACGATTCTCAGCGCCGAAGTGTCCGGCACGATTACCTCGATTTCGCCAAAGTTCGTTGCAGGCGGGGTTTTTCAGGCGGGCGAAGTGCTGATGAGAGTCGATCCGACCAATTACGAGGTTGCGCTCAAGCAGGCCGAAGCGCTGGTTACACAACGACAGATCGAGTATGACGGTACCAAGAAATTGCAGAGTCAGGGTTACAGGGCTGAGTCGGAATACGCGTCCGCCGCTGCAGCGCTGGCGACGGCGAGAGCGGAGCGGGTGCGTGCGAAACGGAATCTCGAACGAACCTATATTCGTGTGCCGTACGAAGGAATCGTTCGGGCAAAGGAAACAGATCTCGGCGAGTTTGTGAATATGGGAACGAGGCTTGGCGTCGTTTTCGCGACAGATTATGCCGAGATTCGATTACCGTTGACGGATCTCGACCTCGCCTATGTTGATTTGCCTGACGCGACCGAAGTAACGGCGTCCGGGAATGCCGAGGGTCCTGCGGTCACGCTTTCAGCAACGCAAAAAGGACAAGAAGTCGAGTGGCCAGCCAGAATTGTTCGGACTGAGGGCGTCGTCGATGAAAAAAGTCGCGTTACCTACGCGGTCGCACGCGTAAGCGACCCCTACAAATTGCATAGCGAGGGAATACCGATGCCAGTGGGTACATTCGTTAGCGCGAAAATTCAGGGAGCGGTTGCGCAAAATATGATTCGTGTGCCGCGCAGCATTGTCAGGGGTACAGACGAACTCATACTCCTCGACACCGATGACAAGTTGGTGATTCGGAACGTCGAAATTGCTCGTTCGGATTCGGACTACGTTTACATCGAATCGGGCGCGGAGCCCGGTGAACGGGTCGTCGTCACAGTACTTGAATCTGCAATCAATGGATTGCAGGTACGGACCCGGGAGGCGAGCGAGTAAGTCATGGGGCAACCGGGTGTAACGAAAGAGAAGGGCATCATCGCGTGGTTTGCCGCGAATCATGTCGCTGCGAATCTGTTGATGATTCTCATCATCGTAGCTGGCCTCATATCAGCCAGCGGAATCCGTAAAGAGACCAATCCCGAATTCGAACTCAATACGATTCAAGTGAGGGTTCCGTACCTCGGTGCTGCACCGCAGGAAGTCGAAGAAGGCGTCGTCATCAAGATCGAAGAGGCGATTCAGGATTTGCCGGGCATCAAGCGAATTCGCTCGAACTCGTCTGAAGGATCCGGGCGCGTCACGATCGAAGTGAAGCCGGAAGCCGATCTGACTCAGGTATTGAGTGACGTGAAAACGCGAGTCGATGCGATCTCAACCTTTCCGGCGTTGACGGAAAAGCCGGTTATCTACAAGCAGGAGATCAATAACCCGGTCGTCATGGTTGCGCTGAATGGCGACCTGACAGATTTAACTCGCAAAGCCCTGGGTAATGAGATTCGTGACGAGCTACTGCAATTGCCGTCAGTCAACAAGATCAACTATTTCGGCGACCGGCCCTACGAAATCAGTGTTCAGGTATCGGAACGTACGTTGCGCAAGTACGGCTTGACGATGAGCGAAATATCGCAGGCCATCAAGAACTCTTCAGTGGATATGCCAGGCGGAACCATCAAGTCAGAGGGCGGCGATATTCTGTTGCGGACCGAAGGGCAGGTCTACACCGGTCAGGGATTCGGGGCGCTTGTGCTGCGTACTTTTCCGGACGGAACACGTCTTACTCTTAACGACATTGCCGAGATCAACGATGGCTTCGTAGAGTCGGACGGTTACGGCCGTTTCAATGGCCAGCCCACTGCGACATTGCAGGTGGTTGCCGGCTCGAATCAAAACGAAATAGAGACCGCGAGGGCTGTTAAAGAATACATCGCGAAGAAAAGCGAAACATTGCCGGAGGGGGTTCGCCTGGACGTTTGGATTGACCTGCCGAAATACCTCGAAGGCAGCCTCGATCGTATGCAAAACAACATCATCTCCGGAGCGATACTGGTGTTTATTGTGCTGTCCTTATTCCTGCGAATGAAGGTGGCATTTTGGGTCATCGTCGGATTGCCGATAACGTTTCTTGGTGCGCTTTGGTTAATGCCGACCTGGCCGGTCACGATCAATACGATCAGTCTGTTCGGATTTGTTATCGTCCTCGGTATCGTCGTCGATGATGCGATCATTATCGGCGAAAGCGCTTATACGAAGATAAGAGAAGACGGTCATACGCTCGATAACGTCATACAAGGTGCCCATCGCGTCGCGATTCCGGCGACATTCGGCGTACTGACAACCATCGCGGCATTCGCGCCGATGATGTTTATCGGCGGCATTGTTGGTCCGTTTTTTGAGGCGATGGCCTTCGTCGTGATTCTTTGCCTGGCTTTCTCGTTGGTAGAGTCGAAGTTGATTCTGCCAGCGCATTTGGTTCACGCGCATATTCCACCCGTTGACGAAGATGATTTGTTCAGACCGCAACGAACAATCGGCTTCTTTGAACGTTTTCCGCGCGCATTTCTGAAAGTGCAGCGACATGTTCAGCATGGGCTGCACAAGCTAATTCATGATATTTACAAACCGTGGCTCGAGAAAGCGGTCGATAATCGAGGACTTACGCTCACCATTTTCAGCGCGGTTCTCATACTGACTATCGGCCTGATGACCAGCGGCATTGCTCGCGTCGTGATATTCCCAAATTTCGCGCAGGATTTTATTCGGGTTTCGCTGGAAATGGAAAGCGGTACTGCTCCGCATGTTCGCAACGCGGCGGTCGATCAAGTAGAGGGTGCGCTGCTTGAGCTCAACCGAGAATTTGTTGAAGAGAATCCCGATTCTCTGCCCGTCATCAGCAACATCGGCGTATTTACGTCCGGCGATACTGGCGCAGTTTTATTCGTTGAAATCCCTTTCACTGAAGATCGACCGTACGAGATGACAGAGGTCACGGAAATGTGGCGTAACTCGGTCGGTGAAATCCCGGGCATGAAAGAATTAAAATTCAGCGCGGCTGGCCATATCGGTGGCGGATCGCCGCTGAGTTTCAAGCTCAGTGGGTCTAATTATGTTGCGCTTGAGGGAGCTGCCGATGAACTTGCGAAAGAACTCGCGACCTATGAAGGGCTCTTCGATATCACGAATTCGGCGAGCAGCGGCAGCGATGAAATCAAGTTGACCATCAAGCCCGAGGCCGAAGCGCTGGGTTTGACGATGTCCTCTCTTGGGCGACAGGTTCGCCAGGCATTTTATGGTGAGGAAGCGCAACGTATTCAGCGTGGAAAAGATGAGTTACGGGTCATGGTGCGTTATCCGCTCTCGGAGCGGCGATCTATTTCGGACCTGGAAAACATGCGGATCAGGACGCCCAGTGGCGATGAAGTGCCGTTTAACTCGGTGGCTGAAGTGTCGTACGGCCAAGGTTACTCGACAATTTCGCGTCTTGACAGGGAGCGTACCGTCACCGTTTCCTCGGACCTGGATCCTGAGCGTGTTGAGCCACAACAAATTATCGAAACAATGTCGGAAGAGTACATCCCCGCATTATTGTCGCGGTATCCGGGCGTCAAATACGGTCTCGAAGGTTCCAGTCAGGATCAGGTTGAATTCCTCAGCAAGATCATGACGGCGCTCGTGGTAGCGATGTTCCTGATCTATGCGTTGATCGCGATTCCGCTGCGCTCGTACGCGCAGCCGTT
>CAZMRZ010000072.1:0-12951 GCA_964568835.1 uncultured Woeseiaceae bacterium | reverse complement strand
TGCCCGGCCAGACGGTCAATCGCCTCTGCGGCTCGTCCATGTCGGCATTGCACAGCGCGGCGCAGGCGATCATGACGGGCAATGGTGACATGTTTGTGGTCGGTGGCGTTGAACACCTGGGCCACATCGGCATGACTCACGGAGTCGACATCAATCCCGCTTTGTCCAAGCATGCGGCCAAAGCAGCGGGCTCCATGGGCCTGACCGCCGAGTTGCTGGGCAAGATGCACGGCATTACACGCGAGGCTCAGGATGAGTTCTCTGCGCGTTCGCACCGACTCGCCCATGAGGCAACCGTGGAAGGAAGATTCGACGAGGAGATCATCCCGATCGAAGGCCACGACACCAACGGTTTCAAAGTGTTGGTGGAACAAGACGAGACTATTCGTCCGGATACGACAGTCGAGGGGCTTGCTAAACTCAGGCCGGTTTTCGATCCGAAGAACGGAACGGTCACAGCGGGCAGTTCTTCGCAAGTAACGGACGGTGCTTCTTGCATGATCGTTATGGCGGCCGAACGTGCGCAGGCACTGGGTGTGCAACCGTTGGCACGGATTCGCGCCATGGCTGTTGCCGGGGTCGACCCGTCCATCATGGGCTATGGGCCGGTTCCCGCGACGCACAAGGCACTGAAGCGTGCCGGGCTGAGCATGTCAGACATCGATCACGTGGAACTGAACGAGGCCTTCGCAGCACAGGCATTACCCGTGTTAAAGGATCTCGGTCTGCTGGATGTCATGGACGAAAAGGTCAACCTGAATGGCGGCGCCATTGCGCTCGGGCATCCGTTCGGTTGCTCGGGAGCGCGCATCACCGGCACCTTGCTGAACGTAATGCGACAGAACGACGGCACATTGGGCGTTGCCACAATGTGTATCGGACTGGGACAAGGTATTACTACGGTAATTGAGCGTCTGTAGTCACACTATCGACCCTGCGGGCGTCTTCAGCGTCTAAAACAACGCTGCCGCGTTCCATCGGACAGCGCGCATCACCATATCTGTGACAACTGTCTCGGATACCGTTGTTTTGTATCAATATTATGTAGTGTCAAGCACTTCACTGTGCCGGAGTCGCTATCCGCATTCGCCATGACACTGCAAAAGAAAATCGTTCTTGTCTTCGTATCTTTAGGTGCGATCTTCGCTATTGGCACCTATCCGGGACTGCAGGCCGTGGTCTTGCCGGCATTCCAGGACTTCGAACTTGCGTCGGCGCAACAGAACCTGTCGCGGGTTCAACGTGCATTGGCCGCGGAGTTGAGAGCGCTGGAGGTCTATAACCGGGAGTATTCGGAGTGGGATGACGCCTACGATTACGCGCTCGGGCGAAGAGATGAGTACAAAGAAGAGAACCTGGATACTTCCTATTGGGATGGCGTCGATGTCGACATGATGCTGTATTTTACCGTGGATGGGCAGATGCTATGGGGCAAGATCGTTGACCCGTCCCACCGCGGCGAGCTGTCGCTTGAGCAGGAACTGCCGCAGGCGATCACGGTCGATCACCCGCTGCTACAGCATGGGAACACTTTCCAGCCGATTCTCGGGATTTTACGTGCCCAAACGGCGCCAATGCTGGTGAGCTCTCTTCCGATTCTGACCACCGAGCGTGCGGGTCCGCCTGCGGGCACACTGATTACCGGACGATACCTGGACTCGGAACTGATCGCGGCATTGGCAGACCATGCAAGCGTCGAACTCGAGGTTTTTAGCAGAGATGAGTCAGGAAATTCACCCGCGATTACCAGTGAGTTCGAGACAGGTGGGGAACTCGAAACCTCGATTCACTCGCACTACGGGAACGAAGACCTTCGTGTCCACGAAGTCATTACTGATGTCTTTGGTCGCCCGTCCTTTCTATTCGAGGTAAATACGCCAAGATCTATCACCGCCATTGGTCGAAGCACAATCAACGCGGCGATGATCTTCTTACTGGCTGCGACAGCGGTTTTTTTATTGGGGTCCTGGTTATTCATGCGGAATCTGATTATCGCCCCCGTCGCTACACTGACAAAACACATGTTGAGAATCAGAGAAACAGGGGATCTGGATCACAAGCTCGTGTCGGACCGAAGTGACGAAATTGGCCTGCTAACGCAAGAATTTGATCAGCTGAGAGGCGAGCTTGGCAACGTACAATCGAAGCTGGAAACGGCCCGCGATCAGGCGCTTGCGCTGTCAGACGCGAAAAGCGAATTCCTAGCGCGCATGAGTCACGAGATTCGCACACCTATGAACGGCGTCCTTGGCATGGTCGAGCTGCTCGATGGTACGACTCTTAACGACACGCAAAAGCGCTATGCGCTGACGATCCGCGATTCTGCAGATTCATTACTCGACATCATCAATGATGTCCTCGACTTTTCAAAAATCGAGGCAGGCAAGCTAAGCCTGGAAAACGTGCTTTTCGATCTGAATACATTTTTGACCGATACGGTGGTCAACCTCGAAAACCTGGCTCAGGAAAAGGGCTTGAGTCTTGAATGCCAGGTGCCACCAAATTCTGCATTGGCCGTATCTGGAGACCCATTCCGCATGCGGCAGGTGTTGACGAATTTGATTGCCAACGGCATCAAATTCACCGACAGCGGAAGTGTCGTCTTGCGAGTAACCGCGACGAATGACGATGCCGAATATATGAACATACGTTTCGAAGTGATCGATACTGGCATTGGAATCGTAGCGGAAAAACAGAAACTGATATTTGACTCCTTTTCCCAGGAGGACGGATCGACCACCCGTCGGTTCGGCGGCACCGGACTGGGGCTGGCAATCAGCAAGCAACTCATAGAAATGATGGACGGCAGCCTCTGCGTACAAAGTGAACCGGGAAAAGGATCAGTTTTCTCCTTCGACTTGCGTATGAAAGCAAGTAGCGAAACGGCATTTTCGGCATCTGCGCGATCTCTTCACAAGGACATTCTAAGGCCCAAAAAGCGGACCGCAGCGATCAGAGCGCTGCGGGGCCGGGTGTTACTTGCAGAGGACAATCTGGTAAACCAGGAAGTCGCCCAGGGTCTGCTTTCGTCAATTGGCGTGGAGGCTATCGTCGCGAAAAACGGTAACGAAACCATCGAGCAATTCCTATGCAACACTTTTGATGCCGTGCTGATGGACTGCCAAATGCCGGAACTCGACGGCTACCAGGCAACACAAGCCATCCGGCAGCTGGAATCCGAGAGCAGCGAGGATCCCGTTACTATCATTGCCGTAACCGCTAACGCGTTGGCAGGAGATAGAGAAAAATGTGTTGCTGCCGGGATGAATGATTATCTGAGCAAACCTTTTACAGGTGAGCAGCTATATCAAGTACTGTCGAAATACCTGGAACGCAGTGAGCGGATTACCATTCAGGAGCCCAGCGTTGATAGGGCTCGGGAATCTGTAACGCCGGAATCTAACCAGCCCTCGTCGCTGGCCATCGATGCCAGCGTACTCGACGGGCTGGCAGAGTTGCAGGAGACCGGCAGCCAGAGCCTCGTGCAAAGAGTTGTGCAGGCCTATCTGGAGAGCTCCGAAAAACTCGCTCTGCAATTACATGCGGCAATTGATTCTGCAGATGCCGACAGCGTTGCCAGAACCGTGCACACTCTCAAGTCGAGCAGCGCGAACGTTGGCGCGCTGAAACTGGCGGATCTTTGCAAGACGCTGGAGACGGCTGGTCGTCAATCGGACTTATCCAGCGCGGCGGAGCTCCACCGGCAGATTCAGCAAGAGTATGAACAGGTAATCGACGCGCTGAAACTCCGCATGAAGGCGGCGGCCGCGTGACCCTCGATACCGATACCGCTGACAAACCGCTCGTTCTCGTGGCCGATGACGATCCGACTCACCAGTTGGTGATCAAGGCGCTGCTGAGGAAAGCCGGCTATCGTGTCTTGGCTGCTCCGGATGGAAAAGTTGCAGTGGAACTGTTTACCCAGGCGGTGCCTGATATCGTGCTAATGGACTGCCAGATGCCCATACTCGATGGTTTTCAGGCGACGCAAGCGATTCGGCAATTGGAATCCAACAGCAACGATCAACCCGTTCCTATCATTGCGGTAACCGGAAGCTCGGCGGTCGGTTACCGAGAAAAGTGCATTGCTGCGGGTATGGACGACTATCTGAGTAAGCCTTTTACCAGCCAGCAACTCCGGGAGATCATCTCTAAGTATGTGGAACACATTGAGCCGCCTCCAAATCATGAGGACCTGGATCGTGCAACTCAGAAACCCGACTCTCCAGTCATCGAGTCCAGCGTGCTTGACGGACTGTCGGAGCTGCAGGGAGCGTGGGGTCAGGATGTGGTGCAGAAAGTTGTGCGGGTCTATCTGGACAGCTCCAGAGAAATTATCGCGAAACTGGGATTGGCGCTTGATGCTGCTGACGTCGCAAGCGTTGTGGCACATGCGCAAATCCTCAAGTCGAGCAGTGCGAAAGTTGGCGCACTGAAATTGGCAGATTTGTGCGAAACATTGGAGACGACCGGTCGTCAATCGGACTTATCCAAGGCGACGGAGATTCATCAACAAGTTCAGCAAGAGCACGAGCAGGTACTCGAGGCGCTGAAGCTCAGGGCCGATCCGGCAGTGGCGTGAGCGCCCGATTCGTATTCCGGAGCACGAAATTCGTGCAAAACTTTAGTTAGATTGCTTGCTTCAGCCACGCATGAAGCTGCGAATATGCGTCAGGATGATTCAAGAGTTTGCGGTGCCCCATCTTGAATCCAACCCATTGGCGATGCTTCGGCCGCGATAACGCAGACTCATTTCGATAGCGAGCGGGTTTCCAGTACGTGCAAGGTAGTCGCCATACACGCCGTTCGCTGCGGATCGGTATGCGTCAAGCGCCGGCGATGATTCGCCCTCTGGCAGTAATGCTGTTAATGGTGCGAGACTGGCATCGACGGCCTGACCAACGAGGCTAATGCCCCCTCGAACACATCTTTCATTTCGGCCAATTTTGTCGTGTTAGCCAACTCATTCTGGGCAGGTGGAGCATCGTCAAACCGTCGCGTTGCGTCAGTTTGAAATCAGCTCTTCGGGACGCGACATTGGCGGGAAAGACGAAATCTCGATTTTCGTGGACGGACTCCCCATCGTCTCCTTGGATTTTCAGAACAAAACTACGTCACATTTTTGCGACAGATTGGTAGCACCGATCGGCTTACGTTAACTTTTGGTTGAGCAGCAGGCCGCAGAATCACTCGAATTTGCCGACAATTGACCGCTTGTCGGCGAAACTGAATCGTTCGTCGGAAAGATCTTTCCCCAAGCGTTATTTGCGATCGCGGTCACGCCCGTTTCACCGGTACTTGTGCAGAATGAGCGCAAGCCTGGTGGGCAACGATAGCAAGGAAGTAGATGTGACTAATTACAGAAAGACGCGCGGATTCACATTATTTGAATTAATGATCACTCTTGGCGTCGCCGGATTGATCTTGTCGATGGGCGTTCCCAGTTTTACGAGCATGGTGCAAAACAACCGGGCCGTTAGCGATGCGAACGATGTGGTTGCATCGTTGAATCTCGGGCGCAGCGAGGCAATACGGCGCGGCAGTACAATCTCGCTGTGCAGTTCAACGGATGGTGCCACTTGTAGCACGAGCAACGATTGGAGCACCGGTTGGATTGTTCGAACGTCAGCCGGCGAAGTCCTGCGAGCCTGGCCGCAACGAAGCGGCGGCGCCGGCGTACTCAATGGCAATGTTTCCCAGATACAGTTTCAGGCACGCGGTTCGCTAGCACCCGGCGCTCCGCCGCAACTACAGTTGCGTCTACCGCATTGCACCGGCCCCCAGGGACGGGATGTGGCCGTGAACTCTGCTGGGCGAATTAGCGTCAACAGGGTGAACTGCACGTGAATAGGGCGACCAAACGTTTTCTGCCGCTTGCGCCGAAATCTCGATGCCAGGGATTAACGCTGATCGAAATATTGATCGCCCTGCTCGTCGTGTCCGTCGGGTTACTCGGCCTAGTGGCGATGCAGACGTCGTCCGTCAAATTCACTACCAGCGCGTATCAACGAACTCAGGCAACAGCACTGGCGTATGACCTGGTTGACCGCATGCGCGGCAATCGTCTGGCCGCTTTGAACGGCGACTACAACGGCCCTGTCGAGGATCCGGTACCGACCTGTGGCGCGTTTAGCGGCGCTGGAGATCTGCGTGACCAGGATATTGCGGCTTGGCGCAATGCTATGGCGTGCCGACTGCCGCAAAGCACCGGTTCGGTAACCCGAACTAACGACGAGTTCACAGTCACGATCATCTGGGACGACTCCCAGGGAACTGGAGCACCAGCTCCTTTGCAATTTCGCTTCACAACGCGGCTATGAGCTACACGAATAAGGCTATGGGCAACTCAAATAGAATTTCGTTAATGCATCGCTATCAACGCGGTATCACCTTGATCGAATTGATGATCTCGATGCTGTTGGGTTTGGTATTGATCGCCGGCATCGTACAAATTTTCATTGGCAACCGCGTCACCTATCAATTCACCCAGGGTCTGGGAAGCATTCAAGAAAATGCACGGTTCACTCTCGATCACATCGCTTTTAATGCGCGCATGTCTGGCTACCGAGGTTGCCTGGCAGACATCGCTATATTCAACAACCTCAACGGACCAAACACATTCCGCGACGATATCGAGAACGGCTTGGTTGGGCACAACGCGAATGGTACCGGCGCGGCGGAGGTGTTCACCGCGACCGCTAAGGATCCTGCTCCTTCATCAAACCCGGCTTTATGGACACCGGCGTTACCCCCGGAGTTGAACAATCTTGTCATACCCGGCAGCGACGTGTTGATTGTGCGCAGCATCTCGGGTCCGGCAAACACTATGTTGGCACCGTTCAGCACGTCGACGGGACTAATCATTCCCGACACGCACGATTATGTCGCTGGCGAAATACTGGTGGCCAGCGATTGTCGGAAAGCTTCGATCTTTCAGCTGACTGATATTGCCACCGCAGGATCCCTTTCGACGCTCGGCCATACGGACGATGCCAGCTTTGGTCCTGGAAACAGTGTTGCCGCATGGGGGCTCGACGAGGGTTATGGTCTCGGCGCGGAAGTCGCACGTTTACAGACGCATGCGTTTTACGTAGGGCAAGGCACGAACAACCGTCCGTCACTGTTCCAGCTCCGTTTGCAGTGGCTGAGTGCGACATCAAGTGGCTTTCCTGCTGCTCCGGAAGAACTGGTCGCCGGAATCGACACCCTGCAGATTCGTTACGGTATTGATACCGACAACAGCGGCGCTCCCAACAGCTGGGTCAGCGCGGATGCTGTAGGCGACTGGGCGACTGTCCTCACTGCCGAAATCACCTTGTTGGCACGTTCCGACGACGAGTACGGAACAGAGACCGATGCCGTCGTTTACAACCTCTCCGACACCCAATTTAACCCGGTAGACGATCGCCGTTTGCGCCAGGTCTTTTCAACGACTGTCGGCCTACGCAACCGGCTTCCCTAGATACAGGGCATGAACATGAACTGCAAACGCGTTTCTCACAACCATCAGTCCGGTGCAGCCCTAGTTGTTGCACTGCTATTCCTGCTGATGATGACCATACTAAGCACCTCCTCGATGCGCAGTTCCATGATGCAGGAACGCATGTCGGGCCACATGCGCGACGGGAACTTGAGCTTTCAGAGCGCAGAAGCGTCGCTCAGGGCCGCCGAGAAGTACCTGAGCGATACCCCGGCTTTGCCGGAATTCGACGGCACCGGCGGATTGTACCCGGTAAATTCTATAAATCGGCCGGTGTGGATCGGTGACTCGCCTTCGGATGGAGGCGGCTATGTCGCCTACCCCGCCGATCCGGTCGCGATGCCGTACGTCGCGGCACAACCCAAGTATTACATCGAGAAATTAGACTCAGTTCGCCCGGCCGGCACGGAAACCGAAACCGGCACGCCCGCCGCGGAGATATTTTTCTATCGCGTTACCGCCGTTGGTTATGGCGGTGCTGTGGACAGCGGTGGCGTTCCACTGTCATCCGTTGTCTTGAGCACTGTATTTCGCAGTCGTTAAGGAAGCACTCACATGAATATCGAATCAAAATGGGCCGCCAGGACGGCGACTGCAGTCAGAAAAACGAGTTTCGCAATGGCGATGGTCGCAATGCTAATGAGTGCCAGCGCCCCGACGCACGCACAAGTCGCGCAATCGCCATTGTTCCTTGGCGGCGGCAACGTGCCGGGCAACCTGACCCTGGTCCCCTCCGTGGAATGGCCGACAATCACGAGCGTTTCCAGTCTCGGCGACTACATCCAGGCGAAAACCTACCTGGGCTATTTCGACCCCGACAAATGCTACAACTACTCCTTCAGTCTCATCGAGGCCGATCGGCACTTCTATCCCGTCCGGGTCACGACCGACCGGAACTGCAATGGCGCCCTTGAGTGGAGCGGCAACTTCATGAACTGGGCGGCGACACAGACGATCGATCCGTTTCGCTCGGTTTTGACGGGTGGACTTCGCGTCAAAGATACACCCACCGAAACGTGGCTCGAGAAGGCGCGCCATACCGGTCAGGGCGGTACCAACATCTATCCGGATCGCCGCGTCCCCGCCAGTGGTGACGACAGGGACTTGGTCGAAGCTTCGTTGCCGTTCAGAAAGGCGCGGGCAACTGTGCAGATTGAGAAACTCGGCAACAAGATGCGCTTTCGAATTAACAAAAGCAACACCAGGGACAATGACAACGATGGCAGCACGAACCCGCCCATAGTATTTGACTACGTGCCCGGCATGGCTATGAATAACAAACAGCCGTACGAGCTTAGCGTCCGCGTTAAGGTCTGCGTAACGGGTCTGCTCGAAGCGAATTGTGTCGCGTACTCCTCCGGCTACAAGCCCGAAGGCGTAATACAGGAACATTCGAAGGACTTGCGCATCGGCGTGTTCGGCTATGCGAACGATCCGGATCATTTTCGCGATGGTGGCGTTCTTCGCGCCCGGCAAAAGTTTGTCGGTCCGAAGATGATTGTGCCTGGCGTCGGTGAGGCAAACAACCCTAACCGGGAATGGGATCCGGTAACGGGTGTGCTGTATCAAAATCCCGACCCGGTCGATGCAGCGGCCACTGCCGGAGCCCTGGGAATAGCCATTCAGGACAGCGGCGCGATTAACTACCTGAACAAGTTCGGGCAGATGACGAACGAACCGCACAAAAGCAAGGATCCTGTCGGCGAGCTTTACTACACGGCGTTGCGCTATCTTAAAAATCAGGGAAATGTGCCCGAATACTCAAGCATACCTGGCGCGACCGGCGTAGACCGGGTACGTGCGGCGGATGGTTTCCCAATCATCACGAATTGGAACGACCCCATTCAGTACGCCTGTCAGAAAAACGTGCTACTCGGTATCGGCGATGTCAACACTCACCGCGATAAGAACCTGCCAGGTAGTAGCGCCACCGTGGACGAACCTTCGATGCCAGCACTAGTATCGGCCGACGCCTCGATTGACGTCGTCGCTGAAACTGGGGCGGTAGGATCGATGGAAGGCATCGCTATCGACATGTCTAACTTCAGCGGCCGGCAAAACTCTGCGTTCATGGCGGGTCTTGCTTGGGACGCACACACACGCGACATGCGCTTGGACCTTCCGGGAGATCAAACTGCCTCAACCCATTGGGTTGACGTGCTCGAAGCACAGACACTTGAGCCTCCCATAGCGAATCAATATTATCTGACCGCGAAATACGGTGGCTTTGACGTGCCCGAGAATTTCGATCCGGACACTCACACGGGACCACTGGATCTCGATTGGTGGCATACCAATGGTGAGACACTCGTATCGTTCGGCCCGAATGCCGATATTGTGGGCCACAACTTTGAACGCCCCGACAATTACTATGTCGCCGGCGAAGCATCACAGATGGTGCAGAGCCTGACTACGGCATTTGCCAACATTGCCGCGGAAGTTCGCAGTTCGGCCTCCGCGGTCGCCGCGAATTCGACGCGGCTCGGTTCCGACACAGCGGTATACCAGGCAGCTTTCGATAGCGCCAGGTGGAGCGGCCAACTTCAGGCTTTTCGTATTAGCGCGGACGGCACAATCAACCCGACGGCCGTATGGGACGCGGCTAGCGAGTTGGACAGCCGGTCGGAGGCAAGTCTGAGCAGCCGTAAGATTTTAACGGTAACACCGCCAACTTCAGGAGGCGGTGGATCATTCCGCTCAACGAACGGCATCGATTTTACCTGGGGTAGTTTGGCAAGTACGCAACAGGATGCGTTGCGTCAACAGTTCGGCGGCGGGCCGTTGCTAAGTGCAGCTATCGGTCAGGATCGACTCGACTTTTTGCGCGGCTCGCGCCTTCAGGAAGTACCTGACGGTTTGCTCAGGAAACGTGACAGCCGACTTGGCGATATCAGTAATTCCGATCCGCAGCTCATAGGCGATCAAGATTTCGGCTATTCACTGTTAGACCAGTCAGTCGCGTTCTCAAGCCTTGGCTTGGGTGCGTCTTATCTGGCATTCCGCCAATCGTCAACTTACCAGAATCGTCCTCCGATCCTCATCGTAGGCGCCAACGACGGTATGTTGCACGCGTTCAACGCGGAACTGAATAGCAATGGCGGCGAAGAATTATTTGCATTCGTGCCGAACTCCGTAATAGACAATCTTTATGAATTGACGCTGCCGGAGTACGCGCACCGGTTCTACGTCGACGGCGCGCCACGTTTCGCCGACGCGTATTTTGGCTCGAGCTGGCATACGATCGCGGTTGGTACGACCGGCGCCGGTGGCAAGAGTGTGTTTGCCTTGGATGTTACCAATCCTACGAGTATGACCGGCTCCGATGTGCTGTGGGAATTCAGCCACCCATCGATGGGCTACACCATCGGCCAACCGGCAATTGTGCCATTGCAGAACGGCGAATTCGGTGTGGTCGTAACAAGCGGTTACGACACGGGTCAGCCTGATGGCATGATCTGGATTCTGGATCCTTCCAACGGCAGCATCATTCGTTCATTCACGCTTGATAATAGTGGTGATCTGGGAGCACCTCTGGTCGTTGACATCGACGGTGATCGCGTAGCGGATCGCATGTACGTTGGCGATACGAATGGTAATCTCTGGCGCCTCGATCTCGACGATCCGAGCCCGAGCAACTGGGGCGCGCCGACCACGCTGCTTAGCGGCGGCATACCGCTACCGTTGTTTGTCGCACGTGATGGCAACGGACTGCGGCAAGCGATAACGGCGCCATTGACCTCCTCGTTCAATGACTACGGTCTGCACACTGTACTTTTTGGCACCGGCAGTTTTTATCGGCTCAACGACAACGTCGTGCCGGCTAATCCGGATGTTGATACCTTTTACAGCGTTATTGATCGTGGGACACCCATTGCGAGCCGCGCCAGTATGCAAGAGCAGTCAATTCTCGCCGAATTGAGCGCGCACGGTTTTGCGGTCCGCGGAGTCACATCGAACGTTCTTAATTCCAGCCAAACCGGTTGGTACATGGATCTGGAATGGAACACGACTTATGGCGGACCGGGTCCGCAGGGTGAGCGAGTGGTGTCGCGGGCACTCGTCCGCGGCGATCGCGTGATTTTCTCGACCGTCATTCCCGATCGCGATCCTTGTTCGTTCGGCGGCGAGAGCTGGATAATGGAGCTCAACGCATTCACTGGCGGGCGTCTGGAGTACGCCGTGTTTGATTTGGACGCTGACGGTCAATTCAATGACGGTGACTGGGTCGAATTCACGGATGAAAATGGCGACGTTGTACGTGCCCCGCCATCCGGTATCAATCCACAAATCGGTATCGCCAAAACGCCCGCTGTCATAACAGGCGTGGGCGACAATGACGACGAGGTGAAAGTTATTAGTGGTTCGTCTGGGCAACTAATAAAAATTTCAGAACGTGGTGGGGTCGCTGTCGGTCGGCAGTCCTGGCGTCAATTGAGGTAAGCGGCATGATCATTCCAAGTCGAAATGAATCACTACGAGTTATGCACATGCGTGGCATAACGCTAATCGAATTGTTGGTAGTCGTAGTTATCATCGGCATACTCGCCTCAATCGCGTATCCGAGTTACCGTGCCCAGGTAATGAAGACACACCGTGCAGACGGCCAAGCCACGCTCATGCAGGTTTCGCAGCAGCTTGAACGTTGTTACACGCGGTTTAGCCGCTACAACGATCCGAATTGCGCCGTCGCGTTTCCCGTCGCCTCACCGGATGGCTACTACAGCGTGACGGCCCCGACACTGACTGCCTCGGCCTTTACCCTGGATGCGGCACCGCAAGACGGCCAGACCGAAGACGGGAAGTGCGGCGCACTCATGTTAACTAGTACCGGTGTACAAGGTTCGCTGGGTTCGAGCATTAATGACACTAACGGCTGTTGGCGGTAGTCAACGGGCCGCGACGATTCGGTTACGATGATTCAGTGATGCGTGATCTCGCCATTGATTGATGACCACACGAGCCTCAGTCATTGAGTTGTCAGTACCGTTACGAGCTGTGGATGTCCCATAGAAAACCGCGATCTAATCAGGTTGATTGCTGCAGCCACGTATGAAGCTGCGCATACACGTCAGGATGATTCAAGAGCTCGCGGTGCCCCATCTTGAATCCAACCCATTGGCGATGCTTCGGAATTTCCAGTGTCCGCTCGGCATCACGATGCCGTCCGAGTGCGCTGTCGAGCGGCACAAGGCCGTCGCCGACCCATCGATCGCTCAACGCATTGCGCTTGGCCGAGCGTACCGCAGCGGCCGCATAGCACTTAACGCCCGAAGGCAGTGGCACGACCTGTTCGCCAGCCGAGAAAACACCGTGGCGCAAGTCCGTGATACCCGCGCTGCGTGCCTTGCTTAAGCGTGTGATCGGCATTGAGTAAGGGCTCAATTCCATCACGCGATCGAGGCCGTGGCCGCCGCGTTCCAACGGCGATCCGTGATGCGGCGTGCCGAGAAATACGAGCTTGCGAAGCACCT
>CAZMRZ010000071.1:0-13342 GCA_964568835.1 uncultured Woeseiaceae bacterium | reverse complement strand
CCGGCGTACACGGAGTTGCAGTCCGCTGCATAACCACTCTGCCACCTAGCCTCGGCGGTCATACGAAGCGGCGGCAGATGCCGCTCCATTGAGCAGGCGTCGGAGTATACAGCGACTGCCGCAGCAATCCACCCGAAATGTTTGCATAATGGGTTCATGCGAAAGCACTTCAGTTTCTTGATTCTCGGCCTCGTTATGGTGCTCAGCGCCTGCACCGAGCAAAGCCTTCCCGTTTTTGAGAATCCACAGCCCATTAGCGTTCCCAGCGGCAAACCGGCTTACGGTCCCCGCCTCGCCAAGGGCGATGACGACAAGGTCGTATTGAGCTGGATGGAGCGCAATGACGAAGGCAAAGTGCTGCGGTTTTCGCCGTACGATCAGGGCACGTGGCGACCGGCCGTGGTGGCCGTCCAAGACGATGCCATGTTTGTGAATTGGGCCGATCTGCCGGCTGTGACGCCCGTGGCATCGGGAAAACTATTGGCCCACTGGCTGAGCTACGTGGCCGATGCGACTTACGCCTACCAGGTGCTAACGGCGTTCTCAGTTGATGGTGGTGCCTCCTGGAGCCGCCCTGTCAGCCCTCATACCGACGCTACGCCAACCGAGCATGGATTCGTATCAACCTACGCCGCGGACGGCAGAACGGGACTCGTTTGGCTGGATGGCCGCAACACACCCGACGCCGCTATGACACTGCGCACGGCAACGCTGGCATCCGATGGCGGCCTGAGCGACGAGACAGTTCTGGACGATTCGGTATGCGACTGCTGCCAAACTGACATCGCGATCGCCGAATCCGGACCGGTCGCGATCTACCGCAATCGAACCGAAGACGAGATTCGCGACATTTTTGTCGCCCGCCAAGTGGACGGCAAATGGCAACAGGGCGTCGCGGTATCAAACGACGGCTGGGAAATATCCGGCTGCCCGGTTAATGGGCCGGTGATCAAAGCCAATGGAAAGCTCGTGGTTGCGGCGTGGTTTACGGCCGCCAACAACGAACCCACCGTCAAGGTTGCTGTTTCGAAAAACTCCGGAAAAACGTTTTCGGTGCCGCTCGACGTTGCCGGGACAAACGTGTCGGGTCATGTCGGCTTGGCCCTCATCGACAATCAGACGTATGCCGTTAGCTGGATGGAATCCGGAAAAAATGAGGATTACGTAATCAAGCTTCGAGCGTTCACCGTCGATGGACAAACGGGTCGCGTGCAGACCGTTGGGCGGACGTCGGTCGCACGAAACGTCCCGCAGATGGTTCTTATTGACGACAAGTTAATCCTGGCCTGGACCGATACGATGGAGGAGCTGAGTAAAGTTGTGTCGGTGAAGGTAGAAATCCGGGGTTTTTATAACTAAAGATTCCAGGCATAGCCGATCTTCATGAACAGGCTGCGATCAGAAGCGGTCAGTCCGTCCAGATCGTCCTCATCAACGTACTGATCCGAATACCCCAAAAAGAAAACCGTCTGTGGATTGATTTTGTACGAGTAGAGCAATTGTCGACCCACGTCTTTTGATTTCGCATCATAGTCGTCGACGATATCGGCGTCATACGCACTCAGGTTTCTGTCTACCTCGGAATGCTGAATCGTCATCCGTAGAAAAGACCGAACACTGAACTGCCAGGTCAGGCGCGCATCAATCACGCTCGCATCGAATATCTTCTCGCCCTCTTTGGTATCCAGACTCACGAACACACTGTTCACGCGCGCAAGCAAGCTGCGACTGATGTTCCAGGAAAATGATGGTTCAAGAACGACTTGATCCGCGAGTCGCGTATTCGCGAAGTCAATCTGATCCGCAAGCTTGGCAAAGAGCTGCATTGAGAGGCCTCTCCGCGGCGTAGCCTGAATATAGAAACCCACCTCATTCATGTCGAACAAGATGCCGTCTTCAAGCTTAGACTCGGCCGCCAGCATGATCTGAGTCCACGACTGCATCGGGCCGCCGATGCCCAGCCGCATGCTCAATTCTTTTTCTGTAAACGTGCCGTCGTCGGCATGGCCGATCTCATACTCATTGCGCAGACGTATCCGGCTCCACCAGCTGCCGTCCTCGCCGTGCCAGACTCTTCCGAAAACCGCCCGGTCTTTCGCACCGCCGACTTTGGTATGAAAACCAGAGTCCACGCGAAACCCTTCCGATAAATCGATTCGGCGAATACTTGCAAACCAGTTTCGGGAATCGTACTCATAACCAAGAAATAGGCCGTCGCCGTCAATGGCTCCAAGCGGCTGCTCGAACTCAATCGCGATGTCAGTTGGGTACTCTGTCTCCGACTCAAGATACTGTGCATTCAAAGTATGCTGATCGTTAATCTTCCAACGTGCGTCGAAGCCGCCGACATAGTTGTGGTAACCGTCGCCATCTCGAACCGTCAACACGCCGCCAATCGATGACGTATTTCCGAAGCCACGGCTATAACGCCCTATGAAGGCCGTATTCGACTGTTCCAGCGTGGTTGAGTCCGATTCAAATAGCCCCGGAAACAACAGATTCGTCTCTGCATCTTCCGCAACCATGACGCCGAACGTGTGGTTACCTCGTTTACCGCTTAACTTCGCACCAACATCCGGACTCGCGATAGTCCGTGTGAAAACTGCCCGCAGTGGTGTCGAAAAATAGTCCGCGCCCTCGAGAAAGAACGGCCGTTTCTCAGGAAAAAACAACGCAAAACGGTTGTTAACGTCGAGCTGTGCTGCGTCTGCTTCAACCTGGGAAAAGTCCGGATTGATCGCGAGGTTTGCTGTCAGGTCCGGACTAATACCCCAGCGAACACTCAGGCCCGCTTCAGTTTGGGTGCCGTCGGATATCAATGGGTCGATACCCGGCTCCTCTGTCGACTCTGAATTTGATGCCGTGAGCGTGGGAACGATCTCAAGATCACGCCCGGGTTCGGCATCTTCAAGGCCGCTAAATTCGCCAATCTGGCACAAATAACAATTATTCCCGCGTTCCAGAGCGTTGCTGGAGAATCGGTATCGTTTGTTGCGCGGGTAGGTCCGCGATACATCAAAGCCCCAGGTCTTGAGTCCTTCAGTCGCGGGAAAACGTAGTTGAGTCAGTGGGATTTTCATCTCGACGACATAGCCTTCGCCGTTGATTTTTCCGGCGGAGTCCCAGATCGCGTCCCAGGAATCGTCTTCTTTGCCGTTTTGCCCACCGGTAGACGCCTCATTGTTCGTCATATCCATCTGGACACCCAGCGGATTCGAGAAGAACTCGAAAGCGCGACGACCGTCATTGTAAGTATCAATAATGATGCCGACGAAATCGTCGTCGTAGGCCGAATCCCGGTCTCGCAAATATGCACGAATGGCTGACGGATCAGGGTCGTTCGCCACAAAGCCAACAAACAGATTCGCGCCATCCTCCATCAAGTACGCCACGGTTTTCACTTTCGCCGGGACGTTCTCTCCCGGTTGATTCTCGATGTCCAACTCGACCTGAGTCGCGCCAAGCCAGGCCGCCTCGTCCATGCGACCATCAACAACGACTTCGCCGTCGACCCGAGGCAGCTCGACATTGGCAGCGTCTGCATCACCAAGACAGATGATGGTAATCAGCAAGCCAAGAGGAAAGCGAAACGGGGTATCGAACAACGGCTACTCCGGAAAAACGCGTGATAATCTGTGAATGTCGCCTGCATATGGCGACTGGAATCGGTTTATATCAGAATTCGGCCCCGAGGTTGATAACGAGAGTGAAAAACACGGCAATTATTCCATTGGCAAAGTTGGCCCCATTGGGCGTTCTGAGTGCCATAGCGCTGGTCAGCACCCTGTTCATACTAAAAACCGACGACGTCGCAAATGCTTGGATCGCAATCGGCCTGCTGCCATTAGTTCTCTATCTCGCCAACTGCCATATTCAAGCGCGAAAGCAGCTCCTTGCCGATACCGGGCGCGAAAGAGAGATCGTCCATGCCGGATTTGTCGTGATGACGGCCGAGCGCGCTGCGCGGTTTTGGGGCATTTTGTTCTCGTCGATCGTTGTCGCCACCGGCGCAATCACCGCTGGTATATGGAGCTATCAGGGGTTTCTCTGGTACGAGGAAAGCCGCTGGATTCCGATGACGTGGTTTGCTGTAACGGGTGTCTTGCCATCGCTTGAAAATACGTATTTGCAGCGCTTGGTCCATTGGCTCGCTGATACAAACATGGGCGTCGTCGTTTTAATTCTTGGATTGCTGCTCGCCGCGCCGCTGGCAGCCGTTCATTGGCGATCAAATAACAAGGCGAAGTTCAGACGGAATGACCTCGCCAATCTGAAGAAGCGATCCTAGGAGTCCATTTAGCGACGTTTTATGTTTCGTTCTCTATTCCGGCGTGGTGTGATCGACGTAAATTAGCTCATCGGTAGGAAAGTCGAGGCCGCTGGCCTTCTCAATCAGGGCAGACAAGACCGTCGCGTCGAGCTCCGGTGAGCGGGACAGTATCCACAGGTATCTCCGATCTGGCCCGGCGACTAACGCATACTGATAATCGTCTTTGTCCAGTTCAAGGACGTTGTAACCACCATAAAACGGTCCGAAAAACGACACTTTCAATTGGCCCACGTCGGCATCGCCAACGAAATAGGCCTTGCCCGTTGCCTCGTCCCATTCGCTCTCGCCGACTTTATAGCCTCGGTTAACCACGCTCACCCCACCGTCATCCCGCATGCTGTAAGTCGCGGTCACATTGGACAGGCCACGCTCGAAACGATGATCGAGCCGGGCCACTTCGTACCATTGGCCGAGGTAACGGTCGAGCTCGAATCCGCTCACGGCTTCCGCCCCATCAGGGATACCTGAACAGCCGCTTTGCAACGCGATGGCCAGAAACGCGATTGCCACGATCGAAATTCTTTGCTGTTTTTTCATCACTATTTTGTACTCAGTCAACGAAAGTTAGTCTAGCAGCCTGTTTTCCGGCGTTTGGAGCGGAAAACCCAGCGCGCTAAACGCAAAAAGGCCCCACAATGTAGGGCCTTTCAGGCGTTTGGAGCGGGAAACCAGGTTCGAACTGGCGACCTCAACCTTGGCAAGGTTGCGCTCTACCAGCTGAGCTATTCCCGCGAAGGAGCGAGATTCTAGCTTGTAACAGGTTTAAGTCAAGCTGAAATGGCGCCTTTTCAGCAATTGAGGCCGGTCGTCAGCCCTGATCAACGCTAATGAAGGGCCAGGCTGCCTTGAGATACGTAATCATCGAGAAAATAGTCATGATTGCGGCAACCACCAGCAGACCGAATCCCACGGTGTACATGTCGACCCCCAGGAGCGGATTCTTGTACACCATGAACGCGATACCGAACATCTGCAGCGTTGTTTTCACCTTGCCGGCCCAGCCCACCTTAACGTGCGCCCGCTCGCCGATTGTCGCCATCCATTCGCGCAGCGCAGAGATCGTGATTTCGCGGCCAATAATGATCATGGCGATAATATCTTCGAACCAGCCGCTGTCGGCTTGCACCAGCATTACCAGCACGATTGCGACCATGAGCTTGTCCGCAACCGGGTCGAGAAACTCGCCGAATCGCGAGGTCTGGTTGAAGCGTCGCGCTACCCAGCCGTCAATAAAATCGGTCACCGCAGCGATACCGAATATGACCGCCGCGATCGGCCGTGCGTTCGGGAGGGCACTGTAAAAACAGATTACGACGACAGGAATCGCCGCAATACGAAACAGGGTCAGAATAATTGCCAGATTAAGCTTCAATGTTCGACTAAGGCCTTCATCAGTTCTCGAGATGCAGCGCATTGTATATGGTTTCGGCCAGTTTTCGGCTAATACCATGAACTTCCGCCAAATCGTCTACCCCCGCCCCTGTGACTCCCTGCAGTCCACCGAACTGACGTAACAGCTCGCGCCGCCTCTTGGGGCCCAAACCCGGGATCTCTTCGAGACGGGACGTTCGGCGCGACTTGGCGCGACGCTGGCGATGTCCTGTGATCGCGAACCGGTGTGCCTCATCGCGAATCTGCTGAATCAGCAGTAAAGCTGGCGAGTCCGGGGGGAGCGTCATTGCCCGTGATTCACCCGGGCGAAAGAGCTGCTCCGCACCCGGTCGACGTGATCGTCCCTTGGCAACGCCGACGACCGTTAGCCAATCAAGCTCCAGATTGCTGAGCACTTTCATGGCCTCGGCCAGTTGGCCTTTGCCGCCATCGACGAACAAAATATCCGGCAACGGCACCTCGCCTTTCTTGATCCTCGCATAACGACGTTCCAGCGCCTCTGACATCGCACCGTAATCATCACCGGCCGCCTGTGGGTTTAGATTGAACCGCCGATAATCGCTCTTTAGCGCACCGGCCGAATTGAAAACGACGCAGGAGGCGACCGTCGCTTCGCCCGACGTGTGACTCACGTCGAAACATTCCAGACGCTGCGGCGTTTCGTCCAGCTGTAATGCCTCACCCAGCGCGACAAACTGGCGCTTGATCGTTGCGTTGCTTGCGACCTTCAGATTCAGGCCCTGCTCCGCGTTCGTTCTGGCCATCTGCAGCCAACGCAGGCGGTCTCCTCTGACCCTTGATCGGATTCGAACTTTATGGCCCACCCGATCAGTCAGTTCCTGTTGCAGTAGTTCAGCGTCCGCAATTTCAACCTCGACGATAATCTCTGCAGGCGCGTCCCGACCGAGGTAGTACTGAGCGACAAAAGCATTGATGATCTTCGCCTTATCTGTCTCACCCTGCAGTCGAGGAAAATGATCGCGACTGCCGATCACCGATCCATTGCGAATGAACATGACGGTGACGCAGTGGATAGCACTGTTCGATGCAAATCCAAGAATATCGAGATCAAGATTGCCGGTTCGTTTGACGAGTTGACGTGCCTCGATTTCCTTGAGCTTTGAAATCTGATCGCGAAATCGTGCCGCTTGTTCGTAGTCCTTCGCGTCCGATGCAGCGTCCATACGATTGACGAAAGTATTAACGACGCTTTTGTTCTTACCATCGAGAAACAGGATGGCAGCGTCGATGTCTTTCGCATACTGGTCTTTCGATATCAGATTGACACAAGGCGCCGTGCATCGCTTGATTTGAAACTGCAAACAAGGACGCGTTCGATTCTGAAAAAAACTGTCCGAGCAATTGCGTATCAGAAACAACTTTTCCAGCTCACTGAGTGTTTGTCGAACGGCAGACGTACTGGGAAATGGTCCGAAGTAGCGACCCTTACCCCGGCGTGCGCCTCGATGAAATCGTAGGCGTGGAAAGTCGTGTTTCGTTGACGCGTAGATGTAGGGATAGCTTTTGTCATCGCGCAGCAGAATATTAAACCGCGGCTTGTGCTGTTTAATAAGACTGTATTCAAGCAGCAGCGCTTCCGCTTCGGTGTTCGAAACGGTGACCTCTACTCGTGTCACCAGCACCATCATCACGGCCGTCTTTGGGGCGTCATGCGTTCGATTGAAATAGCTCGCCACGCGTTTCTTCAGATCGCGCGCTTTGCCGACATAGATGACCTTGTGCTTCGCATCGAGCATCAGATACACACCAGGGCGGTGCGTCAAAGTCCGCAGGAACGGCTCTATCTCGAAAGGCGCCTCATCACTCACAGTGTTAGCTATCCAGCAGCTCCCGCGCCTTCGCAAATATTCCGTCGAACATTTCTTCCGTCAACCGCCGAGTATTGGTGTTGTATCGGCTGCAATGATACGAATCCAGCAACTGAAAATACTCCACGTCGTGCAGAGCCGCGTGAGCAAACTTAAACTCGGCCTGGCGCATTCCCAGTGCCTTGATTACGGCGCGATGTGCGATACCGCCCAGCGCCATCACCACTGCATCCTTCGGCAACGTCCGGAGTTCGTTCGCGAGAAAATTATTGCAGGTATTTATTTCGGCGCCGACCGGTTTGTTGTCCGGCGGCAGACACTTGACGGCGTTCGTTATGCGGCAATCGGTTAGCGTCAGCTCGTCATCGGCTGATTCAGAATGATCGCGACTCGCGAACCCATATTTGTGCAGCATCTGGTAGAGAAGGATGCCGGCGTGATCACCCGTAAACGGACGACCCGTCCGGTTGGCACCGTGCATGCCGGGCGCCAGTCCGACGACGAGGAAGCGCGCATCAGGTGTACCAAATGGCGGTACGGGACGACAATAGTAATCAGGATAACGTTCCTGAACGTCGTCGAGAAATGTCGCGAGCCGCGGACAATCGCGACATTGTTTGTCGAATACTGCGTCGTTAATCAACGGCCTCAATCGTCCATGTGACGAATGATCGCTTCACCAAATCCGCGTGTACCCATCAGGGTCGCACCCGGCACCATCTGATTAAGCGCCAGCTCAACATCCTTCTTGCCGTGCGGCTTATCTTTTCGTTTCGGTTGATGAATAGCCTCGCGTAGGCGTGCAAGATCGAATGTCAGTTCACCATTGGCAATCGTGTTTGCTACGCCTTTGGTAACCAGATCCGTCGCTTCGTCCCAACCGATGTAACGCAGCATCATCGCCGCCGATAAAATCAGCGATCCAGGATTGACCCGATCCTTGCCCGCAAAGCCTGGTGCCGTCCCGTGCGTCGCCTCGAAGACGCCGACGGAATCGGCCAGATTTGCGCCCGGCGCGATGCCGATGCCGCCGACCTGAGCCGCCAATGCGTCGGAGATGTAGTCGCCATTCAAGTTCAATGTCGCGATAACATCGTAGTCCTCCGGGTTAAGCAGGATCTGTTGAAGGAAGTTATCGGCGATAACGTCTTTAATGACGATCTCACGACCGGTCTTCGGATTCTTGAATGACAACCAGGGACCATCACCGATCTCCTTCGCACCAAACTCAGTACGAGCGACGTCGTATCCCCAACGGCAAAATGCGCCCTCGGTAAATTTCATGATGTTGCCCTTGTGGACCAGCGTCACCGACTTCATGTCGCGATCGACACAATGCTGGATCGCTTTGCGAATCAGTCGCTCGGAACCCTCACGCGAGACCGGCTTGATACCCAAACCCGAACTCAACGGGAACCGAATCTCCGTGACGCCCAGTTCGGTCTGCAGGAAGTGAATCAGTTTTTGCACTTCCTCCGAACCGGTCGGGAATTCGATGCCAGCATAAATGTCTTCGGTATTTTCGCGAAACACCGTCATGCTCACCAGGTCCGATTGCAACATCGGTGTTTGTACACCGGGAAAATAGCGAATGGGTCGCACACAGGCATACAGATCGAGGGTTTGTCGTATCGCTACGTTCAGCGATCGAATTCCGCCACCAGTTGGAGTCGAGAGCGGTCCCTTGATCGAAACCACGTAGCGCTGAAAGGCGTCTAAGGTCTCTTCTGGCAAGTACTCGTCTTCGCCATAGATCTCGGTTGCTTTCTCGCCCGCATAAACCTGCATCCACTTGATCTCGCGTTTGTCGCCATAGGCCTTCTTGACGGCCGCATTGACGACGTCCAGCATCACGGGCGTAACATCGATACCAATACCGTCGCCTTCGATGAACGGAATGATCGGGAAGTCCGGGACGTTCAGGCTGTGGTCGGGATTTACGGTAATGGGCGCGCCATCGGCGGGCACATTGATATGATCGTAGTGCATGTTAGGTCCGGAGAATCAGGAAAGGCGTGCATTGTACAGGCCGCAGGGGAACACAATAAAGTGTTGATTCTAGTTAACAAGCCGTATCAGGTGCTGTGCCAGTTCACGGACACCGATGGGCGCCCTACTCTGGCTGACTATGTCAGGCAAGCCGGCGTATACCCGGCAGGCCGACTCGATTTTGACAGCGAGGGCCTGCTGCTGCTTACCGACGACGGGCGCCTGCAGGCACGCATCAGTCAGCCGAAGTCGAAGATTCGAAAGACCTACTGGGCGCAGGTCGAGGGCATCGCGAGCGATGTACAGATTCAATCCTTACTGGACGGTGTGGCGCTGAAAGACGGCAAAGCGGAAGCCGTCGCTGCATCCAGAATCGACGCGCCACCAATGCTCTGGGATCGGAATCCGCCGATTCGTTACCGCAAAAGTGTGTCGGACAGCTGGATCGAGATCACGTTGTCAGAGGGTCGCAATCGACAAGTACGCCGAATGACGGCAGCCGTCGGACTGCCAACACTTCGGCTCATACGGTATTCGGTAGGACCCTGGACGCTGGATGGACTGGCACCCGGTGAAGCCCGCGAGCTGACAACCACCGAAGCCTGGCAGGCCCTCCAACCGAATTAAGGTGACAGTGACCTTAATACGGCAATTAAGGTCACTGTCACCTTAATTCACTATTTGGTTTTGTCGAGGCCCGCAATTCGCATCGCGACTTCCATAGCCTGCTCATAGTTGAGTCGTGGATCGACGGTCGATTTATAGGCACGTGCCAGATCGGTGTCGGTCAATCCTCGCGCGCCACCCGTGCATTCGGTGACATTCTCGCCAGTGAGTTCGAGATGTACCCCGCCGAGGTAGCTGCCCATCGACTTGTGCACGGCATTCGCTGCCTCGAGTTCCCCGACAATATTGTCAAAGCGACGTGTTTTCGTGCCATCTGACGTACTTTCCGTATTGCCATGCATCGGGTCGCAGACCCAAAGCACCTGGGCGCCCATTTCCTTCACGGCGCGAATCATGTCCGGAAGCTGCTCTTTGACCGACTTGGCGCCGAAACGATGAATCAACGTAAGGCGTCCAGGTTCATTGTTTGGATTCAGAGCCTCGACGATGCCTTGTAGCCACTCACGCGTCATCCCTGGTCCGATCTTCACACCCACGGGGTTTGCGATACCGCGGAAATACTCGATATGAGCGCCGTCCAGCTGCGCCGTACGCATGCCAATCCATGGAAAGTGTGTCGTCAGGTTGTACCAGCGCTCGCGACGATCAAGATACCGGGTTTGCGCCTGTTCGTAATGCAGATGCAGGCCTTCATGTGCCGCATAAATATCCGCGCGCTGCGTTCGGTGAAACTGACGTCCCGAGACGGTTTCGAGAAAGTCGAGAGAATCTGAAATCGAAGAGACGATGTCGTGGTATTCGGAGGCCGCGGACGAATGTCCTACCCAGTCGAGATCCCAGTACTCCGGGTGGTGGAGATCGGAGAAACCACCGTCGACCAACGAACGTACAAAGTTCAGGGTCAGCGAAGCGCGCTCGTAGCCACGTAAGATCATCTGCGGATCAGGAATCCGCTCGGCAGCGGTAAAGCCGCTGCGGTTTACAAGGTCGCCGCGAAAACTCGGCAACGTAACGCCATCACGCGTCTCCGTATCGGCTGAACGGGGTTTTGCATACTGCCCCGCCATTCGGCCAACCCGGATAACCGGCATTTTCAGCCCGTAGATCATCACGAGGCTCATCTGCAGCAGGATCTTCAGTTTCGCGACAATATTTTCAGACGTACATTCGTCGAACGTCTCGGCACAGTCACCGCCCTGCAATATGAATGCCTCACCGCGCTGTGCTTTGGCAAAATGCGCCTTTAGATCATCGACCTCCCAGGAGGTCGTTATTGGCGGTAAACGACTTAAGTCAGCCACAGCACGGTCGAGCGCCGCCGCATCCGGATACGACGCCTGTTGCGACGCTTCCTTGCTCTGCCAGCTCGCGGGATGCCAATCACTTTTCGGTACTGTTCTGCTCACGATGATGTCTTGTCTCTTATTGCGTTGGCCGGATTTTCTCCGGCCAGAAAACGCGGACTATGCCACGGGTGGATTTCAGGCTCAAAAGTTTCTCATGTAATCAAAGGTTTATATACGCTTTTTCACGCAGCTTCCGGGCTTTGTCAGGACCTCGTCCAAAGCCATTGTTTTCGTAAACGTTTTCGACCCCAATTCTCCGCCCCCGGAACGGCCACAGGTGTGGCAAGCACGGCACGACATTGGCACAATGCGCGCCGACTTAGGAGCATTACGATGAAAGACATTCTTGATCAACTGGGCCTTGGCGCAGTTAACGACGGCACTTGGATTGGCGGCACCTCCAGCGCAGATGATTCAGCCGGACTCATAGAGTCCATCAATCCAGCAACCAATGAAGTTATCGCGAGCGTGCGTTCAACAAGCCAGGCCGAGTACGAGCAGGTCATCGCCACCGCGGAAGCCAATTTCGCCGCATGGCGCGCAATTCCCGCTCCGGTACGTGGTGAAGCGATTCGGCATATCGCCAATGCACTCCGAAAATACAAGGATCCGCTTGGCAGCCTCGTCTCTTTGGAGATGGGCAAGATCAAGGCGGAAGGTGACGGCGAAGTTCAGGAAATGATCGACATCGCCGATTTTGCCGTCGGCCAATCGCGAATGATGTACGGCCGCACCATGCACTCGGAACGCCCACAGCATCGTATGTATGAACAATGGCACCCACTCGGCGTTGTCGGCACGATTTCGGCATTCAACTTTCCGGTCGCTGTGTATTCCTGGAATTCCTGCATCGCAGCGATCTGCGGCAACGTGAACATCTGGAAGCCTTCGCCGAAGGCACCGCTCTGCGGCGTCGCCGTGCACAAGATTATTTGTGAAGCGCTCGCAGACCTGGATTTGCCGGACGTGTTCTTCCTCATTAATGACGGCAGCAACGAACTCGCACAGAAATTTGTGGACGACAAACGCGTCAACCTCGTTTCTTTCACCGGCTCGTGCGCCGTGGGTCGACAGGTCAGCGAAAATGTGTCCGCGCGAATGGGCAAGTGCCTGCTCGAGCTTGGCGGCAACAACGCGATCATTGTCGACGAACACGCCAACATGGACCTCGTGGTACCCGCTATAGTCTTCGGCTCTGTCGGTACGGCCGGGCAGCGTTGCACCTCGACGCGACGCATCATCGCGCACAGCTCTCGATTTGAAGAGCTAAAAAACACGCTCGTAAAAGCTTACGGTCAAATTCGTATCGGCGATCCGTTGAAGCCTGACACATTGATGGGGCCCTTGATCGACGAATCTTCGATTGAGAGAGTTGAAGCAGCTTGCGCCGCGGTTCGCGATGCGGGCGGCGAAATCCTGTGTGGCGGTGAGCGCGTTGAAGGCCCCGGTAACTTCATTACGCCGGCAATTGCGGTTGCGAAGAATGACTGGGATATCGTCCAGACGGAAACGTTTGGCCCGATCCTCTACCTGATCTCGTTCGAAACACTCGACGAAGCCATCGCCATGCAAAACGGTGTTGTGCAGGGACTGTCTTCCGCCATTTTCACGGACAACCTGCAAAACGCTGAGTACTTCCTGTCGTCCGGTGGATCCGACTGCGGTATCGCCAACGTCAACATCGGCACGTCAGGTGCCGAGATCGGTGGTGCATTCGGCGGTGAAAAGGAAACCGGTGGTGGTCGTGAGGCTGGCAGCGATGCGTGGAAAGCGTATATGCGTCGTCAAACGAACACGATCAACTGGGGCAAAGACCTGCCGCTGGCACA
>CAZMRZ010000070.1:0-13845 GCA_964568835.1 uncultured Woeseiaceae bacterium | reverse complement strand
TGTCCTTGCTGTATTGCAACTCAAAAGGCGATTCGGACATGTGAATACTGATACCAACGCCGTACTCGGTCGCCGCTGCACGCGTTGCCTTCAATTGTTCCGCGTTGAGCGTGTAATTGGCATGCGGCCCGAGGATAGGCGTTATGCGACTATTCTTGCCCTTCCAGCGTTCGATGAAGCCGATGCCTTTCTGAATCGAGTCAGCCGCCCCTTCGGCATCCGGACTGCGTTGATCGATAACCGTGGCGGAGATCAATGCCCGCATACCGCAACTGTCGACCACCTCGGCGATCGTGTCCGGAAAATAATACATATCGACGAACGACGTTGTGCCACCCCGGATCATCTCCCAACACGCAAGTTCGGTTCCTATTCGTACAAATTCGGAATCGACGAACTGCACCTCGGACGGGAAGATGTAGTTATTCAACCAGTCCATGAGTGCAAGATCATCGGCGACGCCACGCAGCAATGTCATGGCGGCATGAGAGTGGCCGTTGATGAGTCCTGGCATCACGATGCGATTTTCGCCCTGCAGTGTTTCTGTGGCCTCATACGCCGCCGTAATCTCGGCCGCAGGTCCAATAGCGAGTATGACGCCATCATCGACCGCAAGAGCGCCGTTTTCATAGACCGAAGCAGCCTCATCCATGCTGACGACGTAGTCGCCCAGGATGATGAGATCGATGTGGTTTTCGAGAGCCTCGTCAGCAGTCTGAACAGGTGGCGTTGTGTCCGGGTTACAGGCGCTGAGCACCAGAAGCAGGCCTGCGGTGATTATTCTTCGTAGGGGATTTTTCATCGGCATATTTTGACACAAAAAAAACCCCGATCGGCGACGATCGGGGTTTTTCAACACTTTTTGTCGTAGTCGATTAGAAGTTGAATTTCGCTTCTATGCCGTAAGTACGAGGCTCGTTAATGATGCCTTCGAGGTTATTAAAGTCGATAGCGGCAATTAACTTGAGTTCATCAGTGATGTTTCTGCCGTACAGGCCAACTTCCCATCGATCCGTGACGTAACCAACACTAAGGCCACCCTCAAGGAATGATTCTGCGTGGAATTCTGCGGAGTCATACAGGAACATGCTGAAGTCACTGCGGTAGACCCAGTCTGTTTGCAGGATCAACTCACCATCCCCCATCGGCTTGGCGTAGCGGGCGACGAAATTGCTCATCCAGCGCGGCGCTCGTGGCAAGTCGTTGCCGTCGATAGAAACGCTGAGCGGGAACGAACCTGCTGGATCCTCAACGGTGCAAGGTGCGCCACAAGGCAGAATTGACAGGTTTGGATCATCAATTTCCGTGTCGTTGAAGCTGACACCGAGCGTAAGGCTGAGGTTGTCGGTGACCGATAGCTCGGTATCAAGCTCGACACCGTGGCCTGTCGACTTCGCCGCATTAATGAGCTGGTTGGCATTTGCGGTTCCGCTACCGGCTGTCAGCTGTTGGTCGCTGACTTCGAGCGTGTAGATCGAAGCGTTGATACGCATGCGATTCTCAAGCAGTTCGCTCTTGATGCCAATTTCGAATGAGTCCAGAGTCTCCGAGTCGGCAACGGTTACCGCATCGCCGAACAATACGCGACCCTGAATACTCGGTGCGCGGAAGCCTCGTGCGAAGCGACCGTAAACGCTCACATCGTCATTGATTGTGTAGTTCAGACTGATGTTACCGCTGACTTGTGAGTCGGATGGGTCCCTGAAAGTTCGAGGCAATGGTAGACCGCCGAAGGGCTCTAAAATTCGCTCAGCGAAGTAGTCTTTGCTGTCGTCCGAAAAACGCAAACCGGCCGTCAGTACCAGATTATCGCTCAAGTCATAATCGAACTGACCAAATATTGCGTAGGCTGTCGTATCCTGTTCCTGGCGGGCAAAACCGTCGAAAACATCCGATCGATCAGAGTAATTGAAGGTATCTACTACAAGATGTTCATCAAAGTAGAACAGGCCAGCCTGCCAACTGAATCTTTCAGTCGCATCGTTGTTGATTCTCAATTCCTGAGTGATTTGACTGTGATCAGGAATACCGTCAGCGGTTTGCGCCGGGAAAGGAATAAACCCAGGTCCCATTATCGGCAGGAAGACGGCACCAATACCACCCTCAACGTCGGCCCGGCTAAACGTTTCTACCGTTTCGTAGGCCGTAATTGAGGTCACCGTGTAGTCGCCCACATCCCATTCGAGACGCGCCATGAGGCCGGTTGATTCCAGCGTCTGGGCGTTCTTACCATCAAAGTTTACGACGTCAGGATCGAATCCCGGTACGAAATCATTGGTGCCGGGCTGGATAATGTTGGCGCGGAACAGAGTGGCCGTGCCATCCAGGTCGCGGCCGTGGACATTGAACAATGCATTGAAACCGTCTGACTCGTAGGCGAGCTGAATACGATAAGCCCACTCTGTATGGCCTTCGAGGAAGCTCCCGTCATCCAAAGCTGACAATGACGGATCTATATCAGACGCCCGGTTGGCAACAAAATCGCCGCGGGTCTGGTGCAGGAATGAAGCGCGAGCGGACCAGCTGTCATTCAAAGCACCGCCAATCGCTGTTTCGAAATCTGTCGTGTCCAGATTACCGAAGCCGAGTTTGACGTAGGCCTCAAACTCGTCGCTGGGCTTGTTGGAATCGATCTTGACGATACCTGCCGGCGTGTTACGACCGAACAGTGTGCCCTGCGGGCCACGCAGAACTTCCACTCGATTCATATCAAAGACCGGGAAGCCCTTCAGCATCGGGTTCTCATAGACGACTTCGTCGTAAACCAGCGAAACCGGTTGCGAGGCGTTCTGATCGAAATCGGTGTTACCGATACCGCGGATATAGAACCTCGGGAATATTCGACCGAAATCCGATTCAACAATCAGACTGGGAACTTTGCTGGATAAAAAGCGGATGTCTTTACCGCCAGCTCTGGCGGTGTCCAGGCGTTCCTGAGACATAACGCTGATCGAAATCGGAATGTCCTGAACGTTCTCAGATCGTTTCTGAGCGGTAACGACGATTTCTTCCAATACGCCTTGCGCGTAAGCGCTCGGCGCCGTGACCGCGACCAACAGAATGCTGGCACACAGGCCTTTAACAGTTGTTCTAAACATGACTTCCCCCTGAGGATTTTCATTGTTTTTATAACATTCCGAATTATAGTGCACTGCGCTTGAAATTACAGGCGCTTCGCCGCCGATTACGACAATAATTTGACCACAATGTATAGTTACCAGCGAATATGAAGACAACCCACCTAGAATCGTTCAAAGCCCCGGAAGACGGGCGACTCACTCCGGACATGGTGCAGGCATTCACGGCTGACGGCGTCATCATTCTGGAGGGCTTTGTCAGCGAGTCCGCTTGCCAGGCGCTGCGCGAGCGGACGCTGGAGTTGATCGACGAATTCGAGCCCGGAGTGGAGCGCAATGTTTTCTCTGCTATGGAGCAAACACAGCTCGGCGACAAGTACTTCGAAGAATCCGGCGACAAGATTCGTTTCTTCTTCGAAGCGGATGCCACTGACGACGCGGGCAATCTTAGGCAATCGAAAGAAAGCAGTTTGAACAAGATGGGTCATGCTATGCATGATCTCGATCCTGTTTTCGATGCATTCTCGCGCACGCTCAAGTTGGCGGCGACAGTGAACAGTCTTGGCTACGAAGATCCGATCGTCTTGCAGTCGATGTACATATTCAAGCCGCCGCGTATTGGCGGCGAAGTGTATTGCCATCAGGACTCGACGTTTCTCTACACTGATCCAGAATCCTGCATCGGCTTTTGGTTCGCACTCGAAGACGCCACAGTAGAAAACGGTTGCATGCATTTTATTCCCGGTGGACATCAAGGTCCGCTCAAGCAGTTGCATTATCGCGATGATGAGGGCCGCATGACGTTCAAGACATTGGATGACTCGCCGTGGCCGGAAAACGCGACCGTCGCGGCCGAAGCAAAGGCCGGTACGCTGGTAATATTCGACGGACGGGCGCCGCATCTGAGCGGACCGAACCTGTCCAGTAAATCCCGGCATGCTTATACGCTGCATGTCATTGACAGAAACAGCCGCTACCCCGCGGAAAACTGGTTGCAGCGCGGCGCCGATTTGCCGTTCCGCGGCTTCGACTAAGGACCAACATGCTCTTCACCGATGTAATACGCACCAAGCGTGACGGCGGTGCGCTGTCTGACGAACAGATTCAGTTTTTCGTCGATGGGCTTGCCGACAACAGCATTCCGGCGGAACAAGTCTCGTCATTGGCGATGGCTGTGTTTCTGAATTCAATGACGTTCGAAGAAGCAGGCAAGCTGACACAAGGCATGGCGGCGTCCGGAACGGTACTTAATTGGGACAAGGAAGATCTGGGCGGACCGGTTGTCGACAAGCATTCGACCGGCGGTGTGGGCGACAAGGTGAGTTTCTTGCTTGCACCCATTGCGGCTGCTGCCGGATGTTTCGTGCCAATGATTTCGGGCCGAGGCCTCGGTCACACCGGTGGCACAACCGACAAAGCCGAAGCGATACCGGGCTACGACGCGACGCCTGACTTTGACCTGTTTCGAAAAACAGTAAAGGAAGTTGGCTGCGCGATCATCGGCCAGACGGCGGATCTCGCACCCGCTGATCGTCGTTTCTATTCCATTCGCGATGTCACGGCTACTGTCGAGTCCGTGCCACTAATTACGGCGTCGATACTGTCCAAGAAAATTGCAGCGGGCCTTCAGGGCCTGGTCATGGATGTGAAAGTTGGCACTGGCGCGTTTATGGAGTCTCACGAGCGTGCGGTCGAATTAGCGAACAGCATCATAGGTACGGCGGGCAAAGCGGGACTCAAAACACATGCGCTGATTACCGACATGAATGAAGTGCTTGGAACGACCGCTGGTAACGCGCTCGAAATCGCAGAGTCGATGCGCTACTTGCGTAATGAAGAGCGGGACCCGCGGCTGGACGATGTCACTCTGGCATTGTGCGCTGAGATGGTCTTGGTCGGTGGATTGGAGAATGATCGCGACGCCGCAAGACAACGTTGCGAAGCCGCGGTCACCAGTGGGCGTGCGGCGGATATTTTCGGCCGCATGACGGCTGCATTGGGAGGCCCATCGGACTTCGTCGAGCGTTACGACACTCACCTGGCGAAAGCACCAGTAATTCGGGCGGTGCACGTTGAGGGCGTTGTGACGGAGGTCGATACACGGGCGGTAGGCAATGCCATCATCGAACTCGGCGGTGGGCGACGGACGGTCGGCGAGCCACTTGATCTTGCCGTTGGCTTTTCGAATATCGCACCGATCGGGACAGCTGTTGATAGTGAGCGTCCTTTAGCCGTTATTCACGCTGCAAGTGAGAGCGATGCTGACAGAGGCGCGAAGAACATCATCAATGCCTGCAAACTCGGGGAATCTGCTCCCGCTGAAAGACCCACGATTTGCGAAATTTTGACGAGCTAGGACCAAGGATTACAGCTTCACAGCAGCGTATTTCCGTCTCGAGTTACATAACGCACAGGAACCTTATTGCAGTCATTGTCGTGTACTGGATAGAGGCACGGAGATTGCTTAGTCGTCTTGGTCAGCCAAGCGACGCGTTAAACAAGGAGGTTCATGGTGACTCGTCTTATTCAGCAGATGCTAGGGTTTTGGGCGCCCATTGAGTACAAACTATACTGTCGAGTCCTGGTCGCAGGAGAAGACGTATTGTTGACTGCGGAACAGGCGCGCCGCTACGAGGAACTTAAGCGTTCCAAGGGTTCCCGTTAGGTTTCTTATCCAGTAGGCGCTACTTTCCGGTATGCTTGAGGCCGCCGCCAATAACAAGAATTAATCCTGGGGGAACACCATGCAAAACCTGATCGGTTTGGTCGGAATCGCCGTACTTCTCGGCATTGCCGTTCTTGCTTCCAGTAATCGCAAAGCGATCAATCTGCGCATCGTCGGTGCAGCGTTTGCCACGCAGGCAGTCGTCGCTGTTTTGGTTTTGTACCTTGATGCCGGACGAGCCGCGATTGACAAGATGAGCTCAGGCGTACTTGCCGTTATCGGCTATTCGAAAGCCGGTATCGATATGTTGTTTGGTCCTTTGGCGGATGTGAACATCGTCGGTTTCAGTTTCGCGTTCAATATTCTGCCGATTATCATTTTCTTCGCGGCACTGATGTCCGTGTTGTATCACCTGCGAATCATGGAGTGGCTCGTCAAGCTTGTGGGCGGAGCTCTGCACAAAATCATCGGCACGGGCGCCATTGAATCGATGAATGCGGCCGCGAATATTTTCGTTGGCCAGACCGAAGCACCGCTGGTCGTAAAACCCTATTTGAAAAACCTGACTGAACCGCAGATGTTTGCGGTAATGGTTTCGGGTGTCGCTTCCATTGCAGGCACGGTACTCGCCGGTTACATAATGATGGGCGCGGAACCCAGATATTTGCTTGCGGCTGCATTCATGGCCGCGCCTGGCGGGCTATTGATGGCGAAGATCATAATGCCTGACGACGAAGTAGTACCGGCCGGCGGACACGAGAAGCTGGTGATGGAGCCCAGTCAACACAAGAACCTTATTCTGGCAGCCGCAGCCGGCACGACGGATGGATTGAAATTGGCCGTTAACATCGGCGCAATGCTGATCGCCTTCGTCGCGCTGATCGCGCTCTTCAATGGTCTTGTCGGCGGCATATTCGGCTTGTTCGGAATCGAAGGCATCACTCTGCAATTCATTCTTGGCAAGCTATTCCAGCCGCTTATGTATGTCCTGAGTGTGCCGTGGGCCGAGGCCGAAGCGGCTGGCGCGCTGTTCGGCGAAAAGATAATCCTCAATGAGTTCGTCGCGTTTTCGCACCTCAATGAATACCTGGCTGGCATGAGTCCCCGCACCTACGCCGTCGTGACATTCTCATTGGCCGGCTTTGCCAACCTTTCATCGATAGCGATCCTGCTCGGTGGTCTGGGCGTGCTCGTTCCTGAAAAGCGAGAACTGATTGGACGCTTCGGAATGAAAGCGGTCCTGGCGGGCTCGCTATCAAACCTGATGAGCGCCGCGCTCGCCGGACTGATGCTGACGTTCTAGCGCGTGGCACCACGGCCGGTAATTATCGATTGTGATCCGGGACAGGACGATGCCGTCGCCCTGTTTCTGGCGATGTCCTCGCCTGACGAACTCGACATCCTTGGCATCACAACCGTCGGGGGCAACGTTCCGCTTGCGTTGACCGAACGCAACGCCCGCATGATGTGCGATGTCGCCGGTCGCGAAGACATTCCCGTGTTCGCCGGTTGTGCCGACCCAATGATCCGCGAAGCTATTACGGCTGAGTACATTCATGGCGCCACAGGCATCGACGGTATCGACGCGTTCGATCCGGTGACACCTCTGCAGGACGAACACGCGGTCGCATTCATCATCGACACCCTGCTGGAATCACGAAAGGTAACTGGACCCTTTGAAAAGGGTCCAAAGGGTCCAGTTACCTTAGTGCCGACCGGGCCCTTGACGAACATTGCTTCGGCTATCGTTGCTGAGCCGCAAATACTTGATTCAATTAATGAAATCGTAATTATGGGCGGCGCGATGCGCGAGGGCGGCAACCGCACCCCGTCGGCAGAATTCAACATCATGGTCGATCCGCACGCCGCCGATATCGTTCTCAGCTGTGGCCGACCCATCACCATGATGGGTCTCGACGTCACTCATCAGGTTCTTTCAACAGAGGAGCGTGTCGCACGAATCGGAGAAATCAACAATCCTGTCGCCGCTGCGACGGTGGGCATGTTGAGTTTTTTCCATCGCTACGACACGGAGAAATATGCGTCGCAAGGCACACCGTTGCATGATCCTTGTACGGTCGCTTATCTGTTACGACCCGATCTTTTCAAAACCAGGCTGTGTAATGTCGCGGTCGAAATAGAGTCCGAGCTGACGATAGGGCACACGGCGGTAGATTTCTGGCATGTGACGGACAGGCCACAAAACGTCAATTGGGCATACGAAGTTGATGCGGACGGCTTCTACGAATTGCTGACGGAACGGCTCGCACGGTTTCCCCCGTAGGAGCGCGTCTCACGCGCGACAATTCGCGGCCTGGCGGCCGCCGCTTCGCTTCGCGCGTGAGACGCGCTCCTACGGTTAATCGAGGTGGAAGCCGGCGGGGAGTAGTTCCGCGATCGAATAGCGTTGCCAGTCTTTGCTGTCATCCATAGTAATGATGATCGTGTTGTCGTCAGCGAATTCTTGAATCCGTTGACGACATCCACCACACGGTGTGCACGGAGTAACATCCCCCGATCCGCCTGCAACTGCAATGCGCACGATCTTCTTGCCACCTTCCAGAACCATCGCCGCAATCGCAGCGGCCTCCGCGCAATTACCCAGCGGGTAGGCGGCGTTCTCTACATTGCAGCCGACGTGCAAGCGTCCCTGGTCATCAATGATCGCGGCACCGACGCCGTAGCCTGAATAGTGGCAATACGCGTTTTCGCGGGCGTCCGTCGCGGCACTAATCAGGTCGTCATCAGAAATGGTCATCGGTGTCCTATTTGCGCATTGGGTTGTTGGGGTGGGCGGTCCAATTCAGTACTTCGTCGGTAATCGCATCGCCCGTCCGCGGGTCGTTGCCCTTGGTTAGTCGTTCCATCGAAATACAACTGTCGACCGGGCAGACACTGACACAAAGATTGCAGCCGACACATTCGGAGTCGATGACTTCAAAGTGACGTTCGCCGTCGACAGTGTGTGTGATTGCCTGATGCGAGGTGTCTTCACAAACGACGTGGCAGCGGCCGCACTTGATGCACAGATCCTGATCGATGACCGCTTTCTCGATGTAATTGAGATTCAGGTATTGCCAGTCGGTAACGCTGGGCACGGCCTTGCCGACGAGTTGCTCAAACGTCATCTGTTTGTCATCGAGGAAGCCACTCAGGCCGTCGACCAGGTCGTCAATGATCTTGAAGCCATATACCATCGCCGCCGTGCATACTTGTACGTTGCTGGCTCCGAGGGCTAGGAAGTCTACGGCGTCGCGCCAATCCGTGATGCCACCAATTCCGGAGATCGGAAGTGATCTCGTCTCGGCGTTTCGGGCAATCTCTGCAACCATGTTCAGCGCGATAGGCTTGACGGCTTCTCCACAATAGCCGCCGTGCGTGCCCATACCGTCGGTCGTCGGGTACATCGTCAGCGTGTCGTAGTTAACGCGCATGATCGAGTTGATCGTGTTGATTAACGACACCGCATCCGCGCCACCATCCTGCGCTGCCTTCGCAGGCGGTACGACACTGGCCACATTCGGTGTCAGTTTGACGATGACCGGCACCGATGCGGCTTTCTTCGCCCACTCCGTCGCCATCTGAATGTACTCGGGAACCTGGCCGACAGCCGCGCCCATGCCGCGCTCCGACATGCCGTGCGGACAACCGAAGTTAAGCTCGAAGCCATCGACACCCGTATCTTCGATCATGGGTAAGTACTTTGCCCAGGACTCTTCGTTCATCGGCAACATGACGGATGCGACGACCGCACGATCAGGCCAGTCCCTCTTTATTTGTCGCATTTCGTCGAGGTTGGTCTGCAGCGGACGATCTGTAATCAGTTCGATATTGTTAAAGCCGATCACGCGTCGGTCGTTACTTTGAAGGGTGCTGTAACGCGGGCCGCTGACATTCACAATCGGCGGGTCTTCGCCAAGCGTCTTCCAGACCACGCCGCCCCATCCCGCTTCGAATGCACGATTGACGTTATAGGCCTTGTCGGTGGGTGGCGCCGAGGCGAGCCAAAACGGGTTCGGTGAGGAGATGCCCAGGAATTCTGTTTTCAGATCAGCCATTGTTACGAATTCCTCAAGTAATCATCGATACTGATTGCCGCAACTTTTCCGTGCTGCACCGCACTGACGGTCAGATCATCGCCACCGACAACGCAGTCGCCGCCGGCCCACACACGGTCCATCGATGTCTTCTGGTGTACATCAACAACGAAGCGCCCGGCTTTGGTCGAGAGAACATCGAGGCCGTCGTCGTTCATGTTCTGACCGATCGCTTTGAACACGATATCGGCAGAGAGGTGCATGCCCTCATCACTGTCGGACACATCAAACTCGACGCCGGAAACGTGGTCTTCGCCGACAATTCGCGCGGGACTGGCCCAATGGTGCAAGGTCACGCCGCTGGTTTGTGCCAACGCCTGTTCAAAGACACTCGCACTCATGTTCTCCGGGCCGCGACGGTAAACCATGTGCACCTGATCGGCGCCCAGTCGTTTGCTTTGGACCGCTACGTCGATGGCGGTCATGCCGCCACCGATGACAACGACGTCTCGCCCGACGGGGAGCTTGGTCTTGTCATCCGCTTGTCGGAGCTCGGCGATGTATTCGATCGCATTGACGACGCCGTCCAGGTCTTCGCCTTCGATACCGAGATCATTGGACTGCGCGAGGCCTATGCCGAGAAACACGGCGTCGAATTCTTTGTGCAGTTCATCCAGATGGATGTCAGAACCCAATGAGGAATCATTGCGAACCTCGATACCGCCAATCGACAATATGTAGTCAATCTCAGTCTGTGCGAAATCGTCTATGGCCTTGTAAGCGGCGATGCCGTATTCGTTCAGGCCGCCCAGCTTGCCGTCGCGATTAAAGATGACGACATCGTGGCCGAGCACCGACAGGCGGTGCGCGCACGATAGTCCTGCCGGGCCGCCGCCGACAACCGCGACTTTGCAATCACTGCTTGCAGCGCGCTCAAACAATTGTGTGCCGCTCTCAAAGACAGGGTCCGTAGCATGACGCTGTAGTAATCCAATCTCGACAGGTTTTTCTTCGTGCGTGTTGCGTACGCAAGCCTCCTCACAAAGTATTTCTGTCGGACAGACTCGCGCGCACATTCCCCCCATGATGTTCTCACGCAGTATCGTGTGCGCTGAACCGCGGAGATTATCGCTGCGAATCTTCTGTATGAATCCAGGTATGTCGATGCCGGTCGGACAAGCCGTTGTGCACGGGGCGTCGTAACAAAAATAGCAGCGATCGGCCTCGATCAAGGCTTCAGATCGTGTCAGCGGCGGATGCAGGTCGGAAAAATTCTCTTCGACCTCCGCTTTGCTGAGTCGTCCCGACTGTATGTTCCCGTTACTGGCCATTTAGCGTTTGACCGCCACTGGCTCGGCGAGTTTGGCCTGTTTTTGCAGTGCGTCGTAGTAGGGCGCAAAAGGCGGGCGATCAACATACCGACCGGCGCCGCGTTCCACGTGTAGCTCGCCGTTCGAGTAGACCACATTGCCCTGTGAGATCGTGTGTGACGGGCAGCCCTTGATCTTCATGCCTTCAAATATATTGTAGTCAACATTCTGATGGTCAGTCTTTGACGATATTGTCTTCGTCGCCTCCGGATCCCACACGACGATGTCGGCATCGGCACCAACGGATACGCAGCCTTTTCTCGGATAGACATTGAATATTTGAGCGGCATTGGTCGAGGTTACTTTGACGAATTCGTTCATCGTCAGTTTTCCAGTGTTGACGCCGTGATGCCAAAGTACCTCCATGCGATTCTCAACACCACCGGTGCCGTTGGGAATCAACCGGAAGTCGTCTTTTCCGGCCGCTTTCTGGTCGGCACAGAAACAACAGTGGTCCGTTGCGGTTGTTTGCAGGTTGCCGGACTGAAGCCCTTTCCATAGCGCGTCCTGATGTTCGCTGGAGCGAAATGGCGGACTCATGACATGCGCCGCGGCGACGTCGAAATCTTTATGACGATAAATGGAATCGTCGATCATCAAGTGACCCGCCAACACCTCACCGAAGACTCTCTGGCCTTCGTTTCGAGCACGCGTTATCGCTTCGAGCGACTGGCGGCAGGAGTTATGCACGACATAGAGCGGGACTTTTAGAACCTCGGCAATTCGTATGGCGCGATTCGCAGCCTCGCCTTCGCACTCTGGCGGACGGGATAGCGGATGACCTTCGGGACCGGTAATGCCCTTCTCGAATATTTCCTTCTGTAATCGAAAGACCAGCTCACCATTCTCGGCGTGGACGGTTGGTATCGCACCCAGCTCAAGCGAACGCGCGAAGCTGTTCACCAGGATTTCGTCGTCAGCCATGATGGCGCCTTTGTACGCCATGAAGTGCTTGAAGCTGTTAACGCCGTGATCGCGAACCAGCGTTCCCATATCTTCATAGACGCTGTCGTCCCACCAGGTGATGGCTACGTGGAAAGAGTAGTCGGATACCGATTTCTCTGCCCACTCGCGCCACTGCTTGTACGCATCCAGCAGGTTCTGCTGTGGCCCGGGAATAACGAAGTCGATGATCATGGTCGTGCCGCCCGCGAGCCCGGCGCTGGTGCCTGAAGCGAAGTCCTCGCTCGCGACCGTGCCCATGAACGGCAATTGCATGTGTGTGTGTGGATCGATACCGCCGGGCATTACGAATTGGCCGCCGGCGTCAACAACCGCCGCACCTTTCGGTGCTTCAAGGTCCGCGCCCACTGCCGTAATGATACCGCCGTCGCATAAGACATCCGCCCGAATCGACAGCTCTGCATTAACAACGGTGCCACCTTTTATTAGAACGCTCATGCTGTGCTCCCGATCTCGCCGCGCGCGACGAGGTAGTAAATGAGTCCACCGAGTATTGAGCCGGTAAACCAGCCGTAGGTGTAAAACCAGCTCAGCATGTCTATCTTGACAGACAATACAGTCAAGCCGACAGGTATCAGGAACGCGGTCATGCCGGCTTTGTTCCATGCAGGGTATCCGGCGTTGTCCTGATACAGCGCGAGCAGGTCATACTTCTGCTGCTTGATGAGAAAATAGTCAACGATCATGATGCCGGCAATGGGGCCGAGCAGGCTCGAGTAGCCGAGCAGCCAGTTCGAGTACAGGCTTTCGACACTGACGTCGGACTCGATCCAGCCGAGTTTTTTCATAAGCTCCCAGCTCATCAGCAAAATGCCGATGACGCCAGTGATCAGGACGCCGCGATTTTCGTTGATGTAACGCGGCGCAATATTCTGAAAACTGTTCGTGGGCGAAACGATGTTCGCTGCCGTGTTAGTAGAGATGGTCGCGAGAATAATCATGAGCATCGAAAGGATGACCCAGACCGGGCTGTCGATATGGCCGACCAGATTTACGGGGTCGGATACAGTTTCGCCAACCAGGCTCATCGATGCGGCGGTGAGCACGACACCCAAACCTGAGAACAAGAACATTGTGAGCGGCAAACCAATTATCTGCCCAATGACCTGGCTGCGTTGCGATTTCGCGAACCGGCTGAAATCCGGAATGTTCAACGACAGCGTTGCCCAGAATCCGACCATTGCTGTGAGGGCGGCCATAAAGTAAGGGAAAAATGACGCATCGTCTGGGCGATTTGCCGGAACGGCCAGAACCTCGCTCATCGAAATTTTAGGTAGTGCCCAAACGACCAGACCGATCGCGACGATCAGCAGCAGCGGTGCGGCCAGCGTCTCGAGGTGTTTGATGGCTTCAGCGCCGCGTAACACGACGACAATATTCAAGACCCAGAAGATGAAAAAGCCGAGGACCTCGCCAGTACCCCCCAATGCTGCCCAGCCGTCGAACAGCGCGGACAACATCAAATGAATGGCGATACCGCCAAAGAGTGTTTGCACGCCGAACCAGCCACACGCGACGACAGCACGAATCAACGACGGTACGTTGGAGCCGATGATGCCGAAGGAAGCCCGAAGCACAACAGGACAGGGAATGCCGTATCGAGTTCCGGGAAAGGCGTTCAAGGTCAAAGGAATCAGGACGACGATATTCGCAACGAGAATTGTCCAGAGCGCTTCCGATACTGACAATCCGAAATAGGCCGTTAGCACGCCCCCAAGCGTGTAGGTCGGAAC
>CAZMRZ010000069.1:0-14582 GCA_964568835.1 uncultured Woeseiaceae bacterium | reverse complement strand
CACAGGGTAACTAGGAGAGCCGTTATGTTCCTGGCATACAGAGAAACACGATTTGCAAAAAGGGTTGTCAGAAAATTGCTGAAATCGCATTCAGCGGTAAGCGCCAAGAACACTGACCTGTCAGGTATGTCTCTCTACAGGGAAGCTCTACTTCATTCCAAATTGGTCGATCCGTCGCAGGTCGATACGGTTTTGTGGCAGGCGGAGGACAGTATTGATTTATGGACCACTCACTCGGGCACAAGACTCGGGTTTCGAGAGGTCGTCCATTTCGTCGTATCGTCGCAGTACCACGCCGCCGGTAATTTGGGCAGCATGGTCTCTTTCAAGAATATCGTCTACTCGATGGTCTCCGAAGATCTTTAACGATTCGATCGGCTAAGCGTGGCCGATTTGGCGCAGCTGTTTGACAGCTGTTTCCAGCCTGGAGATTGCCAGGTCACCTTCGGGCCCGTAGCGGGCATTGAGATACGCGCTCGTAATTGAAGTGACATTGTCGACGGGCAGCGTGCTTTCAGAGGTGGCACGAGCCGCGAAGTCCTGTGCGGTTTCTCCTACACGTTGATCCAGTCCCGACCGCTTGACGAATCGCCCATAGAGAATCGCGGCGCGATCTCGGGTCGGTGGTCGGGAGCGCAGCATCATCAAACCGCTAATGAGCAGGATCAGTCCAACGACGCTGCCGACGAGAGTCAGTAACATTTTCCGCCAGTCGGGGTCATCCATGCCCAGCCATTCCATGAAACTGCTCTGTGTGTCGGGTCCGTAACCCAGAACCCACTCATTCCATTTGGCATTCATCGCATCCCAGGTCATTACCAGGCTCTGCAGTAGCTGCGACGGCGCCGAAAATCCCCAGCCTTCGCCAAAACCTTCGAGCGTTGCGCCGCGCGCGCCATATTCTATGCGCTCGGGTGCAACCGCAGAGGTCGGGTCGACCCGGTACCAGCCGTAGGGCTCCACCCACACTTCGGTCCATGCGTGCGCATCGGACTGGCGCACAATCAGGTGGCCACCCATGGGATTGAATTCGCCGCCCTGGTAGCCCAAAACGACGCGCGAAGGAATGCCGGCAGCTCGCATCATGAAGGCGAAGGCCGACGCATAGTGTTCGCAGAAACCTTGTCGCGTGTCGAACAGGAATCGATCGACAGGGCTACTGCCAAGTGCTGGCGGCTGGAGCGTGTAGAAGTATTCTTCTTCATGGAACATCGCGAGTACTGCGTCGACGAATGCTGTATCGGAACCCGCTGCTGTTCGCATCTCACGCGCGAGTTCGATAGAGCGTTGGTTGCCGTTATCGGGGACAGACGTGTACCACTGTCGGAAGATCGAGGGCAGCTCAGCCTGAACGACGTAATCCGGGTAAGACACGACCTCGTAGGAAACGCGCTGCTCAATAGGTGTTATGCGTGCGAGTTGTTGATGCGGTCCCATGAAGGTACTGCCTAACGACCAGGTCATGGGCATATCCATGGCGAAGACCCATTGTTGCCGTGTCGGTTCCAGCGTCACTTCATAGGAAATCGGATCCCCACGGTAGGAAATTTGGTCCTTGGCCTTCCCGTCTATCCGCGGCTCTGAACTTGTCCATGTACGGCCGTTGAAACGGGTCATTACAAGCCCACGCCAATACAACTCTCGAGATTCCGGAAGATCGCCATCGAATTGCACCCGAAAAGCCACTTCGTCGGACAACGACAAGGAACTGATGTCGCCAGGACTCATGGTGTCGCTTAGGCCGGAGGTAGCTCTACTGGTATCAATCGGTACCGCCCAGAACGGCGATGCCAGGCGCGGGAAAAATATCCACATGGCAATCGCGAGCGGTGCGGCGTAAAGCAGCAATCGGCCGCCAGTTGAGAAACTTTGTTTCGCGGTCTCACTTTCGCCGGCGGACATGCGTAGCCATGCGGTCAGAATGATTAGCGTGCTACCCAGCATGTACGGCAACGACCACAGGTATTGCTCGCGCAACGATGACGACATGACGAGGAATATTGATATGAACAACAAGACGAACTGATCCCGCCGAAGTCGTGTTTCCAGTAGTTTGAGTGCTGCCATGATCGCCAGGAGCGCAGATCCTGGACCGACGCCACTGATTGCCGAGTAGGTCGCGAACACGCCGAGGAAGCACAGCAAGGCCAGACCGCCGCGAAACCAACGTGAGGGCAGCATACGACGCTGTTTTTCGATGATGTAACGCCAGGCGGCGCAACCAAAGAAAGCTGCCGTTATCCAGATCGCGAGGTACGGTATGTGAGGCGCCAGCGATACGCCCAAAGCGCCAATGGTCCAGGGGAGACTGGCCAGCAGCGACCCGTCAGTTCCTCTGGGTTGCGCCTTCAATTTCTATCCCCATCGAACAGGGCCAATGCTTCAAGGCATTGCCGACGTTGCGCTTCACCGTGTGCGGGTGGAAATTCATTGCCGGGTAGTCGCAGGCCGTAATCTTCCCGCGTTCTGTCAGCATTGACGATCCAGCGTGTGAGTATGGACAAGCGCTCTTCGAGATCGGCCGCGGGTATCTCGGCGAAGTCGAACCACTGGCTGCTGGTATCGGCACCAGCGAACTGTTTTGACAGTAATTGCCCGCTGCGTGCATAGGCTTTCCAGGCGACATGGCGCGGCGAGTCACCCGGGTTGTAACGCCGCAGTCCTGCGAAATCTTCCTCGCCGCGGGCGTCGTGTTGCCGGTGGCCATGTGCGACTCGGGTCGGCGGCGGTTGGGGTGCATGTTCGCTCGGGCCCGGATAAACCAGTCCGCGAAGATCCATGTGCAGCCACGCCCAGGAGCGAAACAGCTCGAACGGAAACAGTGTTCGTACCCCGAAACGATCCAGTTGAACCCAGCCGCGGCGTTGGGTGGAAACGGGTAACACGAAGATCTTGCTTTCGCCGGGCTGCAGATCGTGAACGTCACTTTGAGTCTTGTCATGGTAAATGCGAATGCCATAACGCGCGTTTCGCGACTGATTTGTGACTGCAATGCGAAAACGAATGGTTTGCCCGGCGAATACCGGATCGGTTCCGGCGAATGTCAATTCCAGACCTACCAGGTTGCGTTGGCACTGGTGCATCGCGACGAATCCGATGCCAATAAGGAGGAATGTCAGGACAAAGGACAGGTTGTTGTTGTAGTTCATTGAACCCAACAGCATTGCGAACGTCATTAAACCGAAAACAAGGCCAACACCTGTCGGAAGAATATAGACGCGCCCGGGACGCAAATTGGTAGTGGCCGCATCGGTACCCTGGCGCTTGCGCGCCCAGCGACTAACGCGCGTATTCGCGCTTTCGCGAACCCTGCCGAAGAATCGGCTAGGGGATGGCCACTGAATCGAGGACATGCTGGCAAAGTTCGGTCGGACTACGGAATCGGGTGCCGCCAGCCGGTTTCAGTCTGTGTCCTGCGACTGACGTAAATACCGCCTGAATATCATCCGGGTAAACACCCGAGTGGTTTTCAATAAACGAGCGAGCACGCGCGGCTGCCACGAGGGCCTGGGCGCCACGTGGTGACAGTCCGATTTCAATATCGGCTGACTCGCGTGTGTGGCGAACCAATGCCTGCACGTAATCGACAAGCGCATCACTGACGTGCTGTTTGCGAACGGACTGTTGCAATTCAATCAGCGTTTCCGGCCCTGTAACTGCTTCGATCTCGTCGATCATCTGCCGTCGATCCTCACCGACGATGATTTCGCGCTCGCTGCTTTCGTCCGGGTAGCCGATCGCGACTCGCATCAGGAATCGATCGAGTTGCGATTCTGGTAATGGGAAAGTTCCGATCTGATCGCCGGGATTTTGCGTTGCGACGACGAAGAACGGATCGGGCAGTGGACGAGTATCACCGTCGACAGAGACCTGATACTCCTCCATCGCCTCCAGTAATGCACTTTGTGCTTTCGGCGTTGCGCGATTCACCTCATCCGCGAGTATGAGCTGAGAGAAAACCGGGCCCGGTTGAAATTCGAACTTGCCGCTGTCCTGGCGAAATACAGAAACGCCGATGATATCGGCGGGCAACATGTCGCTGGTGAATTGAATACGTTTGAAGGAGAGGCCGAGCGTTCTGGCGAGTGACTGCGCGAGCATCGTCTTGCCAAGTCCCGGCAGATCTTCGATCAGCAGGTGTCCACGCGCCAGCAAACAGGCAAGTGCTAACGAAATTTGCTCATTCTTGCCAAGAATGATGCGTCCAAGGGCTTTTCGCGCCTGCAGGACAGTTTCGCGCTGGGCGTCAGTGCTGGTAGGCAGATTCTCTAGTGTGTTGCCGCGTTGCATGTCGTTATGGGTCCTCCAGCCGATATCCTCACCGATACAGGGCTGATTTGCACTTCTACCCCGACGAGACTGTGATGCAGTGCTCAGAAAACCGCCGGTATCAGGCGAGCTCGTCCAGTTTCTCGATCTGTTCCTGCAGCTGCACGAGCGTCTTCTCAAACTCTGCAATTCGTTCCCGTTCTTGTGTGACTACCGCGGCGGGGGCGTTGTTCACAAATTTTTCATTGCTGAGCTTGGCGCTGCTCTTATGCAATTCGGCATTGACCTTATCCAGTTGCTTCGTCAGGCGTGCGCGCTCAGCATCGACGTCGATTAATCCCTTCATTGGCACCAGAAGGCGCATATCTCCCAACAACGCCGTCGCCGCGGCCGGTGGCTCTTCGCCGTCGGCAAGGACGGTGATCGACTCGACACGACCAACGCGCCGCAGCAGAAGTGCTTCCGAATTCGCTCGATGTTGATCGTCATCGCTGGCGCCTTGCAAGATTACCGGCAGAGGCTTGCCCGGTGATATGTCCATTTCTCCGCGAATCTGGCGAATTCCCAATATGAATTGTTTCACCCATTCGATATCGGTAACGGCGTCGACGTCATCGTTATCCGCAGACACTTCCGGATAAGGACGCAACATGATGGTATCGCCGTCGATGTCCGCGCGCTTCGCGACGTCCTGCCAGATCTCTTCAGTCACGAATGGCATCAAGGGGTGAAGCAGGCGGAGTATCGCTTCAAGCACTTCAATCAACGTCCGTTGAGTACCGCGCTTTTGCGCATCCGTTGATTCGTCCGACTGCAAGACCGGCTTTGACAGTTCGAGATACCAGTCACAAAACTCGTGCCACGTGAATTCATACACTGAGTGCAGCGCGAGATCGAGTCGATAGGTCGCAAGGTGTTGGTGCATGTCCGCCGTCGCGCGATTTAGCAGCGACTTGATCCATCGATCGGCCGAACTGAACTCGGCTTCGCCATCGTCCAACGATTCGGTGTTCATCAACACGTAGCGTGAGGCATTCCAGAGTTTGTTGCAGAAATTCTTGTAGCCTTCGATACGACCAAGATCGAAGCGAATATCACGACCCGTGGTTGCAAGCGCAGCAAAGGTCAAACGCAAGGCATCGGTTCCGAACTGATCGATACCGTCCGGGAAGTGCTTGCGCGTTGCTTTCTCGATTTTCGGTGCCAGATGACCCTGCATCATCCCGCTCGTGCGCTTTTCAACGAGGTCCTCGAGAGTGATGCCGTCAATCAGGTCGATTGGATCAAGCACGTTGCCTTTCGACTTGGACATTTTCTGTCCGTCCTGATCGCGGATCAAGCCGTGAATGTACACTTCGTGAAATGGCACATCATCCATGAACTTCAGGCCAAACATGATCATTCGTGCGACCCAGAAGAAAATGATGTCGAAGCCGGTAACCAGCACATTGCCCGGATAGAAGTCATCGAGCGCATCGGTCTTTTCGGGCCAGCCCATTGTGCTAAATGGCCACAGTGCAGATGAGAACCACGTATCCAGGACATCGTCGTCCTGGCGCAAGACGATATCGCCCAGATTGTGCTTGTCGCGAACATCGTCTTCGCTGTGTCCAACGTAGACGTTGCCGTTATCGTCGTACCAGGCCGGAATTCGATGGCCCCACCACAACTGTCTGCTAATACACCAGTCCTGAATGTTGTACATCCAGTCGAAGTAAGTCTTGGACCAGTTTTCGGGAACGAACTTGATGCGACCGCTTTCGACGGCTTCGATGGCCGGTTTCGCCAGTGGGTCGATTTTGACGTACCACTGATCGGTCAAATACGGTTCGACTACCGCATGGCTGCGATCACCCCGCGGAATCTTGACGACGTAATCTTCAATCTTCTCGAGCAGGCCGAGCGATTCAAATTCGGCAACGATCGCCTTGCGTGCGTCAAAACGATCCATGCCCCGATATTGTTCAGGAACCTCGTCGTTCAGCGCAGCATTGTCGGTGAGAATATTGTGCATGGACAGGTCATGTCGCTTGCCGATCTCGTAGTCATTGAAGTCATGAGCGGGGGTGATTTTCACGCAACCCGTACCGAACTCAGGATCGACATAATCGTCCGCTATGATCGGAATTCGACGTCCGACGATAGGAAGGATGATTTCCTGCCCGACCAGATCTTTGTAGCGATCGTCTTTCGGGTGAACAGCGACGGCGCTGTCGCCCAACATGGTTTCAGGTCGGGTGGTTGCTACGACGAGATGGCCTTCGCCCGAGGCCAGCGGGTATCGAAAATTCCATAGATGACCGTCTTCATCGGCAGACAGAACTTCGAGGTCGGACAGGGCGGTGTGCAACACCGGGTCCCAGTTGACCAGTCGTTTGCCACGGTAGATCAAGCCTTCGTCGTGTAGCTGTACGAATACCTTACGGACGGCATCAGACAGGCCTTCATCCATGGTAAAACGATCGCGGCTCCAGTCAACGGATGCACCGAGGCGCCGCGTTTGCTTCGCGATCTGGCCACCGGATTCTTCTTTCCATTCCCAGACTCGCTCGACGAACTTCTCACGCCCGAGATCGTGCTTCGACTTGCCATCGTTATTGAGTAGTCGCTCCACCACCATCTGAGTGGCGATGCCGGCATGGTCCATGCCCGGTTGCCACAATGTGCGCTCGCCTTTCATTCGATGGTAGCGCGTTAGCGTATCCATGATCGTGTCCTGGAACGCGTGGCCCATGTGCAGCGTTCCCGTCACATTCGGCGGCGGGATGACGATGCAATACGGCACGCCTTCGCCCTGCGGAGCGAAGTAACCCTTTTCTTCCCAGCGTTGATAAGTACGCTGTTCGATATCTTGTGGTTGGTAGGTCTTGTCCATTAGATCTTGTGAGTTTCTATTTTGTGGCCCTGATCACGATAATGCGCATAACGTTTCCGGCTTTTTTCGCGACAATTTTCGTCGGAGGTTACGAGCTCCGCGACTCTCGGGAAAGATTCAGCGAACGACGGTATATCGTCGCACAATGTAATTAATAGATCGCGTGGCTGAACCGATTCTGTTCCATAGCCAATCGTTATCGGCGCGTCGGTATCGCCCCCTGACAATTCGTGTGGAACGAAGCTGCCGTCACGAAATGTCCACAACAGCTTGTCAAGACGTTCGGCGTCTTCCCGAGTCATTGTTTGAATGTGAATCGTGTTCTCGAGCCGCCAGGCTTTCTCGGCTAGCTTGCAGGCGAGTGTATTTCGCGAATGTTCGTCGACTCTGTCGAGAACGTAGAAGTCGACTTGAGCCACGTTCGTTACTAGGGCAGGGCGCCAGCACGCGATAACACAAATTCAGACAGCAATGATACGGGCCGCCCCGTGGCACCTTTTTCTGCGCCTGATTTCCAGGCAACGCCCGCAATGTCCAGATGTGCCCAGTTCATTCCGTCGGTGAACTTGCCGAGGAAACAGGCTGCCGTTACCGAACCACCACCTGCGCCGCCTATATTGCCCATGTCGGCAAAGTTGCTCTTCAACTGGGCGTCATACTGCTCACCCATCGGCATCGGCCAGCCGATATCTTTCGAGCTGTTGCCAGCGGCAAACAGTTCGTCCTGAAGGGCATCATTATTCGCGTAAATTGCACAACGGTGATGACCGAGGGCAACTACGCAAGCGCCAGTCAATGTCGCAACATCAATGATGGCTGCAGGCTTGAAGCGGCGGGAGTAGGTCAGCGCATCGCACAGGATCAAACGACCTTCAGCATCGGTGTTCAAGACTTCGATGGTCTGGCCCGACATGCTCTTGACGATGTCACCGGGTCGGGTCGCATTGCCAGCAGGCATGTTTTCTACCGCAGGTACGACGACCGTAAGATTAATCGGCAGCTTCATTTTGCTGATTGCCGCCATCGCGCCAATGACACTGGCAGCTCCGCACATGTCGAACTTCATTTCGTCCATGCCAGCGCCGGGCTTCAGCGAAATTCCGCCGGTATCAAATGTCACACCCTTGCCAACAAGAACTATCGGCTGATCACTGCCAGCGCCTTTGTACTGCATGACGATCAGTTTGCCGGGTTCGGTAGCGCCTGCTGTTACGGAAAGCAACGATCCCATGCCGAGTTTCTTCATTTCGGTTTCGCTGAGGACGCGCGTTGTCAGTTTTCCATTACCCGATGCCAATTTTTTCGCAACGCGTCCGAGATAACCCGGCGTGCAAAAATTGGCCGGAAGGTTGCCGAGATCTTTTGCGAGCGACACGCCAGCGGAAATTGCCTCGCCATGGTCTGCACCGCTCGTGGCTTTCGCGGCGTCTCCACGTTTCGCGATAGAAAAACCGATCGTGCTTAGCGGCATACCCGATTTTTTGCGGCCGCTTTTCATCTGATCGAAGCGGTACAAGGCGTCGTTGATGCTCTCAACGGTATGACGAGCAACATAGTAGGCGTCACAATCGGCAACCGGTTCGAGCGTCAGACAGTTCAGAATCTGTTTTGTTTTCGTATTCGCGATCGCTTTCGTCGCTGCTGCAATGGCCTTGCGGAACGCGGCCGCATCCAGACCACCGGATTTGCCGAGGCCGACAACGGCGACTCGACCGGCTTTTACGCCCGGAACCTTCGTCAAAACAGCGACGCGGCCCCGATCGCCGGACACGTCACCGGACTTGATCAGATCTCGGAGGTGTCCCTTGCTGGCGGTGTCGATATCATCGGCGCCAACACCCAATTTTCCGCGGTTGTAGACACCAACAATGACGCAATCGACAGCTCGGCGTGATGCCTTACTGGTAGTCGTGAAATATTTCATAGAAACTCGGTTCGCCTCGCATTTTGATCAGCTTATTGTTCCGGGGCTGTCACGGACAAATTAAAAGCGGTAGTCTAACTGTTTACGCTATCCACAGCTACGTCATTCCCGGACACCGATGACCCGTATCCTCGATCGGTACATTTTTCGCGAAATCGCCACGACCTGGCTTGGGGTCACGCTGGTTCTATTGCTGATCCTGCTGACTAACCAGTTCGCCCGGGTTTTGGGTGATGTGGCCAAGGGTAAATTGCCCAAGGACGCGGCATTCGACGTTATTGGTCTCTCGGCCATGCAATATTTGACCATTCTGGTGCCAATTGGCCTGTTCTTGGCAATCATGCTGGCACTGGGAAGGTTGTATCGAGATAGCGAGCTGCCCGCGATGATGGCGTGCCGTGTCGGTCCGATCGATATTTATCGACCATTGACCTGGCTCATGCTCCCGCTGGTCCTGGGCGTCGCCTGGCTTTCGATCGAGGGTAGTCCATGGGCGCTGAAGAATGTGGATCGGATTGGCGCTGAGGCTCGCCGAGAAGCGGATTTGGCCAGCATTGAACCCGGAAAGTTCACTGTTTTTGGACCGGAGGGGGCCGTGGTTTATGGCAACGCCATTACTCCTGAAGGCCACATGGAAGACGTCTTCATGCAACGGCGCGTCGATGGCGGGCATATTGAAGTCGTCATCGCCAAATTGGGTGAGATGGTGGAGGCTGACGATCCGGATATTCGAATGTTGGTTTTGCACGATGGTCGGCGGTATGAGGGTGTGCCGGGAACGACTGAATTCCGAGTTATCGAATTTGCCGAGCACGGCGTTCCCTATCGATTGCCCAGTCTGACGACGCCGGAACCGAGACCCAGAGCGATGGCTTTTTTCGACTTGGCGAGATCGGATGAACCTGAGCATATCGCCGAGTTTCAGTGGCGGCTTGGCGTACCGTTATCCACCATCATCCTCGCGATACTAGCGGTACCACTTTCCAGGAGTCAGCCCCGTGCCGGGCGTTATGGGCGGTTGGCTATCGGGCTGCTCGTTTTCATTATCTACCTGAACATGATGAGCGCCGCGAAAGCGTGGATCGAGAAGTCCACGATTTCCCCAGCGTTGGGTATTTGGTGGGTGCATGCTGTCGTGCTGCTATTTGCACTGGGGTTGCTTGCGGTGCAAAACGGTTATCACCGAAGGATATTTCGATGACCGGCATCCTTAGTCAGTACATGATGCGCACGATTCTTTCGGGTACGGCGATGGTACTTGTGGTTCTTCTCGCATTGGCCGGATTATTCGAATTCATTGCGGAACTCGATGACACGCGCGGGGATTATCAAATCCCCCAAGCGATTCTTTTTATTGCTTTGCGTTTGCCCAACCTGGCATTCGAAATGTTGCCCATTGCCGCGTTAATTGGGTCGTTGCTGGGACTGGGAGCTTTAGCTGGCAACAGTGAAATTGTTGTCATGCGATCGGCTGGGTTGTCGGTGCGCGAACTGGCCAGCATGGTTGCGTTATCGGGCGGCTTGCTGCTCGTGCTCACAGGACTGCTGGGAGAATTCATCGGTCCACCGCTCGATTTCTATGCACGAAACATGCGCATGGAAGCTCGCTATGAACAGGATGACTCCCGTCTTGGGAACGAAGCCTGGGTTAAAGACGGTGCGACGTTCCTGCATCTGGAGAAAGTAAGCCCCGAGTTTGAGTTCGGGAGTCTGTATATCTATCGATTCGATGGCGATCGACTGGAGTCAATTGCCGTTGCTGAAAACTCGGGAATTGATCAGAATGACAACTGGATTCTTGAGAACCTTCGAGAGACGCAGTTCGAACGCGAAGGCGTACACGTGCAACAGTCATCTCGCTCTGTCGAATCGTTTGAGGTGAGTTCCGATTTGCTAGGCAGTGCGCTTGCCAAACCGCTGAGTCTGTCCGCACGTGAGCTCTTGAGTTACATCGACTACCTGAAGCGCAACAGTCTCGACGCGGCCAAATACGAAACCGAATTCTGGTTTCGAGTGGCTCGGACATCGACGGTGTTGGTCATGCCGGTTTTGGCACTGGCGTTTGTCTTTGGTTCACTTCGAACCGGTGGGGCCGGAGGCCGCCTCATGATTGGCGTAATAATCGGCCTGGCTTACTACCTGGCCAGTGAAACGCTGGCGAACTCGGGACAGGTTTTTAATCTGAATCCGCTCCTTGTGACCTGGTTGCCATCGGGGATACTGATCGCCGTTACCTTGTACGCGCTCTCGCGTATTCGCTAGGATTCTTCCGTGTTTGCTTCGTCTTTCGGGTAATAGACGATTCGCGTGCCGCTCAAGCGGTCATGCCAGGCCAGCTTGTCTTTGTCCCAAAGTGACCACAGGAACCCAAGCCCTGCAGGCAGCCACGATAGCAGCGAAGCAAAAAACCGCAGAGTCGCTTGTCCAATCGTCGGGTGGCCGCCATCGACGGTTTCCAGTTGCAGGCGCCAGGACTGCATGCCCAACGTGCGGCCCGATCGCGCCCAGAATCCGACAAAGAACCCGAAAATAACCGCAACTAGTACGGCCTGGTACAACAGATTCCCGCTTGACGCTACAGGCTCGCCGCCGCGAACGGCGATAAACGGCAGCGTTGCCAGGAAAAGCAGCGCGAGGATAAGCAGTCCGTCGTACAGCATCGCGGCGATGCGACGAATCAGTGTTGTGTTTTGCATGATCTAAATACTCGAAAAGGAAACCCGTGCCCGATATTCATTCGACCCCTTGTTCTTTGAGCGCCAACGCCTGGCGCTTGTAATCGCGACCCAACCACAGCGAGACGAAGAACCAGATCACTGCAAATGGCAGCATCACGATTGAAACACCGGTGATACCGAATCCCATCATCAATTTGACCGACCAGGTTCCGACAATGTCGCCGAATCGGTAGATCGCCGTGTCGATGAAATTCTTTGTTTTGTATTTGTCTTCGGGCGTGACGACTGAATACAGCATGTCGGTGGTGGGCTTGCTGAAGCTGAAGCCCAGAGCTCTTCGAGCGATGGTCAGGAACGCAACGACACCCAGCACCGGATCGAACGCCAATAAGGCGAATCCGGCCAAAGACACGAACGGCAGCAATGCCAGCGATCGGCCAATGCCAAAGCGACCGACGATGTGGCGCACAAGAAACATTTGCCCCAGGAGCGCGAACAAATTGGTCCAGAGATTGATATTCGAGAAGAACTCAGTACGCTCATTGGCGCCGGGGATCGAGTCTTCCACCATCTGAGCAGCGAACATATACAGCGCAGTGCCGAGCAGGCTAGCTATGACCGAGCTGGCCGCAATGCCCATGAAATAGTTGGATCGAAAGACGTGGGTAATGCCGGCAAGCGGGTTGCCGCCGATCGGCTCGTCCGATTCGACCGTTGTTCCAATGTCAGTCTCGTGTTCCTGTGCGACCCATTTTCGAAGTTGGCGTATGCAGATTATCGCGAATGCCAGCAGTAACGCCGCGATCGGAAACAGGTTCTGAAATCCGATTTGAACGACGAATGAGATCGTCACAGCGGCGCCGATCAGGGCGCCAATACTGCCGCCGGCTGTAATGAACCCAAACAGTCGCCGTCCTTGATTGCGGGTGTAAATGTCGGCCATGAAGCTCCAGAAGACCGACACGACGTATAGATTAAATACGCTGAGCCATACAAAGAAAGCGCGACCGAGCCAGATATGGTCAGTTCCCTGATCCAGATAGCGCGCGAAAAGGAACCAGAAGATCAGGATGTTGGAGATGAAGAAAAGATAAACCCACGGCAAGAAGACGCGTCTCGGGAATCGTGATGCGACCCAACCGTATATCGGCGTGGCGATCATCATGGCCGTAAATGTTCCGAGAAACAGGTAGGGAATAGTATCGGCGCCGCTGCCGACGGCCATCGCTTCGCGCACGGGGCGCAAAATATAGTAAGAGGACAGTACGCAAAAGAAGTAGGCGAACGACCACGCAACGGCAACGTATTCTGGCCGTTCCACGCCAAGAATCCGGCCGAACAGATAATCTTGTAGTTTTTCGGTAGTGTTGTCGGCCATCGTGCGTGCCATCTTAATGGTCAGGCCGCGAAAGTCACACTAAATAAGAAATTATCGAAAAGGACGGGAAATCATGGAACCAGTAATCATTGTCACAGTTCTGGCTTTGGCTCAGTTCGTATTTTTTGGAATCACGGTCGGTCGAATTCGGGTGAAGACGGGCGTCACGGCACCTGCGATGTCAGGCGATCCAGAGTTTGAACGCGCGAATCGTGTGCATGCAAACACGTTGGAGCAGCTCGTCGTCATGCTGCCGGCCCTGTGGTTATATGCTCACTACGTCAATCCGCTATGGGCCGCCGGTTTTGGTGTTGTTTATCTGATTGGCCGATTCCTCTACAGCTCGGCCTATACGAAAGACCCGGCATCTCGCGGAATCGGTTTCATGATGACGTTCCTGCCGAGTTTGGTGATGCTGGGCTGGGTGCTCTTCGTCGCGGTATGGCACTACATCTAAAGACCGCTGTTGAACTAATGGGTAAATCGACGAGATTTGGCGCTCGCTAAGTCTCGTCGTTCGTTCAATCCTTGTGTGTCAATCATACGCAGGAGAGAACGATGGCAAAAAGGACATTTGTCGGACCCGGTCTTGTCGGAGGAGCTGCTCTGTTCGCGTGCCTGTTGTACGTCGGGAACGTGCAGGGCCAGATCACTCCGGTCACAGTTGATGGATGTGCAAAACTTGCCAGAGTTATTCACAGCGAAGTTTCCGCTGCGGCGATGTATGGGCCTGGAAAGTCTGGACCGTGGCTGATCGATCCGGGGCAGGGGGACATTTCGATTTGCACGCACGCGGCGAGAACCGTTTCGCGAGCATTCACCGCCGCAATGAAAAGCGCCGGAGTGGCTGTGAAATGGCACGTCAACGACGCTTGGGCGAATCCGATCCCGAGTGACTATTGTCTGAACGCGTTCCTGGCGCAGTGTTTCCCGGCTCGCAGTTCGGTCAACGCCGTAGACCGTGGCGATCCCGATTTTGTGCAAAGGAGTTGGGCGTTGGTTGCGAAAGCGGTAATGCGGGAAATGCACAACCCGGTCAGCAGCGATGAAGTCAGGTTTCGAGACAACGACCTGAAACTGCGAATCGGATTGTCACTGCGATCAATTGACGCGACTAGCCCTCGGCGGCTTCCCAGTCGACGATAACTTCTTTCGCCGTGGTCATGTCTTTCGAATTGACCATGACTCGAACGTTGCCCATGGCGGCCAGCTCACCGACGCCGCCCTGCAGATATTCACCCTCGATCATTGCTTCGATGCCCGCCTGCTGCAGCTGGTGCAAGACAAGGTGTGCTTCGATGCTAGATGACGCGCCGTATACGCATTTCATAAAGGTGCTCCGTCGGTTGGTCCGGTCATCGACCATAGTGTACTCGAAACGCCGCTATGCGCCTAAAATCGGTTGAGACCACCAACCGAAAGCAGCCATTCGAGTGATATAGTTTGGGCGGCTGCTAC
>CAZMRZ010000068.1:0-14742 GCA_964568835.1 uncultured Woeseiaceae bacterium | reverse complement strand
AAACGCTCAGCGCCGATGGTAGTGTGGGGTCTCCCCATGTGAGAGTAGGACACCGTCAGGATTTATTTATAGAAAGCCGCTGCCGAAAGGTAGCGGCTTTTTTTATGTCCGAACTACGTGTTGTAAACTACCGCTGCCGCAACCAGAAGAATGACCACAAGCAACTGAAGGGCTACGCGCTCCCACATGAATTTTTCGGCGTGTTCTTTGTCATATGTCCCGCCACGGGCCATGGAACTTAAGCCAAGGGCGAGGACGACGACGGTTGCGATGAGTGCGCCGATGATGAGTACGTTGACGATGGGCATCAGTACCTCCTACGGCCGGCTTGGCCGATTGAAAGCCACCCTATAAACATTACGCCTCGATTAGCCTGGTGCAATTGCGATTTATACGGACACGTCATGTTGTGCTTCTTATCTTCACGGGGCGCTGACGATTGAAAAGAACAGGTATACTTCGGCCCGTTATTACACACTATTCCAGCACGCAGCTTCCCGTCAGGGACTGCCCATCCAAGTGAAAAGATTCAATGCACGCCACCCATGCGCTCAAAGCAGCACTGCTGCTATCCGTCATTTGGTCCAATGCTTACTCTGATGAAGTCAGCGATGGTTCGGAAGGCGATATATCCGAAATCACCGTAACAGCTAACCGCGTTGCCAATGATCGACCGGCCAGTTCCTATGCGGCCACTGCGACAGCGCTTCGATTTGACCCGTTGACGGAGCTTCAATCCCGTGGCATCGCGGAGGGCCAGTCCGACGTGACTGTGCGTGGCGGCCTATTTGAAAACACCGGATTCAAGCTTGGCGCTGTGACGATCACCGATCCGCAAACCGGACACTACGTCGCTGAGCTGCCCATCGATCCTTCAATCTTGTCATCACCTGTGATCTACACGGGAGTCGATAGCGCCGTGGAAGGATTCAATTCCGCGGTTGCGACTGTTTCCTACGGAATCGGACGGGTCGCCGACGGCGGCAGCGTCGCCCTGGGCGCTGGAAGCGACAATCTGAATTTTCAGTCATTGCGATTCGGTCAAGTGATGCCCAACTCGTCGGGCAACGAAGTGGGAATTGCGGTATCGATGGCAAGATCCGAAGGCGACGGGAGCATTGCTAATGGCGACCATGAGTTTGCGAGGGCTAATATCCAACTGCAACATGCAGGCGCCGAAACGCAAACCGATTTCATTGTCGCCTATCAGGACAAGTTTTTCGGCTGGCCCGGCGCGTATACAGGCTTCGCATCGTTGCCGGAAATCGACGACACGCAGACAACTCTGATCGTCGCCAATCACCGTCGCACATCCGGTGATGACTGGTTCGAAATTGGTAGTTTTTATCGACGCCTTGTTGACGATTACGATTTCGATCGGACGAATATTGAGTCGGGCGTGCCCGGATCATTCGAACACGAGACAAAAGTCATGGCTTTGGGCTTTCAAGGTTTGCAGCAGGTCGGTGCCATTTCGTGGCGTTTTGGTGGCCAACTGACTGCGGACAAGCTTGTGCGCTCGACAGATCTCACAAACGGTCAGTTCGATGATCGAGCTTACGCAACTTTGTCCGTTGTTCCGTCGATCGAGACAGATCTTGCCAGCGGCAATACGCTCGTCTGGCGTTTTGGCGCGACCTACGACTATAGCGATCGCGATGATCAGGCGCTTTCGCCATTATTCGGCGTAACTTTGAGCCAGGCAAGCTCGAGTGGATCAACAGGCTATTCGCTCGAGTATGCTGCAACCTCGCAAGTGCCCGGATACACCGCGCTGAACTCGAACCCTACGGGGCTGTTCGGTGGCAATGCATTGCTTGGGCGCGAAAAAGCGAAGCAGTTGTCCGCGTCGATTGAGAGAGTTTCAAACGACTGGCAGCTCCGAGCAACGTTGTTCAGTCGTCGGGATGATGATCTTGTCGATTGGACATACGCATCCGGCGCCCCGTTCTCACGGCAGGCCAATTCCGTCGACATTGATGTGTCTGGTGCCGAGTTGTTCTTTGTCCGTACCTGGGATTCAGTCGATCTGGCAATTGGCTATACCGCATTGCACAAAGATGCGGACTACGGTTCGGCGCAGGTTGATGCGAGTTTTTACGCACTCAATTTTGCGAAGCACCGAGCAACGCTGGCGCTTGCCTACCGATTCGCTCAGGGCTTTGAGCTGCGGCTCGATAACGAGTATCGCGACCAGGAAGATAATCCTCTTCGAGTCGGCGACGATTCGACGTATCTCGCGGCGGCTTCCATAGTCTGGACATCAACCGGGAATCGACCATTGGGTGCTGCACTGGTTGTTGATAATCTGACCGACTCGGAATATCAGCCATTCCCCGGGACTCCGGCGAGCGGAAGACAGGTTAGCTTAAGTCTCAGCTACGATTGGTAGCTGCTTCTCGACCCAATCGAGAACGTCGCCGGTGAACTCCACACGGTTGTTTTCATTGAACATTTCGTGTCGCCCGTCGGGGTAGGTCTTGACAGTAACGTCCGTATGGCCCGATCGCGTGTAGTGCACCGCCAGCTCCGATATTCCACGGTCGCCGCCAACAGGATCATTGGCGCCACCGGTCAGCAAAACAGGAAGCTCACCGCGGATTCGCTGCAACGCCTTGTCCGATGCAATGCCTCTCAGGCCTCCCATCAATGCGCGCCACAGACCACAGCTGTAGGGCCCACCACACAGCGGGTCGTTGATGTATTTATCGACCTCCGCTTCGTCGCGCGTCAACCAGTCAAGCTCCGTTCGGGCCGGTTCAAACGGCTTGTTGAAGGCGTCGAATCCCATCTTGTTCAACAGGGCGCTCTTGCCATGAACGCCCAGGCGCCAGCTTTCAATGCGCGCCAGGAATTGACCGGGAATGATCTTGCCGAGTGCGGGCCAACTTGATGCCGATAAGGCGAGCGCCGTCAGCCTGTAGTCGTGGAGGATCGAAAACGACTGTGCGACAAAGGAACCCATGCTGTGACCGATCAATATGATTGGGATGCCCGGATATTGATCGCCAATCATGTCGTTGACCTTCAATCCGTCGTCGACCAATAACTGCCATCCGTCCGTGGCCGAGAGATGTCGAAGTTCATCGGCGTGCTGACCGTGGCCACGATGGTCATGGGCGACCACGGATAATCCCCGAGCGGCTGCCAAATCCGCGAATCGTTCGTAACGCCCGTGGTGTTCACCGAGTCCGTGAAAAATCTGAATAACACCTCGAGCCTCGCCTTGCCCTCGCCAGTGCGTTCCATGAATGCTGTGTTCGTCGGACGACCGTAATTCAATCGCCTCTGTTTGCGTCTCGGTCATGCTGTTACCAAGTTCCCGTTAGATCACCTTATACTGCAAGATATGATTGATCTTTACTATTGGCCCACACCCAACGGCCACAAAATATCGATCATGCTTGAAGAGTGTGATCTTCCTTACAACACGATTCCAGTCAGAATCGGCGAGGGTGATCAATTCGCCCCCGAGTTCCTGAAGATTGCGCCGAACAATCGTATGCCGGCCATTGTTGACAGCGACACGGGCGTGTCCGTATTTGAAGGTGGCGCAATTCTGGTCTACCTCGCTGAGAAAGCCGGAATGTTGCTGCCCGAATCACAGGCACAAAGATTCGATGTGCTGCAATGGTTGTTCTGGCAGGCCGGGGGGCTCGGTCCCATGGCAGGACAACTGAGCCATTTCGTCAATTACACGCGCGAACCTGTGCCCTATGCACAGCAACGGTATTTCGATGAATACGATCGATTACTCGCGGTTATGGACGTTCGACTTCGCGACCGGGAGTTTCTCGCAGGCGAATACTCTGTTGCAGATATAGCGAGCTTCCCGTGGGTGCTACCGTACAAACGCCTCGGTAATGATCTCGATAAATTCGAGAATCTTCGCCGCTGGTTTGACAATCTGAAGGAGCGCCCGGCCGTTCGTAAGGGTGTTGATCTTGGCCAAGACTGGAAACGTAACGAAAGGCAAAACGATTCAGCGAGAGCGATGATGTTCAATCAAAACTCGCAGACGGTCTTCGACGCTGCGAATGCCGCCGAGAAATAGTTTGAAACTCTACGACTGCAAAACGGCGCCCAGCCCAAGACGGGTACGCATATTCATGGCGGAAAAGGGCATCGAAGTTGAGACTGTACAGGTTGATCTGGGCAACGGTGAGCAGTTCAGCGATGCATTCAAGGCGGTCAATCCGGACTGCGTCGTGCCGGCGCTGGCTTTGGACAGTGGCGTTTGCCTCAGTGAGGTGGTCGCTATTTGCCACTATCTGGAAGCGCAAAATCCAAAGCCCGCGCTCATGGGGACTACAGACGAGGAAAAAGCGAGCGTCCTGATGTGGAACGCCAAAGTCGAGCAACAGGGCCTTTGGGCAGTGGCCGATGCGTTTCGAAATTCCGCAAAAGGGCTCAAAGGTCGCGCGTTGACCGGCCTGATTACTTACCCACAGATACCGGAACTGGCCGTTCGGGGGCGAGGCAGGGTTGAGCAGTTTTTCGGCCGGCTCGACGACCAACTTGCAGAGAATGAGTTCGTCGCCGGTGATAGCTACTCGCTCGCGGATATCTCTGCGATGGTGGTCGTCGATTTTTCTGCCTGGATCAAGTTACCGATGCCCGAGGAGTTATCCAACGTACAGCGCTGGTATCAGTCGGTTTCGAGTCGACCCAGCGCTGCAGCCTGATTAATTTGGTATCCGCTGAGAATGGCTCAATGACCAAAATCCCAGGTAAAACAGCAGTGCGATCTTCACTAACTCGAGCGACGAGTAGATGGCGTGGGCGTAGGACTTGGGTGGCTCCGTGCCACTGATAATCATATCGGTTCTCTCCGCGAGCTCTGGAATCAACCAAACACCTTGAGCGATCACTATCAAAGCAAGTGCACCGCAGATACCCCAGTATTTCGCGGCGCGCCCGGATGCGCGCACAATGATGAGCAAGATAACAAGGGCCGCGAGTTCCGCTTTGTTCAGCGCCGCGAATACGACACGGCCGACATCCAAAGCGATTGGCCGCGTAATGGTCTCTGCAGTGAATCGAACAGGTGTAGCAAGCATGGACACGCCAACAGTCATGCCGACCCAAAGAAAGCAAATCCAGGCAGGATTTAATACAGCATTGCGAAAACGGTCCATCACAGTCATATAATGCACGATGCACACGCCAGAATCACAACTAGCATCCACCGTCCTGATGATTCGTCCGATACGCTTCGAAAGTAACCCGATGACGTCGGAGTCGAACCTCTTTCAGGCTCGCTCGACCGCGACGCCGGATGAGCAACAGCAAGCAGCTGCGCGAGAATTCGAGGGACTGGTCGATTCGCTGCGCGCCGCCGGAGTCAATGTTGTGGCGATTGATGATACGTCGGAGCCCCATACGCCCGATTCGGTGTTTCCAAATAACTGGGTCAGCTTTCACGCGGACGGCCGGGTCGTGCTGTATCCGATGGAGGCACCGAACCGTCGAACCGAGCGTCGCGCAGACATTATTGACAGTATGGCTGCCGAGCACGGGTTTCACGTCACGGAAATCCTGGATCTGAGTAAACACGAGGACGCCGGGCACTACCTGGAAGGCACTGGCAGCATGGTGCTGGATCGCCCCAACAGAGTTGCCTACGCTTGCCTGTCGTCACGAACTCAGCTCGATCCGCTCGGCGATTTTGCACAACAAATGGATTATGACGTCGTGTCATTCAACGCCGTTGATCGAGAGGGCGTCCCGATCTATCACACGAACGTTCTCATGAACGTCGGAGAAGCGATGGCGGTCATTTGCGATGAAGCCATTGTGAGCGAAGACCAACGTAAAGCCGTACTCGCCAGACTTCGGGATACCGGGCATGAAGTTCTGAGCCTGAGCTACGACCAGCTTGATGCGTTCGCCGGAAATATGCTCGAACTTCGAAATAAGGCCGGTGAGCGGGTCGTCGCGATGTCGACTCAGGCCTGGGAGTCGCTGGATTCGAATCAGCGGAAAACCCTCCGATTGAATGGCAAAGTCGTTCACTCGCCCATCGAGAATATCGAAAGTTCCGCTGGCGGAAGCGTTCGGTGTATGCTCGCAGAAGTTCATCTACCGACTCTATAGTAGGCGTCGTTTCAGGCCTTTAAATCCTTGAATTCACCCATAAATATTAACTCTCATGCACGTCGTGCGAAGCGGAGAAACTCCATGGCTCAATCAAACCCCAGCAAGACACTTGTACTGATAGTGATAGGCGTACTTGCCGCTGTTGTCATCATCATGAATATCTACAAGACGGTACCGGTCGGCCACGTAGGCGTTGCGACATTGTTCGGTGAGGCGCAAATCGAGGGCTATCCGGAAGGCCTGCATTTCCCTGTTAACCCGCTGTACAAGTGGACCATGTTTGATGCGCGTAAGAAAACGCATCTGGAAACCGCAAACGTTCCGAGTCAGGATCAGCTGCAAACCAAACTCGACGTCAGCGTGCAATATCGTATTGACGGGGCAATGGCTTCCAAGATTCTCGGTGCGACCGGTACAGCGGAAGCGGCAGTCCGCGTGCATCTCGTCCCGAAGTTACGCTCTTTGTTGCGTGAACAAGGCAAGAGTGTTCGCCGAGCTGAGGACTTCTTTTTGGAGGAGACTCAGGAGATTTTGCAGACTGCGCTGACAGATGGGCTTCGAGATGATCTGGAGCAGCAGGGTATTATCGTTTCCGAAGTGTTGATCCGCGATATCACCCTCCCGCCATTCATCGTGCTGGCGATCGAACAGAAGAAAGAACGTGAGCAAGCGGTTGAGCAAGAGAAGGCTGAGCTGGAGCGTGTTCGAACCGAGCTGCAACAGGTAGTGGCAACCGCGCAGGCGGGTCGTGAGGCGGCCGAGGAAGACGCAGCACGAGTGAGGATTCTGGCGGACGCTCAGGCCTATGAGATTACTCAAATCAATAATGCGGCCTCGAACAATCCGGCGTATATTCAGTTGCAGTCACTCGAAGCGCTAAAAGAAATTTCCAAGGATCCGGCGAGCAAGATCTACTTCCTGGACGGCTCGAGCCCGAGTCCGTTGCCGCTGATGCATCTTGGGGACAGGCAATAGCGCTAGCGCCGAATTTCATCCAATCAACAGGACGGGAGTCGGGTGACCGGCTCCCGTTTTGCTATTCTGGACCCTCGGAAAGAAGATAAATAATAATGAGTAAAGACAAGATCTTAATGTGCCCACCGGATTTCTTTACGGTGGAGTATGTCATCAACCCCTGGATGGCCGGGCACGAAGAAACGCTGAGTTTGGAGCGCGCTCGTGAGCAGTGGGACGAGCTGCGAAACAAGCTCGGTGAATTTGCCGACATAGTGATTATGGATGCGCAACCGGAATTGCCGGATATGGTATTCACGGCAAACGCGGGCGTCGTTTATGGCGACAAAGCCATTGCCAGTCATTTCATGCCGCACGAACGTCGACCGGAAGAACAACATTTCAAAAAGTGGTTTAGCGATAACGGTTTCGATCTTCTGGGTCTGGATGAGAACATCGGCTTTGAAGGCGCAGGCGATTGTCTGGTTGACCGCGGTGGCCCCTGGCTGTGGACGGGGTACGGGTTCAGAACGGAAATCGAAGCGCATTCCAAAATCGGCGATTTTTTCGACACCGAGGTTGTATCAATACGGCTGACCGACGCACGCTTCTATCACATTGATACCTGTTTCTGTCCGCTATCAGACGGGTTTCTTATGTATCACCCACCGGCCTTTGATTACGATTCACGTATCGCCATCGAAAGTAGAATTCCGCCACACAAGCGAATTATCGTTGATACGGCAGATGCCGGGAATTTCGCGTGCAACGCGGTGAATATTGGTGATCAGGTGATTTTGAACAAAGCCTCAGACTCTCTGAAAGCACGTTTGATGTTCGCCGGTTTTAGCGTTCATGAAGTAGAGCTCTCCGAATTCTTGAAGGCTGGCGGATCTGCCAAGTGCCTGACGCTCAAACTGACCGAACCGGTTCGGTAGGATATATCGTGAGCGATCCGCACCGATACAGTATTCGCCCGCTCAATGCCGGCGCACACCTGTTCGAGGTGAGACTAAGCGTTTCAGATCCGGACGCGGCAGGCCAGATCTTTGCGATGCCCGCCTGGATTCCCGGAAGCTACATGATTCGCGACTACGCTCGGCACGTGGTCGCGATCCGCGCGGAAGCCGGTGGCGTTGGACTCGCGGTAATCAAGCTCGATAAGAGTCGCTGGCAAACGCAGGCGACTGATCGAGCTGTTACTTTGATTCTGGAAATCTACGCACACGACGATAGTGTTCGTGGTGCTCATCTGGACAATACTCACGCCTATTTCAATGGCCCTTGTGTCTTTCCCGCAGTCGTCGGTCAGGAAGGCTCCGCCTGCGAGCTCGACATCATGGGCGCCGATTCGCCAGAGGCCAAAGACTGGCGAGTTGGGACGTCGATGAACCGTTTGAGTGCCGAGCCTTATGGCTTCGGAACCTACCGAGCGAATGACTACGCCGAGCTGATCGATCATCCCGTTGAAATTGGCAAGCTTTCGATCGGCGAGTTCCAGGTAGCGGGAATTCCTCACGTCGTCGCGATTCGAGGTAACACCAAAGCGGATATGGCGCGTCTGTGCCACGATTTGCAGACTCTTTGCTCGTTTCACATGAAGATGCTCGGCGCTCCCGGTGACCTGGATCGCTACGTATTTCTCTTGCACGCCCCGGGTAGCGGATATGGCGGGCTTGAACATCGATGGTCGTCGAGCCTGGTTTGTAAGCGCGACAGTCTTCCGATTCGCGGTGACGAGGGTGTGTCGCCTGAGTATCGAACGCTTCTTGGACTGATAAGCCACGAGTACTTCCATCTCTGGAACGTGAAGCGAATGAAGCCGGAGGTATTTACGCCGTATGACCTGATGCAGGAATCACACACTGAACTACTCTGGGTGTTCGAAGGCATTACGTCGTACTACGATGATCTGGCTCTGGTGCGATCAGGGTTGATTCCCGCCAGCGACTATCTGCAGTTGCTGGGCGAAACAATCACCCGGGTATTGCGCGGCCAAGGCCGGCGTCGGCAGAGTGTTGCGGAATCCAGTTTTGACGCATGGACTAAATTCTATAAGCAGGACGCGAACGCCGGCAATGCCATCGTCAGTTATTACGCGAAAGGTGCCTTGATCGCCTTGGCGCTCGACTTGAAACTCCGGTCCGAGACAGAGGGACGAATCTCACTTGATGACGTCATGCGAGCCTGTTGGGACAAGTGGGGCGAATCCGGCGAAGGTATGCCGGAGCGCGGACTCGAGGAAGTCTGTTGCGAGGTTTCGGGTCTCGATCTTGTCGACTTTTTCGACGCCACCGTTCGTGGAACCGGTGAACTGCCGCTGGAGCGATTGTTGCACGGGCATGGAGTCGATTATTGCCTGCGAAAATCGAAGGGTCGAAAAGACAAAGGTGGCACCAACGCCGACGATAGTGAAACGCCGGCCGTGTGGTTGGGAGCCGCTCTTGCTAACCGCGCGGGCCAGCCTGTCTTCGTGAGCCTGACCAATGACGGCCCGGCGGAGAACGCCGGTGTGTCTCCCGGTGACGAGCTCATCGCACTGGACGGGTTACGTGCCAATGTCTCGGGGAGCGATTCTCGAATACGCCGTTACAGGCCCGGCGACAAATCAACGCTCACAGTATTCCGGGGCGATGAGTTGCTGACGCTGAAGCTGGTGTGGGCGGAAGCGCCGACCAATACCTGTTGCTTAGAACAAACCGAAGAAATCGACGAGCGGAAATCCCGACGCGATGATTGGCTAGGAGCCTAGATCCTCATCCCTAACTTCGGGGTCCGGCCCGAATCCTTCCAGCCTGCGATAGGCGAAGAATGTAAACACTGCTTTTTTGCCCATGAAAATAATAAGTAATCCTCGAATACGACTCTTTATTGGGGCCGCGCTAATCAGCTTGTCGCCCGTCTGGGTGAGGCTTGTCGATGTTGCTCCGTCGACAAGTGGCTTCTATAGGGTGTTGTTTGGCGGTGCCGCGCTGGTCATTTATCTGCTGGTGACGCGGCGGAGGCTGCACCTTTCCAGGCGTGCCTGGTGGCTGCTCGTCGTCGCATCGTTTTTTTTGGTCCTCGATCTGTGGTTCTGGCATCGCAGCATTATTTACATCGGCCCTGGCCTGTCGACGCTACTGGCCAATTTTCAGGTTTTCATCATGCTGATTGTTGGAATCGTTTTCCTGCGGCAAGTGCCCCGGCCAGCGCAGCTCGTTGCGGTGCCGCTCGCGTTTCTCGGTCTTGCGCTCATCGTTGGCTTTGACTGGAAAACGCTGCCCGACAATTACAGGCTTGGCGTTGTGTTGGGACTGCTGACCGCAGTAGCGTACGCGGCCTATTTGTTGACGCTACGGCTGATTCGCGAAACGTCTACTTTCCGCGTTCCGACGCGCGAGATGGCCGTGGTGTCTGTATTTTGCGCGGCGATGATGGCGTTGATTGTTCTCGGGGAAGGGGAGTCGTTGGTGATAACGAGCTACAAAGATTTTGGTTGGCTTGTCGCCTACGGCGTGTTGTCTCACTGCCTGGGTTGGCTTTTCATTGCGAGCAGTCTGTCCGAGGTATCAGCGGTAGAGGCGGGACTTGCGTTGTTACTGCAACCGACACTCAGCTTCGTCTGGGACGTGTTGTTTTTCAATCGAGCAATGACAGCCACTGAGTTGGTGGGTGCCGGTATTGCGCTGGTCGCTATCTATCTCGGGTCGCGCCCCTCATCAAAGCAAATCCAGGGCGCCCGGTAACACGGCCAGCTCAAAATCGGTTTGCAAAGCCTGAACTTCGCCGTCCAGATGAGACGGTATGGGTGATTCTGACCGGATCGAGAGCTTGGTAATCGAACGGTGAACAATTTCCGCTTCCTGCATGTGATTCCCGCTCATCAACTTGGGTAATAAGGTCATTATTCGTCGCCGTGTTACTGGTTTCGCGATTAGCAATTCGAGGACCTTATCGGAGTTGCTGGCCATAGGGGCGATGTGAAACATGCCACCCACCCAGGGCCCGTTGCTTATTGCCGCCAGTGTGAGCGGCCCGTCCCATACGTAGTTATCGGCTGAAATACGCAGTTGCGGACTGGCAATGCCGCCCGCCATGGTTCGGAAGATCGCGAGTAAATAGACCAGGTCGCCGATCGGCAGCCGGATCGACTGCGCGATCCGTGTAACTGTGGCATCAAAGCCGATGCCCGCTCCGTTCGCAAAAAAGCGATTATTGAATCGTCCGGCATCAATCTTTCTCGGTGATTCATTTGCGATAAGACGATCGGCGAGCAATTGCGTTGCGTGTTCCCAGTTCAAAGGGATACCGCACGCTTTTGCGAAATCGTTTCCAGTTCCGGTAGGGATGACGCCCAAGGCGGCGTGTTGCTCCGAGTGCAATATGCCGTTGACCGCTTCGTGGATACTGCCGTCGCCACCAGCGACCACAACGCGAGTTGCACCCGCATCAACCTGTTCCTGCACCTGTGTTTCGAGGTCACCAGACGATCGGCTCGCGTGATACTCAACATCGAGTCCGCTTCGACTCAATAGCTCAAGAATTCCTGGTTGACGTTTTCCGGCGCGACCGCGACCGGCGGTTGGGTTTAGAAACAGGTGTGTCGTATCTGCGGCCATGGGCCGATGCTACAATGTGAGCGACCGGTCTCGCAAAGGTGTACGAGCTTAATGTTGGAATTGGGTGTCAAATTCTTAATCAGCTATTTCGTCGGTTCCTTAATGGGCGCGATGGTCATGGGCAAATTGCGAGGCGGCGTTGACATCCGAACGATGGGCAGTGGTAACGCGGGCGGTACCAATGCTTTGCGCACCCAGGGCGTCCTGTTTGCGCTCGGCGTTGTGATTATCGATATTGGCAAAGGCGCTATCGGGGCTGGTGTCGTTCCGGAACTCAGCCTGCCATTCATTCCGGAAGATCCGATGTTGTCCAGAACCTGGCTAACGATCTGCTGCGCGACGGCGGCAGTACTGGGACACGTTTGGCCGCTTTACCACAATTTCAAAGGTGGCAAAGGTGCAGGGACGTTCGTAGGCACATTGGCGATTCTGAGTCCCAACCTGATCCTCGGTGTTCTGTTCGTGTGGGCCTGGGTGCTCGTTGTATCGGGATTTGTCGGGCTCGCCACGATGAGCGCTGCGACGGCATTGCCGGTGTATCTTGCTGTTGTCGTTTTGCCCGAAGAACAGCCCTTATTCATCTACACGGTGGTTATGGCTATGCTGATCATTTTCTGGCATCGCTCCAATATTCAACGCATGCGAGATAGCACGGAACATCGCAATACTCGCGTTATGATCTTCCGTCGAAAAGACCCCGGTTCGAGCAATGACTCATCTTGACGCCGAGGCGATCCGGCAGTTTGCGGAGCACCCTGCGAGCGAGAAGCTAGCGAGTATCGAAGTATTCGCCGAGATCGATTCAACCAATAGCTATCTCATGCAGAAACCGGGCCCTGCGCCGGGGATGATCAGCATAGCCGCAACGAGTAATCAGACCGCGGGTCGAGGTCGCCACGGCAAGACCTGGCAGTCGCCGCCGGGATCTGGACTGTGCCTGTCAGCCGCGTATACGTTCGCTGCAGCGCCAGACAACCTTCCGGCTTTGACGCTAGCACTCGGTGTTGGCGTTATCGGCGCCCTCGAAGAACTCGGGGCAAACAACGTAGAGTTAAAATGGCCAAACGACCTCGTCGCTCGTGATGGCAAACTCGGCGGTATTCTCACCGAAGTCCAGCATCGATCGGGCAGCGCCGTGACAGTTGTAACTGGTGTTGGCGTAAACCTGGATTTGCCAAGCAAGCTCGATTTTGGACTGGAAACGGATTGGGCCCGACAGGTCGTGGATCTGAAAAGCATCTGTGAAACTGCGCCATCTCATGATGAAGCGGCCGGAAAATTGGCGGAGCATTTGCTGCAGGCATTCGTCGACTACGAAGCGTCCGGGTTTGCAGCGATCGCGGCTCGCTGGGCCGAATACGATTGGCTGCTCGGCAGAGAAATTACGATCGACACCGCGGATCGGCAATTCTCGGGCATCGGTGCTGGCGTGGCAGGCGACGGCGCGTTGCTCGTTGATACGCCGGAATCCGGTATTCGTCGAGTAAGCTCAGGAACGATCGTGATCGCCGGGCCGAGAGCAAACCCACGATGAGCGTATTGCTCCTCGATGTCGGCAATTCGCGCTTGAAGTGGGGCGTGTTGGATGACGGCGTTATTCGTCGAACCGGGCACATTTCGCAGGAAAAAATACGTGAGCAAGGGCTGACCTTCCTGACGACGAAATTGCCTCGTCGTGTGGATGCAGTTCGCGCGTGCAATGTCGCCGGCACCAGTTTTGCCACCCGCCTTTCGGGCGTCGTTGGCATGCACTGTAATGCTGATGTTCATTTTGCCCGCAGCGCAAAGCGGGGATGGGGTGTGACAAATAGCTACCGACAGCCGAGGCTGCTCGGCGTTGATCGCTGGGTGGCGATGATTGGTGCCTGGGCGGAAGTACAGTCATCGTGCTTGATTGTTGATGCCGGGACGGCACTGACTTTGGACGCCATCGATGATGATGGCATTCATCTTGGCGGCCAGATCATTCCGGGAGTGGCGACAATGTTGGGCGCACTGGCAACAGCGACGAGCGACATACCGCTGACATCTGTTGCTGCCAAACAATCATCGAACGACCTTAAGATGTTTGGGCGAAATACGACGGCGGCGGTGCGCGAAGGCGCACAGAATGCAGTTGTAGGTGCCATTGAGAGAGCGATTCGAACGTTGCGATCAAGCGCTTACGACCCGACGATCATCTTGACCGGTGGTGGTGCGACGCGCATTCTTGGGGCGCTCGAGGAGACGCCGGTGCATCGCCCGCATCTGGTTCTTAATGGGCTCGCACATATGTTGGAAAATGCTCAATGAAGAATATTCTGCTTATCCTGCTGCTCGCCAACATCCTTTACCTGATGTGGGGATTGTCCACTGAAGAAGAGTCCCAGCCGGGTGTGGCCATTGTCGAGGAGTCGGATTTGGGTCCGCCACTCGACGTCACTACAGGTCGAGATAGTGATGCGGTAGCGAGCGTCGGTGCGGTGCTGGGCTCAGGTGAGCCGTCGGCACTTGAAGCGGTCGTTGGACGATCTTGCGTGAGCATTGGTCCATTTCGCGATAGCGATGATGCTGATTCGGCCGTGCTTGAATATTCGAACGAAGGCATGAAAGTGCGGCTTCGAGCGACCAGGGGCCAGGTCTTCGTAGGGCACTGGGTCTGGATTCGCAATATCGCCGATGAGGCGGCGGGCAAAGATGTTCTGGCGCAATTGAATGCGGGCGGACTGCATGACGCATACCTGGATCGAACGGATACCGAGGATCTGAAGATATCGCTTGGGCTATTTAGCGATGCTGCTGGCGCCGAGAAAATCGAACTCCAGGCACGGTCCCTGGATCTTCCAGCCGAAATAATTCCAAGCACCAAGGAGCGGAGTGTCTTCTTCGTCGACATCGGTTTGCCGCCCGGCAAAGGGGCGGGCGCGATCATCGAAAAATACGGTCAGGAGCGAGTATTGCTCCGCGATGCAGCCACATGTCCTCAATAGTGCGCAAAGCCCTTGTCAGATGGTCTCTAAACCGGAATAATCCGCCTCCCTCGACGCTTTCGAGGGCCAAGCCGGCGTAGCTCAGTTGGTAGAGCAACTGATTTGTAATCAGTAGGTCC
>CAZMRZ010000067.1:7730-15228 GCA_964568835.1 uncultured Woeseiaceae bacterium | reverse complement strand
CTGGCGGTAGACCAGCGGTTGCATCACGTTTTTCAAGGCCGATGCGCGTGCCAGAAGATTGAAGCTCTGGAACACAAAACCGATTTCACGGTTGCGAGCTTTTGCCAGATCTACCTCGCTCATGTCGCCGACATTGGTGCCATTGAGCCAGTAGTCGCCGCTGGTAACTTTGTCCAGACAACCGATGATATTCATCATCGTGGATTTGCCAGAGCCGGAAGCGCCAATGATGGCAATGTACTCATTGCGCGAGATTTCCAGGTCCACACCATCGAGTGCATTGAGGGACTGATCACCCATCTCGTAGGTCCGGTAGACATTCTGCAATTGGATAACCGGTGTTTCTTTGTCACCCGATTGCATCAGTCGCTGCTGTCCTCGGTGACTTCGTCGTCTTCATCCTCTTCCTCTTCCTCGACATCTTCACCATCCATCAGATGCCGCAAGATTCGGTAAGGTCCGATAATGACCAGCTCACCTTCTTCCAGGCCATCGGTAATTTCCTGATCACTATCGCTGGAAATTCCGACCTCTACATCTTTGCGATTCGCCTTTCCGTCCTGAATGACGAAAACGTAGGATTGTTCCTCTTCGCCCTCGTCATCCTGATCGGTATCCTCATCGTAGAGCACCGCCTGCACCGGAATTGCCAGCGTTTCATCGCTGCTCTCAGTGTAGATATCGGCGCGCACACTCATACCGGGACGTATTTTCATGCTGTCCTGCTTATCCATCAGGATTTTCACCAGGAAGGATAAGCTCGCCTGCCCCGGGGTCTGCCGGGCAACGGACGCGATAGACTGGATGGTGCCGGAAAGCGGCGTGTCGGGATAAGCGGCTGTAAAGACATCGGCGCTTTGGCCTTCTCGAACCTGAGCAATATCCGCCTCGTCAACCTGCACTTCCGTTAGCGTTTCCGAGGGATCGGCAATCACCATCATCGTCGAGCCCGGGATATTCGTGGTGCCTGCGATGACGGTTTCGCCAACCTTGATATCGACCTGGATAACAACACCGTCTATCGGCGACGTGATGCGTGTCTTTGAAAGCAACTCCTCAGACTGATCGAGCGCGGCACGGACCTGTGCAAGGGATTCCTGCAGGGAACGAAGATCGACTCTTGCCAAAGCCAGATCACTTTTCAGCGCTTCGTAGCTGTCCGTATCCACCAGGTTTTTGGCGAACATCGCTTTCTGGCGTTCAAAGCGATCGGCAAGCGTATTGATCAACAGACGTTGCCGTTCAATGGCAATCTGCTGAATACGAACCTGTGCCTCCGCCTGATCCACCTGGGCCTGGTAGGTCTTGGGCTCCAGGGTAATGACCGGATCGCCCTTCTTCACTTCGTCCGCTTCTTCGACGTGCAGCTCGGTAACCTGTCCGATGACTTCGGAACGTAATTGCACCTGTTCGCGAAACGTGAGCGTGCCGGAGGCCAGGATCGAGCTCTTGATCAGTTTGAGCTCGACCTTTTGAACTTCAACCTGTTTGGCATCCGAACCGCTGGTGCACTTCGAAAGCAACGGTAGGCCGACCAGGAGTACTGCCAGTCCGGCGAAAATCAGGATCTTCTTCATCTATCAGTCCCGTCAGGCCATTACGGCCCAGACACCAAATATCAACGCCCACGGCAGTACCGCGATGATGGATGATTTCACTATCGTGGCACCTGTCCAACGCGCATAGCCGATGCTCATCAGGAAAAGCGTCCAGAAATTGATCAGCGTCAGCGAATTGCCCCAGGTAAACAACGGATCACCGGGACTCGCATGAAGGATCACTGAATTCAGCGACAACACTTGAAGTTTGTCTCCGGCCAGTTGGTTCGAATCCGCCATGAGGATCACCACAAATGCGGCCAGCGCGCCAAATACACCCACAAATGCTGTCCAGACACTGAATGAAAACCACTGACCAAAGCCGATTTCCGCACCGGTGGTTAGCTTGTTGGAGAGGTGTAAATAAGTTGCCTGTAAGGCGTAGATGATGAGGGATACGACCGGAATGGCGACTACGGTGGTCCAGGTACTGGTACCTACCGACATAAATTGACGGATGGGACCGGCGGCTTCAGCGCGGTCCTCAGCGGGCACCTGCCGGATGGTTTCTTCAATCAGCCATGGAAAATCCACCCAGTTGTAGTAGTAGATCATCAGACCCGAAGCCAGCAATACTGTGATAATCAGAGGCCACCACAACCAGGATGTGTGTGACTTGATTTCGTCCAGGGCCTTGCCCGGTGCGGCAATGATATCCACCATCGCATTGAACATTGAATAGGAATTTTCAGACATTTTTCTTTCCCCTCGGTATCGCCGGCTCCATAGCATGGCGCTATGCCAACGGTCGGTTTTTTTGATGGCTGCAAGTATCCACTGTTTTTGCCTCGCAAAACAGGATTACAAGCATCGCGCGGGTAATGCAAAAGAAAAAAGCGGTGACCGCGTAAGCAGTCACCGCTTGGTTGAAAAAATCCCTGATTTCTTTTCGAGCTGTTTTTGCTAACTCACCGCCCTTCTATTGACGCGTTCGGTCCCGACAGCACGATAACCCCGTCCGCATCAGCCACCAGCAAATCACCTGGGCAAATACGCTCGCCGCCCACGCGCACGGGTCCATTTCGCTCACCCGCTCCACGGTTCGTACTACGTCGCGGGCAAGACGCCAGCGCGAATACAGCCAATGGTGCCTCCTTCAGCTCCAGGACATCTCTGACGGCACCGTTGATAACGATGCCAGCCCAGCCGTTGTCGGCGGCTAGCCGCGCCAGATTTCCGCCGAGCATTGCGCAGGTGATTGATCCCTGATTATCCACCAGCAATACGCGGCCTTCGCCCGGCTCTCTGAGCACCTTCTTCACCAACGTGTTGTCATAGCGCGTCGATAGGGTCTCGACACGACCAGTGCAATCGTCAATGCCACCGTAGCTGACGAATGGGCTCTGCAGAACCTTGGCATCGAGGTTGGCATCGCAAATATCGGCCGTTGCTGTTGCCGGTAAATGCAGACCAGCCGCCGCCTCGTTGACTTGATGTAGCGTCATGCGAACTGGTTCATCGTATTATCTTCGCCCGAAGCCTTGAGAGCGGCATCGCCCGAGAAATACTCCTTGTGGTCGTCTCCCATGTCGGAACCCGACATGTTCTGATGCTTAACGCATGCGACGCCCCGGCGAATTTCCTCGCGCTGAACACCCGCAACGTATCCCAGCATGCCGGCATCACCGAAGTACTCTTTCGCCAGCGTATCCGTCGATAGTGCAGCCGTGTGATAGGTCGGAAGCGTTATCAGGTGGTGGAAGATACCGGCTTCACGTGCGGCTTCTGACTGGAACGTACGAATGCGCTCATCGGCTTCTTTCGACAGCTCGCTATCGTCATATTCAACACTCATCAGACGATCGCGATCAAAGGCTGATACATCCTTGCCATCTTCTGACCAGGCATCGAAAACCTGCTGACGGAAGTTCAGTGTCCAGTTGAAAGAGGGGCTGTTGTTGTAGACCAGTTTCGCGTTCGGCATGACCTCCCGGATGCGTCGGACCATTGCACCGATTTGACCAACATGAGGCTTCTCGGTTTCGATCCACAACAAGTCAGCACCATGTTGCAATGACGAAATACAATCCAGAATAACGCGATCCTCGCCGGTTCCCTTGCGGAATTCGAACAAGTTGCTCGGCAGTCTTTTTGGACGAACGATCTTGCCGTTTTGCTTGATCAACACATCGCCGTTGTTCATGTCCTCAAGTGAAACGTCCTCGACGTCCAGGAAGGAGTTGTACTGGTCACCGAGGTCACCCGGCTCATGGCTGACTGCAATCTGCTTCGTAAGACCAGCGCCCAGAGAGTCGGTTCGAGCGACTATCAGGCCATTGTCTACGCCCAACTCGAGGAACGCGTATCGAACCGCACGAATCTTGGCCAGAAAGTCCTCATGAGGGACCGTGACTTTTCCGTCCTGATGGCCGCACTGTTTTTCGTCCGACACCTGATTTTCGATTTGAATACAACAAGCACCCGCCTCGATCATCTTCTTGGCGAGCAAGTAGGTCGCCTCCGCGTTGCCGAAACCGGCATCGATATCAGCGATGATAGGAACAACGTGTGTCTGATAAGAATCGATCTGCTGTTTCACGCCCTGCTCTGCGACGGCATCGCCGCTTTTGCGAGCCGCGTCGAGATCGTGGAACAAGCCACTGAGCTCGCGCGCATCGGCCTGGCGAAGAAATGTGTACAGCTCTTCGATGAGCGCTGGCACGCTTGTCTTCTCGTGCATCGACTGATCCGGGAGTGGACCAAACTCGGAGCGAAGCGCCGCGATCATCCAACCCGATAGGTACAGGTAGCGTCGATCTGTGCTGCCAAAGTGTTTCTTAATGGAGATCATCTTCTGCTGGCCGATAAATCCGTGCCAGCAACCCAGCGATTGGGTGTATTGGGAAGGATCGGCGTCATAGCGAGCCATATCATCGCGCATGATGTTGGCCGTGTACTTCGCAATCTCCAGCCCCGTCTTAAAACGGTTCTGAGTCTTCATCCGAGCGACGTATTCCGGGCTAATCGTATCCCAGGCACTGCCATGATCCTGTACGAGGCCTGCTGCCGCTTCGATATCCTTCATGTACGTTGACATGTTGTTCTCCGTAATAACCATAGGGCCGCATTCTATCGGCTTGTCCTATGAAATTTCACAAAGAAAATTTCACACTGTCAATTTCACAATCGGATTGCGACGCTTATGACCAGATACCCAGTGATAGCGCCAATCCGGCACTATTGCTGAGCGCGAAGCTCCGTTAACGCGGCTTCGATAAACGGGCGCAAGGTGATCGCAAAGGCGATACTTGCGTCGGGCGGGGAGCCACCATTAACCTGAGTTTCCCGCATTGCGATGATGCCGTAATAGCCGTTATCGAAATCAATCCACGGGTTCCAGCCAAACGCACCGGGGCTCGACGACAGATGGCGGTTATCGCAGCTGCTGTCCCAGACAGGTTGCTCACACTCGCGCCAATGCCCCAGCGCATAGCGAAAATCAACATTGTTATTGTCGATCGAGGAAGGACGGGCACCGATCACGACCGGCGGACCGGTACGATCTCGCTCCATATCGTCCAACACGCCACTAAGATAGCCGCCGCTCAGTATTGACTGCATGAGCACGCCATAGTCTTCGGCACTGGACACGGCGCCGCCCCCTATTCGCGGATTGGCGCCGACGGGTACCAGAAACAATGTGGATTGCAGGCCAAAACGCAACGTCTGCTGCAAAAAGGCGAGATCGGCAAAGTCCAGCTGCGTCACGACTTCGACCATGCGACCGGCCACCTGAAGATGCGCCGGGCCATAATAGAAGGTGCTACCCGGCTGATAGGCCAGACCACCGTCGTAGAAAGCCCGGGCGCAGTCGTCGAGGGTAATGGAGCCGTCCGTCACGCAACTCGCGTCGTCGGGTCCGGTATCGAAGCCCGAAGTAAAACTCAGCAACTGTTCGAGCGTAATCTCGCTACGTGGATCGGCAGGGTCACTCGTCCACCAGGCTAGATAGTCCTGCGGACGGTCATCGAGCGACATTACGCCCTGCTCGACCAGGTCCATGATGACCATCGCCGCCAGCCACTTGGTCGCAGAGGCAATAAGGTAGGTTTCTGTAACAGAGAAGTCGCCGAACTCTCGCGACAACAGCACGCCATTCTCGTCACCAATCACGACGGCGTAATCGCTAACATTCAGATCGCCGAGACGCGCTTCGAGTGCGGCGATATTTTCGACCGAGGGCGGTTGCGTGACCGGTAGCGAGACACTATCGCTGCCGCCTCCTCCGCCGCAAGCGACGAGGGAAATCACCATCAACACCAGGCCGGTGTAGCAACGATGTTCGAAGGGCAACAACGCTTTGCTAAGCCTTAGAACCGGCGGCTTTTCTAATATTTTTGACATTGCTGGCCTTCGATTTCTTCGGTTTCGTCGTTTTCGTCGTTTTCTCAATCGTCGCCGACTTCAATTCATCGAATGCTCGTTGCAGACACTCACCGTAAAATGAGGGGTCGGGCATCATGCTCCTATCTGCGACTGCGCTAATCGTGATCGTATCGTTGTAACTCAGAACGGGCTGAAACAGCCCCATACCGTGAACAATCGGTCCAAGCCCGAAGGTCGCAACCATGCGGGAACCCATGGAATACAACGGGATATTCGGTCCAGGGACGTTGGTAATAACCGTATTCACGATGGGCGGGACTCGGTCAACCAGTCCGAAGTCGGCAAAGGTGCGGACGATTTGACCGGACAACGTCGATGGCAGGAACTCAGCGGCGTCTGCGGCCAGGTGAGGGCCCATTGTATAGGTCAGCTTTTTCGCCTCCTTACTTTCCTTGCTCACCGCGATCAGGCGTTCAAGCGGGTCGGCAATATCGCTGCGTACAGGAAGGCTCATCGCCGTGACCAGGTTTCCCGCCGCTTGTTGTTTTTCGGCCGGCCTTACGGACATCGGCGCCATCGCGACCAGTGATTCCGACGGCAGCTCGTTCTTATCTTCCAGATAATGGCGCAGCGCGCCGCCACATATTGAAACGACGACATCGTTTACGGTCGTTTCTTCCTGAGAGTTCTTGATGGCCTTTATTTCTTTCAGGTCAAAGGCCCGACCGGTGAACACACGATGCGGTGACACGTTGTGATTGAATCGCGTTCTCGGAGCACCCGTCGGAAATTTGAGTTGTTTGGTCGCCAGGCCAACGGCTACCTTCCCGAGTGATGGCGCTGATCGGTACAAAAGCTTGCCGAACTTCAGCGGTGCAGCGATGCTTGTCGCTGCGCTTCGGGTTAGCAACTCGATGCCGGTCGGCATGCGTTCTGCAACCCACGGTTTGTCCGGCTCTTCAACGTCCGAATCAGGAGCAAGATCATGGATGGCGGCCGAAATCTCAGCGCCAGAGACCCCGTCGATCGCGGCATGATGTATTTTCGTTACGAGTGCAAAACTCCCCTTTGGTACTCCGGCGACGTTGTCGAGCCCTTCGATAACGTAGGCTTCCCACAGAGGCTTGTTACGATCCAGTGGCCTGGCGTGCAGGCGTGCTGCCTGAATACACAATTGTCGCCAGTCGCCGGGTGCGGGCAACGCGATATGGCGAACATGAAACTCGAGATCAAAGTCCGGATCTTCCACCCAATACGGATGATCGAGACTGAGCGGAACGCGGGCCAGCCGCTGCCGAAACGCACGCGCTTTGTGTAAACGTTCATCGAAAAACTGCAGAATTTCTTTGAAGGAAACCTTGCCGCCCGGCGCTGTGCTTTGATCGTAAATCGCGAGGCTACCAATGTGCATCGGCGTATTGCCGGTTTCCATATACAGGAATGACGAGTCCATACCGGAGAGTTGGTGCATGCTTTTAGTCTCTTCTTGGTTGCCGACAACACCGGCAAAGTTAACAGTTAATGGAAAAACATGTTGCGGAGCCCGTTGATTTCGAACTGCTCCCAATCGTCGG